>NZ_POYX01000024.1:0-28950 GCF_002913865.1 Campylobacter concisus
GTCATATCGGACTTAAATCTAAAATTTTACTAGCAAATTTTTAGTCAAATTTACACTGACTTTGAAATTTACTCAGCAATCAGCTTGATCTAAAAGCACATATAGGTAGCAGTTTGTCTTTTTAAAGATATAGAAATTTCTTTGCTTCGTATCTTTTAACTAGGCGATAAAGCGCGTCTAAATTTACGAAAATGTAAATTTAGTAGTGATCGTTTTGGTTTCATAGATAAATTCTAGCGCCAGTTGTTATTTCTGATAAGTGATATTTAGCGCCTTAGGGTAGGTTGATTAGACTAACTATGGGTCAAATTTAAGCCACAAGATGATTTTGATTAAAAACAGCAAATGATCAAATTTAGCCCCCAAACGAGGGCTAAATTTATATAAATTCTACAAAGATTGCAAAATTTTTGGTTTAGAAAACGCAGTGATCGGCTTGATCTCGCCTTTATATTTTTCCAAATTTGCAAGGATCGTGTGTCCGCAGTTGCTTTGAGCGATGCTAGATGTGCCTTTGTCGCGAGTTAGGACATTGACGCAGCCATGCTTACAAAGGCTCTTCTCGCCTAGCACTTCAGGATCGTACCATGCGCCTTCGCAGATGGCGATGACGTGCTCTGGGATGATGTCGGTGACTAGCGCGCCAACCAAAATTTCGCCTCTATCGTTAAATACTCTCACCACGTCGCCAGTTGCTATGCCTTTTGCTTTGGCGTCATTTACGTTTATTAGCATTGGCTCGCGCGCGCATACTTCAGCGTAGTTTCTGATTATTGAGTTATTTAGCTGTGAGTGGAGGCGGTATCTTGAGTGTGGGGTTGTGACGCTAAATGGATACTTTTTGGCTTTTTCGCTGCCAAGCCACTCAAACGGCTCGATCCAAGCAACGTGTGGCGCAAAGTCTTTGTAGCCAAATTTGGCGATAGTTGGAGAGTAGAGCTCTATCTTGCCAGATGGCGTGCCTAGGCGGTTTTTGTGAGGATTTTCTCTAAAAGCACTAAGCCTTGTGTAGTATCTGCTCGCTTCGTCATCTTGCTCAAATCTAACATACCCCTCTTTCCAAAACTCGTCAAAGCTTGGCATCTTGACATTTATGCCTTTAGCTTGCTCGGCTGCGTCTGCGTAAAATTCTTTCGCCCAGCCAAGCTCATCTTTGCCCTCTGTAAAGACCTCTTCTCTGCCCCAGCGTTTGCAGATTTGTGAGCAGATCCAGTAATCGCTCCTGCTCTCGCCCATAGGCTCTACGACAGGCTTGTAAGCCACGATGTATTCGTTTGTAGGCACGCTTTGGTTGATGTCATTTCTCTCGACTTCAAGGGCTACTGGCAAGACGATGTCGCTTAGTTTTGCTGTGCTTGTCCAAAATGGCTCAGCTGTTATTACGGTGTCAAATTTACGCCACGCTTTTACGGCGTTATTTACGTCTTGATGCCTTGTAAACATCGATCCAGACGCCATGTAAGCCACTCTCATGTGTGGTAGCTTGATCTTTGAGCCGTCATAGTCTATCTCTTTGCCAGGGTTTTGCAAAGCCTCGATCGATCTTGAAGATGGGATGGTGACGTTTTTAAATTTCTTCCAAGGAGCGCCATCTACGTTGTCGTATTTCTCGCTTATGCTAGTGCTGATGCCTTTTAGTGACGGAGCGATCTTGTCTGTAGCGCCATTTGAGTAGTAGAGGTTAAACTCAAAGCCAAGACCCTCTTTGCCTATCTGACCTAGCATCGCACTAAGTGTTACTATGCCCCAAAAGCCCATCTCGCCGTGATCTTGTCTTTGAAGTGACCTGCCTGCGATGATGACGCTTGGCTCTTTTGCAAGTGCTGTTGCAAATTTAGCGATATCATCAGCTTTTACGCCACAAATTTTACTAGCCCAGTTGATATCTTTTACCACCTTGTCGGTTGTGCCAAGTAGATAGTCTTTAAATTTATTAAAGCCAACTGTGTATTTTTTGATAAATTCTTCGTCATAAAGCTTGTTTTCATATAGATAGTGGCACATGCCAAGCATCATTGCTACGTCGGTATTTGGACGAACGATGATAGCTTCAGAGTCAAGGTATCTTGTGGTATCGTTTTTAAAGACGCAAACGCTATAAGTTTTTATGCCTGCCTCTTTTATCTTTTTGATGCCAAGATAGCCATCATGTGTTGGTGGTTGCCATGAAATTTGATCAGTTACAAGTGGGTCAGTGCCCCAAAATACAACATTTTTAGCGTTTTTAGCGATAGCCTCCCACTTTGTCGGAGCATCATAAACGGCGCTGTTGCCTAGGACGTGAAGCATGATAACAAGGCCAGCACCCGTTGAGTAGTCGCCGCTCTCTTCTACATATCCGCCAAGCACTTTTAGCATCCTGTGACCAACAGTCCTACCCCAGCTGATCTTGCCGCTACCGCCCCACCAGTAGCACTCGCCGTAGATGCTCTCAGGGCCATATTTGTCAAAATTTTCTTTTAAGGCTTTTGCTGCTAGATCAAGGGCAGTATCCCAGCTAACGCGCACAAATTCCTCTTTGCCACGAAGCTCGCTTTTTGCTGCGCCTTTTGCTTTTAGATAGCTCTTTCTTACGTATGGATAGAGTACGCGGCTCTCGTTTTGGATGAGGTCTGGCAAGCTATTGTTCATGGTATTTGGAAATTTATCGCCCTCAAATGGATCGACGGAGACGATTTGGTTTGAGTTGGTATTTGCCCAAAATAGGCCAAATCTATTTGCGCCAAAGGTCTTGCTTTGATCAAAGATGGTCTTAGTCACGCCCTCTATCTTGTTTGCCTGCGCTGCTGTGGCAGCAAGTGCAGAAAATTTTATAAAATCTCGCCTTTTCATATTTTCTCCCTTATGAAAATTTATTTTACTTTTTTGGCATTGTGTTGTAGGTATTTAAGCACTAAATTTAGATCAGTTTCATCAAGTGCAACAAATTTCGCATCGACCATACCAGATAAATTTGCTGGCCACTGAGCAGCTGTAAAGCTGTTTGGCTCATGCAGCCTGTGACATGCCGAGCAGGTCTCTTCATAAATTTTCTTTGCCTTTGCGTAGAGCTCTTTTTGGTTGCCACCAAGCGCGTCATTTGGCACTTCATAAACGCCATCAGCTTGGTACCAAACCTCTCCGTAGTCATCTTCAAGGTCTTTTACTTTTTTGAAATTTGCCTCGCTCTCGTTATCAAAAGCTACAAAGACTTCAGGGTCTTCTACGCTTCTTTGAAGCTGAGCCAAGTAGTTTGCCGACACTACACCACTAACCTTGATTTTACTCGTTTTATCGCCTTTTTCGACTACCTCAACTGGCGTTAAAACCTCAATCTTACCGATCATCTTGCCATCAAGTGTTATGTTTGCATCTTTTGCGATCACATCAGCACCAAAGGCAAGACTACAAGCTAGCACTGGGGCTAAAAATAGCATTTTCATTTGACAATCCTTAAAAAAATAAATTAAATGAATTTTATAACCAGCATGCTTAAAATTATATTGATATATTTAGAGAAAAGTAAGTATTTTAGGGGACTTGAAAGGTCTAAAGTAAATTTAAAGTTATAAAAATAGGGCGATTGCTCGCCCAAATTTAATTTAAGGATTATTTCTTCATCTGGATAGCAGTTTGTATCATCTCGTCGCTTGTTGTGATGCTTTTTGCGCTCGCTTCGTAGGCCTTTTGCGTGACGATCACCTCACTTAGTGCTTGACCAAGATCGACGTTACTCATCTCGAGCTTGTTTGCTAAAATTTGCGCCCCATAAATGGTCTCGCCAGCTTTGTTTTTGTAAAAAAATGGCTCGCCAGAGTTAGCGGTGGCTTCATAGAGATTGTCGCCAACCTTTGCCACGCCTTGGTCATTTATGAAGTGATAAAGGGCTACTTTTGCCACTGGAAATGCTCGCGTATTGTCGAAATTTGCCATGATGTTTCCACGATCATCGACGCTATATTTTGATAAAAGCCCCTCAGCGTAGCCATCTCTTTTTATGTTGAAGTCTTTTCTGGCGTTTGCTGAGCTTGTCATGCCGTTATAAACGTCTGCATCGCCGTCGCCCTCGAAGTTTAAATTTACGCCGCCAACGCTTGTTAGTGTATTTGCCACAAGCCTGCCACTGCCATTAAATGTAAGCGAGCCCATTGCTGTATTTTGCACGGCTCCGCTAGCGTCAGTTATCGTTGCCACCGCGTCCCAGATAGTCTGGTCGCCAGTTTGTGGGATCTGCTTGGTTAAATTTATAGTGACCAAGCTCTTTGTGCCGTCTGCGTTGTAGATATCAGAGGTTAGCTTTTCTTTGTTTGGCACTTCAACGAGCGAGGTGACTTCAGCATTTGCCTCTAAATTTGCAAAATCCATAAATTTAAGGCTCTTGTCGTTTATCTGCCAAGTGCCGTCACCCTCAAGTGTGGTTGAAAACTCGCTAAATTTACCATCTCCGTCTTTTACTTTTACGACCACGCTGTCACCAGCTTTTGCGCCAAGAGATGTGGTGCTTAGCGGGATCTGTCCGTTTAGTGAGATCGTCTTGTTTGTATTATCAAGCGTGTAGGCGTATTCGCTAGCATCAAGCGCTGTCGTTTTTTTATCTGTTATGCGGCTTGAGTTTAGGTTGCCTTTTAAGCTGATATTTGTAGTAGCCTCAGCTGGCATAAATAAAAAATGAGGCAGTGTTATGCCCTTTTGCGAGCCAGGATCGCCCAGATTTAGCTCCTCTTGCGAGACCGTGTAAGCTTGTGGGGCGCTTGAGGTTTGGCCGTATTTTTTAAGAGCGCTCGCACTTGGCGTGGTTGGAGTGAAATTTGCAAGCGTGCCAAGGAGTAAATTTCCCCTAGTATCTACTAAATTTCCAGCCGCATCTATGTCAAAAGTACCTGTTCTTGTGTAGTAGTTTTTGCCTGTCTTATCGACAACACCAAAGAAGCCATCTCCGCCTATGGCAAGGTCAAAGTTGTTATCAGTGCTTTGAAAGCTACCATTTGACATGTCAAGTGCAGTCGTTTGCTTGGTAGCTCCAAGTCCCACTTGATCGCTAGTTGGGCCACTTCCTGCTGAGACTAGGTTTTGGTTTATTAAATTTTTAAACTCAGGGATTGAAGCTTTGAAACCGACATTGTTTATGTTTGAGATGTTGTTTGACCAAACATCCATGCCAAAGCTTTGCGTCTTGATGCCGCTAACCCCGTTGTAAAAACCTCTCATCATGGCTTTTAGCCCTCGTAATATTCAGATACTTTATCCATTGAAACGTATTCGCCAGCTACCTTCATCATAGCCTTGCCATCTACAAATTTCACCGCCTCGACTGGATAGTTGCCTACTTGCGTTTTGTACTCTTTGCCATCTTTGCCAGTGTAAGTTGCCGAAATGGTATATGAGCCATTTGGCACTTGGTTGCCAGATGCGTCTTTGCCGTCCCAAGCTAGGTTATGAACGCCTGCATTTGTCTCGTTTAGATCAGTTGTTCTTACGACTTGACCATTTGCATTTTTGACCTCGATTTTGCCATTTGCAAGATCTGTCTTAAAGTAAAGCGCAAATTTTGCATCTTTTTTCTCATCTGTTAGTGTGACTGCATTTGAGCCTGTTGAGACCATCTTGCCAAGGGCTGAGATAGCGTAGGCATTTGCGTTTGATTTTAGCTGATTTACTAGCTCTTTCATCGCTTTGTTTGTGTTCTCTTGCATCTCGACTGATGCTAGTTGGCTAGTTTGCGTTAGCATCTTTTCAGTATCCATAGGGCTTGTTGGGTCTTGGTGCTGAAGCTCGGTTAAAAGTAGCTTCATAAATGCATCTTTATCTAGCTGTCCATTTGGATTAGTTCCTGTGCTAGCTGCAGCGTCTTGTCTTGCTTTTGCCTTTTTCTCGGCGTTTTTTTGCTGCGTTGTTTGTGTGGTTATATCTGAAACTGAAGCCATAATCTCTCCTAAATATATCTTGGTATTACTAGCTCAAGCAAGCTTTGTTCCGCTTGGCCGTTTTCGCTCTCATCGCTTTGATTTGAGCTATATTTGTTTTTTGCTTGTTCTCTTTTTTCTTGTCTTTGGTTTTGGTCTGAGAAATTCATCTCAAGCTCGGTAAATCCCATATTTACAAGGCTGTTTTTAAACTCAGCTTGGTTTTGCAAAAAGAGGTTCATCGTAGCCGTTGTAGAGTTAAAATTTACATGCAAATTATTGCCGCGATTAACCATTGTGATCTCGACCTCGCCTAAATTTAGCGGGTTAAGCGTGATGTTAAAGCGAGTGATCGGCGCTTTGTAGTTTTGCACCTGCTCTTTTAGCGTAGAAGAGAAGTTACTAAGCGTCTCTTTTATCTCGGCCTTTGTCTGAAGCTGGTGTTTAGCGCTATTTGCGATGTCTTTTACCATTTGATTTAGCTCTGATTTATTATCACTGCTAAAGGTCTCCTCACTTGGCTCAGCCTCGCTCATCTGCTCTCTTTCTGGAAAGAGTAGTGACTCAAGAGTTGGGGCTTTTTGCGCCTTTTGCTCGTGTAAATTTACCTTTACTTTTGGCTCTTTTGGCTGCTCATCTGGCTCAATATCCACTATCTCATCATCAAGCTTTACTTCACTATCATCTAGCTTTTTAGGCTCTTCTTTGACTAAATTTTTAACTTCGCTGACTGGATTTGCCACCACCTCTTTTAGCAAAGTATCAAGCTTTACGACCTCTTTTGGCTCGTTTTTGATGATAGTTTGCTCGACCTCGTTTTTTAGCTCTTTTAGGTAAAAAGGCTTGTCCTCAGTCTTTATCGGTGTGAAAAATTCCTGCTTGCCTAAATTTTTAAACATCTCGTTTAGTTTTGGCACATCTTCATTTGAAATTTCTATATTTTCAAGGCCAAGGTCAAATTTCTTAGCAAGGTCGATAAGATCGCTAACGCTTTTAACGTTGCTAAGCTCTTCGACGTTTTGGGGCACACTTAAGAAATTTGCTATTTTGTCGCTGAAATTTGGAAATTTACTTACCTTTTCATTGCCATTTAGTATCTCTAAAACTTGCAAAAGCTGCATGAAATTTGCATTTTCATAGAGCTCATTTTTTGTATCTTCGTCCAAATTTTCTTCAAGTGCGGCCGAAATTTTTGCCACGCTTTCGTTTTGCGCCTTTTCTATCGTCTCTTTTTGGATATCAACAGTTTTTACTATCTCTTTGACATCCTTTTCGGTGATCTTTTGACCGCTATTTGCCTTGCTCGCAGCCGCATCCAAAACCATCGACAAAAACTCGCCGTTGTTTTGAGACTTCTTCGCAGCTGCAGGCTTTTTATTAGCCGCAGGAGCTAGCAAATCTACGTTGTTTTTCGCTGTGTAAGCTTGCATTTAATCCCTTTAAATTTAAAAACTTAACGCTTACATGCAAAATCTATTCCAAAAATTAATTTCTTGATATCAGCTTAAAATTTATAAAAATTTGGATATAATCTGCCCCTATTTTAAAACTGATAAAGCGAAAAATATCAAACTAATAAACGGAGAAACATTTGGAAAAGATACGAAATATAGCCGTTATCGCGCACGTCGACCACGGTAAGACAACAATGGTTGATGAGCTTTTGAAGCAGTCAGGAACATTTAACGAGCATCAAAACCTTGGCGAGCGTGTAATGGACAGCAACGACATCGAAAGAGAGCGTGGCATCACGATCCTTTCTAAAAACACCGCCATTCGCTACAAAGATACAAAGATCAACATCATCGACACCCCAGGCCACGCCGACTTTGGTGGCGAGGTAGAGCGTGTTCTTAAGATGGTTGATGGTGTTTTGCTGCTTGTTGATGCGCAAGAAGGCGTTATGCCACAAACTAAATTTGTCGTCAAAAAGGCGCTCTCACTAGGACTTCGCCCAATCGTCGTCGTAAATAAGATAGATAAACCTGCAGGCGATCCAGACCGCGTTATAAATGAAATTTTTGACCTTTTTGTCGCACTTGACGCAAATGACGAGCAGCTAGAATTTCCAGTCGTTTATGCTGCTGCTAAAAATGGCTACGCAAAGCTAAAACTAAGTGATGAAAACAAAGATATGCAGCCACTTTTTGAGACTATCCTAGCTCACGTACCAGCTCCAAGTGGTAGCGACGAGAACCCACTTCAGCTTCAAGTTTTCACGCTTGATTATGACAACTACGTCGGCAAGATCGGCATTGCGAGGATTTTTAACGGCAAGATAGCTAAAAACCAAAATGTCATGCTCGCAAAGGCTGATGGCACGAAGACAACTGGTAGAATTTCAAAACTCATCGGCTTTATGGGACTTGATAGGATCGATATAAACGAGGCTGGCACTGGCGACATCGTAGCGATCGCTGGCTTTGACGCGCTTGACGTTGGCGATAGCGTCGTTGATCCAAACAACCCTCATCCGCTTGATCCGCTCCATATCGAAGAGCCAACACTTAGCGTTGTATTTTCTGTAAATGATGGCCCACTTGCAGGCACTGAGGGCAAACACGTCACATCAAACAAGATCGATGAGCGCCTTGCAAATGAGATGAAGACAAATATCGCGATGAAGTATGAAAACATCGGCGAGGGCAAATTTAAAGTAAGCGGTCGTGGCGAGCTTCAGATCACCATTTTGGCTGAAAATATGCGCCGCGAGGGCTATGAATTTTTACTTGGCAGACCTGAGGTCATCGTAAAAGAGATAAACGGCGTAAAATGCGAGCCATACGAGCTTTTAGTGATCGACGCGCCTGATGATACGACAGGTACAGTCATTGAAAAACTTGGCAAAAGAAAGGCTGAAATGGTCTCTATGAACCCAACAGGTGATGGCCAAACAAGGATCGAATTTGAGATCCCAGCGCGCGGACTTATCGGCTTTAGAAGCCAGTTTTTGACTGATACAAAAGGCGAGGGCGTTATGAACCACAGCTTTTTGGAGTTTAGGCCACTAAGCGGCACCGTCGAGCACAGAACAAACGGCGCGCTAGTTTCTATGGAAAACGGCGTAACGCTTGCTTATTCGCTATTTAACTTGCAAGATCGTGGCGTGCTATTTCTTGATCCACAAGCAAAAGTCTATGTGGGCATGATCATCGGCGAGCACAGCCGTCCAAACGACCTTGATGTAAATCCAATAAAAGGTAAAAACCTAACGAACGTGCGTGCAAGCGGTAGTGACGACGCGATCAAACTAGTACCGCCTAGAAAGCTAAGTCTTGAGCGTGCGCTTGAGTGGATAGAGGACGACGAGCTAGTCGAGGTTACGCCTATAAATATTCGCGTTCGCAAGCGCTATTTAGACCCAACAGAGCGCAAAAGAAAAGCAAAACTATAATCCAAATTTGCTAGCAAATTCCCTTTGGTGCCAGCCAAAGGGGCTAGCAAGTGAAATTTAAACCCAAAAGCAAATTTAATAATCAGCTTGTAAATTTATCTATTTATGCCAAGTGGAGTGGGCTAAATTTAGCCAAATTTAGGGCTTGGCTGCTTTAAATTTATAAAGGCTATTTTTTGATTCTGGCGCTTTAAATTTGTAAATTTATGCTTGGTAAGTAAATTTGCCTGATCTGATGCCGTCACGAGGAATTTATAGAGTAGTTTGCATTTTATAAAGACTATTTTTGCCCGCAAAAAGCAATCAGTTATGGTGAGTGGATTGGTTTATTTGAATTTACAAAAGGGTTAAATTTAGATTTTGAAAGCTATTAAAATTACTCAATTATCTCTTTTTGGTGGCGAAATTTGTTAAAGCTCTCATTTTGGTTTAAATTTGCATTGTGGGTGTTTGTGGCAAAGTGCGTGGCTGCTTTACCCACACAAAACGAGCTAAATTTATGTAATTTGATGGTCTTGTAAATTTAGTTGTTGAAATATCTTGGTGCAAATTTATATCAGCTAGTGCTTGGCTAAAGCATCTGGCAGACTTTAAATTTCAAAATATAGTCTGGAGCGAGGCTTATAATACGAGATAGGCTAAATTTAGTTTGGATATTTGTAAATTTATCTAATTAGTAGATTAAATTTAGACCTTGTCTAAAAAACTAGCTTTTAAAACCGCTCTTGCAAGCTGTGAAATTTAGCAAATTTATCACCTCAAACCACAACAAAAACCACCTAAATTTAAGAAAAGTACAGGGTGTAAATTTAACTAGCGGATCTTTTTTAGTCTGCTCTTTGAAATTTTATAAATTTTTGATGGCATATCTTCAAAAAAATGCTCATCAACAACTTCATCAGCCACGCTTCTAGCCCAAGCTTCATCAAATTTCATACCATTTTTATTTGCGCTACTTGAATAAAGCCAGTCAAATTTGCTTAGGAATTTCTCGTGTTCGCACTCTTTTACGACTCTGATCGCCTTTAAATTTGGATATAAAAATGTCGTCTTTTTTGAGCGACGGATGAAATTTTTATATTTTTTTGGCGCTCTTGCAAGCTCACGTAAGACACTAAATTTAGCCGTCGTGATGAGGCAAGGCTTGCCCTCGTTTCGCATTTTGGCGTGATTTATCTCCTTGTAGTCCTTGCTTAAAAAGCCAGCTGTCGTATCAGTTTGCGCTAGGTATATCATCTCTCTTCTTTGAAAGTAAAAATATGCAAGATATGATGAGAGCAAAGCCTAAAAAGTCCCAAAAGACGAATTTCGTCCCAAGCCAAAAGTAGCCAAAAAAGGCCGCACTTAGTGGCTCTATGCAGGCTATCATGCTAGCTTTCGAGGCACCTATGAGCTTGACTCCAGTCATATAAAAGCTAAATGCAAATATCGTGCCAAGCGTGATAATGGCGAAAAATGCTAGCCACTGCGCCGTGCCACTAAGCCCTGCGAGCTCCCACACTCTCATATAAAGGCAAAGCACCACGCCACCTATCACCATGCCCCAGCCAATGGTTAGAGCTACGGAGTATTTGGCATTTAGTCTTGTTGGAGCAAGGCTGTAAACGCAGACACAAACAGCACTTACTAAGCACCAAAATAGCGCTTTTGGTGAGATGACAAGGGCTGAAATTTGAGCGTGCGTGGCTAGGAAAAAGACCCCAAACATCGCACATAGTAGTGCCAAAATTTCAAGCGGTCTTGGCGCTCTTTTCTCTTTTAGGCAGATGATGGCTAGGATGAGAACTGGGGCTGTGTATTGAATGACGGTTGCAACTGCGGCGTTTGAGAGCTCGATCGAGTAAAAATAAGCATACTGCGTCATCATGAGCCCAAGTATGGCGTATATAAGAAGCTCTGCTAGCAGTTTTACGTCAGTAAGTGGCGCAAAAACGGCCTTTGGAGCTTTAAAAGCGTAGTAAAGCACGATAAAAGCGCCAGCTAGCAAGAGCCTATAAGGTACTAGAAAATCAGCGCTTATGCCTTGCGAGAAGAGGTACTGCCCACAAACTCCGCTAAACCCCCAAAGTACGCCACCAACTAGCGTAAGAAGCACTCCAAGTTGATGGCTGGACATTAAATTTATCTATCTTTATGAAGCTGGGCGTCTTTGCCGTAGTGCGGCGAGTATGGCCCATAAAGTATGCAGTCATGGCAGTTTCTTGAAAACAAGTATGCGTCAGCTCTCACTGCTAGGTCGTACGATCTATCTGAGATGGTGTTTGCCACCTGCGTGATGACAGCTGAGACTAGCATGCCAAGCAGGCTGTTTTGCCCGCTGCCGCTATCCTCTGCGGCTGCTGCCTCGCCCTGCCAGAGTGTCGCGCCACTTTTTATATCGACTAGCTTTGCTTCAAGCACTACCTTTGTCGAGCTTGAGACCACGACGTAGCTTGTACCATAGTCTTTGATGTTTATGTAAAGCACGCTATCGGCATGGAAAATTTTATCAAGTTTATTTAGTGGCACGGCTGCGATCTCGCTTGGCTCGGTTATGCCATTTTGCTTAAATGTATCATTTACAAGAGCCACTGGAAATACATAGTATCCAGCCTCGCTAAGTGGGGCTACTGAGTTAGCCAGAACCGCTGCTGAGCCAGCAACCTCGGTGCTATCGTTTGTTGGCATGAGTACTAGGATGGAGCGTGGCTTTTTTTGCAAAAAGGCTGAGTAGTCGTATGGCTCAGGCTCTTTGAAAGAACAACCCGCAAAAAAGAGCGCAAGAAGCGTCACAGCTATAAATTTCAGGCTATTTTTCATCTTTTGCTCCCTCTTTTTTACTCTGCTTTTTTGGGGTTAAATTTTTAGAGCCCTTGATGAAATTTATAAATTCTTTTGACTCTGGGAAATTTTGCACCTCTTTGTCAAAATTTGCATTTGCAGCGCCTAAATTTCCGTTATTTAAGTATAAAAGTCCAAGGTGCGCATAAAGCCCAGGGGCAACCTTGTAGCCCCTTTGGGTTGAGTTTTGCACTAAATTTTCTAAGCGTGAAATTTGCTCGGTTGCGTCGCCATCCTCGTTTAGATAGCTATATAGCGAGCTGCTATATGTGCCGTCCCAGTAGTAAAGCGACCTTGGGCCACTTGCGTTGCTACATCCTACTAGCACGAGCGCAAGAGCGCCAAGGCAGGCAAGCTTTATTTTACTTGCCATGCTCCGCTTTCTATGCCATTTACTAGGTTATTTACCGCTTCAACTATCGCTAGGCTTAGCACCTTGCCATTTAGCGTAGAGTCGTATCCTGCGGTGCCGCCAAAGCCGATAACCTCTCTGTTTGAAAGGGTGTATTCGCCAGCGCCGCTAACTGAATAGACGACCTCAGCCGTTTTGGTATCGACAACGTTTAAATTTACCTTTGAGTAGGCAGTTTGTTGCTTGCCTTTGCCAAGTATGCCAAATAGCTGGTGATCGCCTGTTGTCTTGCGGCCAAACTCAGTCACATCGCCAGTTATGACGTATCTTGAGCCTTTTAAATTTTGAGCCTCTTTGCTTAGCTCGCTCTCTTGTTTGAGGACTGACATATTTGATCTTTCAAGCACTGAAAATCTACCGCTTTGCTGTAAATTTGTGATCAAGATGCTTTGAGCTTGGTTGCCAAGTCTATCTTCATTATCGCTAAAAACGCCACTATTGTAGCTTGATTGGTTATTAAAGCGGCCAATAGAAACTGAGACTTTTTTGCCGTTATAAACTGAGCCGTAGCTTGCTACTTTTGGAGTTTCTACCACTCTTGAGCTCTCGCTTGCACATCCAGCAAAAAGCGCTGCGATCACTAGAGCTGCACTAAATTTTAAAACATTTTTCATCTTTATCCTTTGTGACAAAATCGTGTGTATATTACTACTTTTTTTTAAATGGCTCGAAATTTCATCCACGTACCATTTGCGTATCTGCGCACAAAGAGCACCGCCTTTACTGCCCAGTCGGCAAACATCGCAAACCAAGTGCCTATCATGCCAAGATCAAACGTGAGCGCAAATATATAAGCTAGCACGATCCTGCAGGCAAACATGCAGGCTAAATTTACTATCATCGGATATTTTGCGTCCCCAGCAGCTCGAAAAACGGTCGGATAGGTGTAGGCAAGTGGCCAGATGAGGCACATCGCGATGCCATGATACCAGGCGATCTGCCTTGTTAAATTTATGGCCTCGCTTGAGAGATTATAAACGCGAAGCAGCGGCTCAAGAAGTAGTAAAACTACAGCCGTGCTAAAAAGCTGCACGATGTAGATGCTTAGCATTGATTTTCTCACGTAAAATTTAGCCTGATTAAAGTCATTTGCGCCGATACATCTAGCCACGACGACGCTTAGACCTGTGCCTATCGCCATGCCAGGGAGCACCTGAAACATCACGATCGTCCCGCCCACGGCATTTGCAGCGATGCTTGCCGTGCCAAAGAGCGAAACAAGGCTCAAAATGATGATGCGACCCACGTAAAACATCGAATTTTCAAAGCCATAAGGCACGCCGATATTTAAAATTTTCTTGATGATCTCGTAGTCAAATTTATAGACAAGGCTCTTTCTTATGTGAAGTTTTAGCTTGATATCAAGTAGCAGATAGACGATGACAAAGCAAGCGAGCGCTCTTGCTATGAGCGTGCTAATGGCAATGCCAAGCACCCCTGTGTGAAATGTGTAGATGCTAATGGCAGTTAGCAGCACATTTAGTAAATTTGCAGCCGCCATGATATACATAGGTAGCTTTGCGTTTGACATCGTGCGAAAGATCGCCGCAGCTGCTGCATAGACTGCTAGAAAGGGCGCTGAAATGGCGGAGAAAACGAGGTAGTGGCTAGCATCGCTCCTCACTTGCTCGCCGATATCGCCAAAAACTTTATCTAAGATGAGGTCTTTTAAAAGGATGATGGCAATGGCTATAAATATGGCGAAAATTAGGCTAAACCAAACTAGCTGATCGGCGGTATTTCTGGCGTTGCCGCTTTGTTTGCTACCTAGATACTGGCTAGCGACCACCGAGCCACCAGTGGCTATGGCGGTAAATATGCTAATAAATAGCGCCATGACAAACTCCACAAGGCTCACCGCACTCACCGCACTTTCGCTAACACTTGCTGCCATTAGCGAGTTAGCAAGCCCTAGGCTGTACTCTAAAAACTGCTCTACGGCGATAGGGAAAAATAGCCTTGTAAGGTCGGCATTTGAGAAAAATCTCTGCTCGTTTGTCAAATTTTTCAAATTTTATCCCCTTTGTAAAGTGTGGGTAAATTATAAATTTTAAAAGGTGAAAAGGCTATAAATTTTGGGTCTTATTTATTGACAAATTTGTCTTAAAGGGAGTAAAATCACGCCAGTTCTAAGTTTTAGAAAGACCTTTTTTGGATACAAAATGCACTCAATCGGAATCGATATAGGCTCAACATCTGCAAAAGTAGCAGTCATGGAAGCTAGCGGCGAGATAAAGGAGCTATTTTTACTCCCAACAGGCTGGAGTAGCGCAGATACGGCCATGCTTATAAAAGAGCGAGTTTTAGCTTTAGGCCTTGGTGAGCTATATTTTACAGCGACTGGATATGGCAGAGTCTCGGTGCCATACGCTGATAAAACCCTTACAGAGATCACCTGTCACGCGCTTGGGGCGCACTACTTTTGCAAAAGCGACTGCACAGTTATAGACGTGGGTGGACAAGATACGAAGGCCATCAAGCTTGAAAATGGCTCAGTGACGGACTTTACGATGAATGATAAATGCTCAGCCGGCACTGGTAAATTTCTTGAAGTGATGTCAAACCGCCTTGGAGTTAGGTTTGATGAGCTTACACGCCTTGCTAAAAATAGCGACAAAGATATATCCATAAGCTCGATGTGCACGGTCTTTGCGGAGTCTGAGATCATAAGCCTCATCGCTCAAAATATCTCACGAGAAAATATCGCAAAAGCGGTGATCGCCTCAGCTGTAAATAAAATTTCAAATTTGGTCAAAAAACAGGCAAATACGAGCTACTTTTTAAGCGGCGGCTTTAGTAAGAGCGAGTATGTAAGAGAAAATTTAGAAGTGTGCTTGCAAGCTAGCGTCAGCACACACAAAGATGCGATCTACTGCGGTGCGATAGGCGCTAGCCTTGCAGGTATAAGAAATTTAAGGAGAGAAAATGGCGATAAATGAGAGTATGAGTTTGAGCGAAATTTTCGCTACCTATGATGGCGCTAAGAAAAATTTAGCCCAAAACGTCGAAGCGGTCAAAAATAGCGGACAAAAGATCGCGGCTATCTTTTGCACCTACACGCCAAGGGAGGTCATCCACGCGGCAAACGCTTACAGCGTGAGTGTCTGCGCGACTGGCGATAACGCGGTCGTTGAGGGCGAAAAGTACCTGCCTAAAAACCTCTGTCCGCTCATAAAGGCAAGCTACGGCTTTGCAAAAGCGAACAAGTGCCCATTTGTGCGAAACTCTGATATCGTTATCGGCGAGACGACGTGCGACGGCAAGAAGAAGATGTATGAGCTAATGGGCGAATTTAAAGATGTGCATGTCATGCATTTGCCACATTTCAAGAGCCAAAAGAGCTTAGAAATTTGGCAAGATGAGGTCAGGGAGCTAAAAGAGCGTCTTGAGGCTAAATTTGGCGTGAGCGTGAGCGATGAGGAGCTTAGAAACTCTATCAGGCTATTTAACAAAGAGCGCGAGCTAATGGGGGAAATTCAAAATTTCATGAAACTAACGCCACCACCGATGAATGGCAAAGAGCTGCACGCACTGCTATATGGAAATGGCTTTATATTTGATAAAGCCGAGCAGATAAGCGACCTTGAGATCGTCGTAAATAAGCTAAAAGAGTGCGTGAGGGACAAAATTTCACCCGTGCATAAGGACGCCAAACGCATCATCATCACAGGCTGTCCAAGTGGCGGAGTCTATGACAAGATCGTGCCAGCCATAGAAGAGGCAGGCGGCGTCGTGGTGGCTTACGAAAACTGCACTGGAACTAAAAATTTTAGCAACCTTGTCGATGAAAATGACGATCCAATTAGCGCCATAGCAAAGCGCTACATGGCGATACCTTGCTCGATCATGTCGCCAAATAAAGATAGAGAAAATGTGCTTCAAGAGATGATAAAAGAGTATAAGGCGGACGGCGTGATCGACGTTGTGTTGCAAGCCTGTCACACCTATAACGTAGAAACTACCAATATAAAAAGGGCATGTAGCGAGGTAGATACGCCTTATATGGCGCTTGAAACGGACTTTTCTACAAGCGATGCTGGGCAGAGCAAGACAAGGCTCGAGGCATTTATAGAGATGCTTTAGGATAAATTTGGCTTTAAATTTAAAGTAGCTGACTTGAAAATGGTTAAATTTACTAAATTTACAAGTCAGCTAAAGCGAATGAAATTTATTATTTGGCTTGCTTAATAGAGCAAAAGCCACCATGCAGAAGCATCTTTATAAATATATCTCATGTGTTGATAATCGTAAAGAACAGAATTCCATTTTTCATCGCCATTTTTCATTTTGTCGTTATACTCTTTTGTCTTTTCTCTATCGCCTAAATTTTTATACATGTCACGTAGATCTCTACATATATAGGCGCTTTTTAATTCATTGCAGCCATATTCAAGCATTTTTACATCTGCTTTTGACTCAGAAAGTGCTTTTGCATAGTCAGAATAAATAGATTTGGTATTTTTATCTTTTTTTGCAAAATAAACTATTTTCCATTTTATCAAATCAAGAGCAGGTATATTGCATGCTGGAGCGAATTTTTTGTCATAACAATATTCTGGCACTGTTTTTTCATAAAAATTTGCTACTTTCTTAATGTCTTTACTAGCTAAAGCTTCTAGTTTGTCTAGCCAAATACAACCTAGATCATTGCCTTGATCAAGGCACCAATATTTTGCATCATCAATTCGCAGATCTTTGTCTGAAAAAGAACCTAATGACATTAGCTCTTTCTCCCCACTATAATCATAATTTGGCTTTTCTCTACTACTCCCAAAGCCCCAAGCATATACGCTACTTGTGGCCAACACGCTGGCTAAGACCGAAGCTAAAATTTGCTTTCTCATCTTTATACTCTCCTTTTTTTGGTTAAAAAGGCATTCTACCCCCCCCCGTGCTTAAAATAAATTTTAAAAGGGTGCAGACCCATGAAAAAGTATAAATTTAGTGTCTGAGTGTCTGCTAAAATGTGCAGAGTATGTCAAGCAGTCTGCCAAGCTTTTGCATATCATTTAAGAAAAGCTGGTTTGGTTTTTGTGTAAATTCCTTAGCTTCGTCTAGGATTTTAGGCTCAGCAATGCTATAAGCAAACTCTTTTTTTAGGATCTTCGCACCCTTTTTATAGACAAATTTTGCCTCAATAAAGCTTGCAAAAAAGCTATCATCTCTTAAGTAGTAGTTGGTGCTCGCATTTACAAAAACTGGCTTTTGAGCTAAAAACTCACCGCAAACGCCGTTTTGCGAGCTAAATTTAACACTCTCAACCACGTCAGATCTTATCTCGTAAAACCTTATCTCGCTAGATTTTTTAAGAGCCAAAACGTCACTAGTTTTGTTTAAATTTATAGAGGCGCTATCTGCTTCAATGACGTTTATAACGCCACTTACTAGAGAATAAGCACTTGTCGTTTTATTTTGGTCAAGAAAATTTACCATGCCAAAAAATGGCACACTAGCATTTTTATCAGCCAAATTTGGCATACTTTTGATTAGTAGCTGCTGCTTTTCGCCGTTTAGCTCAAAGTAGCTCACCATGATGGAAATTTCATCCTTTTTGTTAGGTATCTTTTGCGAGCAGCCTGCAAAAAAGAGTATTGCTAGCAGCAAAACTACTAAATTTCTCATTTTATGAAATAATCACCATCAAAGCTAACAAGCGAGTATTTTCTCTCGTTGCCGATACTCTCTTTAAGCTCATCAATGCTTAAAAACTCCAAGCTATCAGCTCCGATGTACTCTCTGACCTCTTCGACGCTTTTTTTAGCGCTTATTAGCTCCTCAAAGCTTGGTGTATCGATGCCGTATCGCTCAGGATACTTGAGCTCAGGGCACGCAACTCTGAAGTGAATTTCTTTCGCCCCTGCGTGCCTTAAGAGATCGACTACCTTTTTAGAAGTGGTGCCACGAACGATGCTATCGTCGATCACGACGATGCTTTTACCAGCTAGCACGCTTGACATTGGGTTTAGCTTTAGTTTGACCTTTAAATTTCTCATCTCTTGGCTTGGCTCGATAAATGTTCTGCCCACATAGTGGTTTCTGGTGATGGCTAGCTCAAATGGAATTTTACTCTCATTTGCATATCCAAGCGCTGCTGGCACGCCACTATCAGGCACAGGCACGACAAAGTCAGCCTCGATCCTGCTTTTTCTAGCAAGCACCTCGCCCATCTTTTTTCTCACCTCATAGACGCTTTTGCCCTCTATCACGCTATCTGGGCGCGCAAAGTATATGTACTCAAAGGCGCAAATTCTAGGCTCTGGCTCGAAAATTTGCAAGCTTTGAAACTCGTTCTTGCCATGCTCAAAAACTATCATCTCGCCAGGTCTAACATCTCTTATAAATGTTGCTCCCACAAGATCAAACGCGCAAGTCTCGCTAGCTACGATATATCCGCCGTCCTTTAGCCTGCCAAGGCTTAGCGGCCTAACTCCCCAGCGGTCTCTGATGGCAAAAGTCTTGTGGCGTGATTGCACGAGCAAGCAGTAAGCGCCTTTTATCTTATCAAGTTCTGCGATGATGCGGTCTTGCAAGTGTTCGTCGTGGTTTCTTGCGATGAGGTGGATGATGTTTTCGGTGTCCATATTTGTCTGAAATATCGCGCCATCTTTGATGAGCTCGTCTCTAACCTCGTCTTTATTGACCAAATTTCCGTTGTGAACGATCGAGATTTGACCTAAGGCGTAGTTGGCAGCTATTGGCTGGGCGTCGCGGCCTGAGTTTTTGCCAGCTGTCGCATAGCGGTTGTGACCGATCGCCATGTCGCCCTTTAGAGAGCTCAAGATCTCCTCATTAAAGACCTCTGTGACTAGGCCGTTGCCCTTGTGAGTGGAAATTTCTCCGTCGTTACAGACGCTGATGCCACTTGCCTCTTGACCGCGGTGTTGCATAGAAAATAGCGCATAATACGCCGTTTTCGCCGCATCTTTAGAATTTATGATACCAACTATCGCACACATCTTTTATCCTCTTTTCATCTTTTTAAATTTCATCTTTGTAGTTAAATTTCATAGCCAACGCTAAGCACTTTTTGTAAGTGGCGTGTTATCCAAAATTCTGACACATTCGCCGCTATTTGCACCATTTATAACAATCCAAATACGCTAAAACTAAATTTTATCATCTCAAATCAAACTCGCCAGCTCTTAAATTTTGGCGATTTTCGCGCTCTGGCAGGTAGAATTTATCGCCAAATTCTAGCTTGTAGCTCTGCGCGTCATCAAGACTAAATTTAATCATCAAGCCCCAAACTATCATCTATTGAGTAAAGACCGCTACCTTGATCTTTTAGCCAGATGGCAGCCTTGATCGCACCTTTTGAGAAGGTCGCTCTGCTAGTTGCCGTGTGGTTTAGCTCGATAAATTCGCCGTCATTGTAAAAGCCAACCGTGTGACGACCGACCACATCTCCGCCACGAAGTGCCATAACCGCGATCTCATCTTTGCTTCTTGCGCCCACCATACCGGCTCTACCAGTTACTAAAACATCTTTTAAATTTAGATCCCTTGCCTCTGCCACGCAACCAGCCAAGGTCATCGCAGTGCCACTTGGAGCGTCCTTTTTGTATCTGTGGTGCTGCTCGACTATCTCTATATCAAATTCTCTTAAAACTTTTGAAGCTATCCTTGCTATACGGTTTAACACTGCTACACCTAGACTCATGTTTGTTGCGTAGAGTATGGGCATAGTGCCTGATGCTAGGTGTAGCAAGCTTTTCTCATCGTCGTTTAGCCCAGTCGTGCCGATGACTAGTGGTTTTGGGTTGGTTCTAGCGTAGTTTAGTAGCGCCACCGTCGCCTCTTTTTGGCTAAAGTCGATGATGACGTCGCAAGCTTCAAAAAATTTAGCAAAGTCATTTGTCAAAAGCTCATTGCTTAAATTTTCAACCTCATTTTTTTGGCTAAAAGCGACGCTTAAAATGGCATTTTTCTCATCTTTTAAACAAGAGATGATACTCTGAGCCATCTTGCCGCTAGCGCCGTAAAGTCCTATTTTTACCAAAATTTATCCTTTGATTTTTGGTTGAAATTTAACATAAAATTTATTATAGAGAGATTACGAAATGGCTTTTGAAAATAGCTATTTGAGGCAAAAAATTTAATTAAAAATTATCATTGTGATAAGTATTAGACGCACCCACTTTTGCCTATTTTATGTAAAAAGGCGGCTAAGCTCTGTCTTAGAGTTATTTTCTTTTAAAAGAGGTGTTCTGATTAGCCTAAAAATCAAGCATTTTAAAAATATAAATTTTGCTAAAATGGTTTATTTTAAAAGAGAAATTTAGCCAAAAAATTTGGCTAAATTTGAGTATTAATGTAAGCTTTCTATGTAGTTCATAGCGCTAAGTGCAGCCACTGCGCCATCACCTGCTGCTACGACCACTTGTTTTGGAGCGTCCTCTCTGATGTCGCCTGCTACAAAGAGCCCTTTTAGGCTAGTTTGCATCTTAAGGTTAGTCTTTACCTGTCCGCCATCAGCCATTTCGCAGATAAATTTGCCGTTTTCATCTTTTAAAATTTCGTTATTTACATTTAGTCCGACAAATGTGAAAATGCCCGGCACATCAAGCACGCGCTCGCCATTTTTAGTATCAAGCACGATCTTTGTTAGGCCCATTTTATCGCCAAGCGCCTCTTTTACAGTCGCACTTGTTATAAACTCGATCTTCTCATTTTTTCTAGCTTTTTCAACGGTTGTTGGTGCCGCTCTAAACTCGTCACGTCTATGCACTAGATAAACTTTTGAGCAGATATTTGCTAGGTAAAGTGCCTCTTCAACAGCTGTGTCGCCACCGCCAAGAACGGCTACCTCTTTGTTTTTGTAAAAGAAGCCATCGCATGTTGCGCATGTGCTAACGCCTTTACCAAAGAACTCGTCCTCGCCTTTAAAGCCAGCACGTCTCGGGGTTGATCCAGTCGCTACGATGACAGCTTTTGCCTGCTCGCTCTTGCCACCTTCAAGCAAAATTTCAAAGCTGCCGTCGTTATTTTTTCTAACGCCAATAACGTTTGCCCACTTATGAACTAGTCCAAATGCACTGCACTGCTTCCACCAAGTGCTCATAAAGTCAAAGCCGCTCTCTCCAGGGGCTTTTTGACCTGGGTAGTTTTCTATCTCTGAGCTAGAGGTGATCTGACCGCCAGGCTCGCCTTTTTCAAACATTACAACATTTTTTAATCCGCCTCTAGTGGCGTAAAGTCCGGCGCTTAGTCCTGCTGGACCGCCTCCGATGATCGCTAAATCAAGCATAAATTTCCTTTATTCTAAAACTTTTATGGACGAATTTTGTTTATAAATTTCGCCCCTTTGATGAACTATCTCAACACTGCTAGGTAGCTTCGTGATGCTTAAATTTCGCATCAGTTCTAAAACTGTATTTACATCAGAGCTTATGTATTTTAGTGTCGAGTTTGACTCATATCTTTTTTGAAAGATATCGATCGCCACAACTGTTTCATTTTTGGTTGGTAAAATTTCGTCTAATTTTGATTGATTTGAACTGAAGATTAAAAGCGTGTATTTTGGCTCTTTTGGAGTGAAAATTTCGCTTTTTTCGTAAAAAACTAGCTTCGCAAAATCAACAAATTTATATTGTGAAAAACGATAGTTACTATACGCAAATGCAGCCGCTATCATAGCTGCACCAAAAAATGAACCAAATATATAGGTAAGAGGAAGCAGACTTCCTCTTCTTTTTTCGCTCATTAAAGAAGCGAATTTAGTTTGTCAGTTAGGGCTTGTTTTGACTGCGCACCGACCATTTGCTCAACTAGCTCGCCATTTTTGAAAAATAGCAATGTTGGGATCGATCTGATGCCAAACTCAACTGCAAGATCTTGCACTTCATCGGTATTTACCTTGCAAATTTTCGCTTTGCCCTCGAAGTCTTCAGCAAGCTCTTCGATCACTGGGGCTAGCATACGGCAAGGTCCGCACCATGGAGCCCAGAAATCTACTAGAGCAACGCCTTCTTTTGTTACATCAAAATTTTCTTTTGTGAGTTCGATGTATTTTCCCATTTGTTCTCCTTATTTTCAAGATGTGGCAATTATACAAAATCAAATTTAAATTTTAGATAAATAATAAATTTTATTATAAACTAATATTTTCTATCAACTCAAAATTTTCATTTTTTACAACAAGCAGATCGAGCTGAAAGTCCCTATTTGGCTCATTTTTCATCATATAAAAATTTATCGTTTTTAAAATTTTCATATATTTCGCCTTGTTTAGACGGTACTGGGCCTCGTATTCTCCGCTGGTTGCTTTTACCTCTATAAAGTGCAAAATTTTATCACTTCCAAGCGCAATGATATCGATCTCGCCAAATTTAGAGTGAAAATTTCTCTCTAAAATGACAAAACCAAGCTTACGCAAAAACTCGCAAGCCCTATCTTCCGAGCTCTTGCCAAAGAGATACTCTTTTAGCCCCAAACTACTCCTCGATCCTCATCATAAATGGCTCTTCTTTTATATACTCTTGCTCTTTTAAAAGCTCCATCGTTCGCTTAGCATCGGCTTCCAAGCTCGTGTGCGTCGTGAAAAATAGCACGGCATACTCGCTCTCATCTTTTGGCTTTTGTAGCAAGCTATCTATCGAGAGGTTGTTTTCACTCATTAAATTTGTTATCTTTGCTAGCACACCCATTTTATCTTCGACTTTTAGCCTAAAGTAGTATTTCGTCTTTATCCTGTCGCGATCAAGCAGCTCTAAGGTGTTTAGCTCAAATGGCGCTTTGTATCCAAGCATAGGCGACTTGCTATCTCTTGCGATGTCGATAAGATCGCTAATTACTGCGCTCGCTGTTGCGTCGCCGCCAGCTCCTGGGCCATAGTACATCGTCTCGCCAACGACCTCGCCAACAACGCTGATCGCATTTGTCACGCCACTTGCCTTTGCTATCATTTTGTTTTGTGGCACAAGCGCTGGATGCACGCGTAGTTCGACCTTGCCTTCGCTTTTTTTGGCGATAGCTAGAAGCTTGATTGAGTATTCAAAGTCTTTTGCGAAAAATATATCTTCTGGCGTGATGCCTTGTATCCCTTCTATCAAGATATCTTCTGGATCGCCGTGCACGCCATAAGCGATGCTTGCTAGGATGAGAAGCTTGTGAGCCGTGTCAAAGCCACCCACGTCAAAAGTAGGATCAGCCTCGGCATATCCAAGCTCCTGCGCCTTTTTAAGTGCGTCTTTGAAATTTGATCCCTCATTCATCATCGAGGTTAGGATGTAGTTACTTGTGCCATTTAGTATGCCATTTATGCTTAAGATGTGGTTGGCGCTAAGCCCCTCCCTTAAGGCTCTGATGATCGGTATGCCACCAGCCACGCTTGCTTCAAATCCAAATGGCGTGTTTTTGGCTAAATTTTGCAAAGCATATCTGTGATAGGCAAGAAGCGCTTTGTTTGCAGTGACGACCGCTTTTTTGTGCTTTAAAATTTCACTCACCACTCTAAAAGGCTCTTCAACACCACCCATAAGCTCGACAAAAACGTCGATATCATCGCGGTTTATGACGCTATTTATATCATCAGTCAAAGGGATGCCAGCGTCTCTTTTTTTATTTAAATTTCTAACCACACCGATGACTGGCACTATCTCCTCGCCACATCTTGCTGCGATTAGCTTTTTGTTTTTTAGTAAAATTTTTGCGACCGACTCGCCAACGGTTCCAACGCCCAATATCGCTATATTCATTCAAATTCTTTCAAATATTTTTTTATATTTCTTGCTGCTTGCCTTATCCTATTTTCATTTTCGATAAGAGCTAAGCGCACATAGTCGTTTCCTCCCTCGCCAAAACCAATGCCAGGGCTAACGGCAACTGATGCCTTTGTAAGAAGCTGCTTTGAAAACTCAAGGCTGCCTAAGTGGCTAACCTTTGGTGGAAGTTTTGCCCAGATAAACATGCTGGCATTTGGCTTTTTAAGCTCCCAACCAGCCTGAGTGAAGGCCTCTATCATCACATCTCTTCTTTTTTCATAAATTTGGCGTATCTCTTCAACGCAGCTTTGATCACCGTCAAGCGCTACTGTGGCTGATACTTGTATCGGTGTAAACATGCCGTAATCAACCCATGATTTTATCTTTTTAAGTGCGGCGCAAAGTCTCTTGTTTCCGCACATAAAGCCAACTCTCCAGCCAGCCATGTTGTAGCTTTTTGAAAGAGTGTAGCACTCGACTGCGACGTCTTTTGCGCCTTCTACTTCAAAGATGCTTGGCGTTTTGTAGCCATCAAATGTAAGATCAGCGTAGGCGATATCCGAGATGACGTAAAATCTCTCTTGCTTTGCAACGCTTACAAGGCGCTCGTAAAAGCTTTTTTGCACGGTCACGGTCGTTGGATTGTGAGGGAAATTTACTACTACATATTTTGGTTTTGGTGAGCTTGCATGTATCGTCTGGATCAAATTTTCAAAAAATTTATTCTCATCTAGCTCAAATTTATCGTTGTAGTGAAGTGGCATCTTTGCTACACTTCCACCAGCAAATAAAAACGCTTGCGTGTGTATCGGATATGCAGGATCAGGCACGATAGCCACATCGCCTGGGTTTATTATGGCTTGAGCAAGATGTACAAAGCCCTCTTTGCTACCCATGGTGGCAACTGCTTCAGTTTCTGGGTCTAAATTTACGCCGTATTTTCTTTTGTACCAGTTGCAAATGGCAAGGCGGAGCTTGTAAATTCCAGCGCTGGCTGAGTAGCCGTGAGTCTTGTCTTTTTGCGCGCTTTCGCATAGTTTATCGACGATATGTTGCGGTGTTCTGCCCTCTGGGTTGCCCATAGAGAAGTCTATGATGTCCTCGCCAGCTCTGCGTGCTGCCATTTTGATCGCATTTACTTCGGCAAAAACGTAGTTTGGCAAACGCTCAATTGTATTAAATCTTATCTCATCAAACACTGTTTGCTCCTATTTTATAAGCTTGATAATTATTTCGTTTTTAATATTAGTTATGTCGTTATTGTCGCTAATTAACGCATATTTTGCGTCGTTAGCTAAATTTATGGTGTAGTTAGTTTTTATCTCGTTTTCCCTTTTTAGATCGATTTGGTTTAAGTTTTTATCATAAATTCTAACAAGCGGCACCCATTTGTTTGGCTCGTTTGAGATGATATTTAGGCTGCTTGCACCTGCTACATCTACGATATAGACGCCGCCACTTTTTACAAGCGGGGTCTCTTCATTAAAATTTACTTTTGAGGCATTTAGGCTCATATTTTTAGCATCCAGATAAAGCGCTAAATTTCCATCAACTCTATCAAATCCCATGATCTTAAAGCCGCTTTTACTAAGCGTGAAATTTAGCAAATTTGGATCTATGCCACCACTTTTTAGAGCTAAAATCCCATAAGAAATTTCATTGCCATTTTTTAGAGAATTTACTCTTGCCACGCTTATGTTTGCATCTTCAAGAGCTAAATTTATCGATTTGACAAATAGTGCTGAGGGGACTTTTTGCGTGCTTATAAATTTTAAATTTAAGCTATTTGAGCTAAAAGAGAGTGCATCGTAGTTTGAGCTTTGCTTTAGCCTTGAGACTAGCTCGCCAACGTTTATCGAGCCGTTAGTGTCTAAATTTTCTAAAGAAATTTGCAGATCTTTTCCGCTACTTAGTGCATTTGCACTGCTATTTAGATCAAAAGCGTATGAAAAAACGCTAAAAAGAAGAAATATGGCTAGTTTTTTTACCAAGATTTGCCCTTATTCATCTCGACAAACTCGTCATAAGTTAAAAATTTCATATCGCCATTTTCTACTAAAAATCTAGCTGGACGGCTTGGGTTATACTTTGTCACTTTATCGCCGATTTTAAGCTCTATGTTGCCATTTCCGCAAACGACTAGCTGCCTTTGGTCTAAATTTATATTTACACTTTTGCTTGTATCGCTTGATGTTTTTTGTCCATTTTCAAGGTTGATGATGCCTATCCAAACGCGTTGTTTTGGTGTGATGATCGCTTCATTTAGCGGTTTTGTCACATTTTGCTCTACTTTTGGAGCTGGCTGGGCTGCCATGCTAGGTTTTATGGCATTTTGATCAACGCTAGCAGGACTTACAGTCACGTTTTGCTCAGCTGGAGCTGAAATTTTCACGCTTGAAGCGTTTGCATCGATCTTTGGAGCGTTTTGAGAGATCGTTACGTTTGTATCGATTATATTTTTCTTCACTTCATTGACGATGCTTGATTGTGAGTAGCTCACGCTTGTGTTATCTTCATTTAAGCTTGCTATGAAATTTTGGACGTATTTGTAAGCGTCAAAGTAGTAAGCACCGCCAGCGATGATAGCTAAAATGATGATCCAGAAGAAAAATCCAGCCCCACCACCACTGCTTTGCCTTTGGATCGAGACATCCTCAGGTGTGTAAGAAGAAATTTTTGGGCTAACTTTTGTTTTTTTGCTCTCATCAGGCATATTTTCTTGCATGAATGCGTCGTATTCAGCGAGAAGTTCGCTAAGATCGACGCCATACTCACGCTGTAAAATTTTGGCGTAGCCTCTGATGTTTAAGCGTGATAATTTTTCAAAATTTTTGTCAAAAATGTATTGTAAAAATGTGGGTTCAATGTGCGTTTTACGCGAAATTTCCTTTATGCCTATCTCTTTTAAATTTTCTAGTTCATTCATCTATCATCCTATCACAAATTATCGCAAAAGCTGCACTTACATTTAGGGAGTCCCAGCCATCTTTTAGCTTGATACCGACGCACTCATCGCACTTTGCTAGAGCTTTTTGCGGTATGCCTTCGCCCTCTGAGCCCATCACCAAAGCCCTCTTGCCAGCAAATTTCATCTCTTTTATATTTTTGCCGTTGCTCGCCGTAGCATAGAGCTTAAAACCACACTGTTTTAGCTCGTTTAGCAGGCTAAGTCCGTCTTCAAAGATCGCTATTGGTATCTCGTAAGCAGCACCGCTACTTGACCTTAAAACGCCTTGCATATTTACACTTTTTGTAACAATAACCAGCCCTTCGCAACCTAGAGCATAGGCACTTCTAGCGATAGCACCGATGTTTCCAACGTCACTTATGCCATAAAGCACAGCGATGAAATTTAGCTTTTTGAGCTCGCTAAAGTCTGAAAACTCAAACTCACTAACGCTTGCTAAGAAGCCTTGATGGTTGCCGCCATGTGCCATCGACTGCGCCTTTTGATTATCCACGCGGATGATCTTCTTGCCTGTGCCGCAAATTTTTGAGAAGAGTTTTTTATCACACTCTTTTGAGAGATAGATCTCTTCTAGGATCTGCGGGCGCTTGTTCAAAATATGTAAAAATAGCTGTTTTCCGTATATTATCATGGTTGCTTATGGTAGCTAAAGTCAAGTAAAATTTAACTTATTTTGCTTCTAAATTTGAGTGAATTTTTGAAACTTTTTGAGAGAATTTGAGCTTTTAAATTTATGCTTTTATGAGCTGGTCGTATATCTTTTTGACATCTTCACCAGTTATTTTGCTAAGCAGTTTTGCCTTTGCCTTTGGGGCTATATCAAGAGAGATGATCTCATCTTTTGTGATGTTTTGAGTGGCTATGTTAGCACTTTTTGAGACGACAACTGCCCACTCGCCGTTTAAATTTGCTTTTTCTAAAATTTGGGCTAAATTTTTGGCTGTACCTTTAAATTTGGTCTCAAATTTTTTGGTGGCCTCTTTTATGGCAAAAATTTCTCTCTCTGGCTCTAAATTTGCGATGTTTTCTATCAAATTTAATATGCGTTTTGGGCTTTCATAGATGACAGCTGGATAGGCTAAATTTAGAGCATTTTGTATGGCTAGTGCTCTATCTCTGCCGGTATTTGGTAAAAATCCTAAAAAGATAAATTCTTTATCACAAAGCCCACTTGCCACGACGCTTAGAAGTGCGGCATTTGCTCCGCTTAAAATTTCGTATTTGATATTATTTTTTTGAGCGTATCTTACTAGGCTCACGCCTGGGTCGCTTATGCCTGGCATGCCAGCGTCGCTCATATAAGCTACGTTTTTGCTTAAAATTTCGTCACTTAAATTTGCAAAAAAATCATCTTCGTTGTGTGTGTGAAGCGGGATAAAATTTGAGATGTTTATGTTTGCGTCAAAGCGTTCGTTTAGTAGATTTACAAGGCTTTTGCAAACTCTTGTATCTTCGCAGATAGCTATCTCGCATTCACGCAAAATTTTGATCGCGCGAAGCGAGATATCTTCTAAATTTCCTATTGGAGTAGGAACAAAGTAGAGCAAGGCTTATTTTTGAGCGTATTTTTTCTTAAATTTCTCAACACGGCCAGCGCTATCAACTATCTTTTCGCTGCCTGTGAAAAATGGGTGGCACTTGTCGCAAATGTCAATTCTGATTTCGCTTTTGTTTGACTTTGTCTTAAAAGTGTTGCCACACGCGCAAGTTACGGTGCAATCTACATACTCTGGATGGATATCTTTTTTCATCATCTTTCCTTTATTATTTTG
>NZ_POYX01000025.1:0-604 GCF_002913865.1 Campylobacter concisus
AGTCAGAGCGTGGTAATTTGTTTTTTAATATTGTCGAAATACTTGAAGTAAAAAAGCCAAAAGCTTTTTTTTTAGAAAATGTTTGTGGTATAGTTAATCACGATAATGGTAAAACATTTAGAGTTATTAAAAGTGTTTTAGAAAAGGAATTAGGATATAGCTTTTACTTTCAAATAATTAAAGCTTCCGATTTTGGGTTACCGCAGTTAAGACCAAGAGCTTTTATGATTGGTTTTAGAAACGATACTATTCAAGATGGTTTTTCTTTTCCAAAACCTATTCCACTTAAATTTACAATGTCGGATGTATGGCAAGGTAATTGTGGTAGGGAAATTGGATATACTTTGCGTGTAGGCGGTCGTGGTTCTAAAATTGATGATAGACGAAATTGGGATAGATATTTAGTTGATGGGGAAATTAAACAAATAATGCCACAACAAGCAAAAAAAATGCAAGGTTTTCCAAGTGATTTTGAATTTCCTGTTTCAAAAGGTAGGCAATGAACGAAGTAGTAAATAGCGTAGCTATCGACGCTGTGAAAGCTTGTGGAAAACAACTTGTTGATTATATGTTTTTATTAGACAAAACCAATAGGGAGAACAAT
>NZ_POYX01000026.1:0-14334 GCF_002913865.1 Campylobacter concisus
AAGATACAAAATAAACAAATTTCAAATGAAGGAGCTTATATGAATAATGACTTGCGTCAAAAGATAGATAGACGCTTAAGCGAACTTAGTGCATTGCCTAAGATGAAAAATGACACTAGTATTGCGCAGCTTTTAAAAGATAAGGGCTTTACTAGGCGTGATTTTATGAAGTGGGCTGGTGCGATGACAGCTTTTATGGCATTGCCAAGTGCGATGACGCCGATGGTTGCTCGCGCTGCTGAGCTAAGCGATAGGCTCCCAGTGATATGGCTTCACATGGCTGAGTGCACTGGCTGTAGCGAGGGCTTGCTAAGAACTGACGCTCCAAGCATAGATAGCCTTATATTTGACTACATAAGCCTTGAATACCACGAAACTATCATGGCGGCTGCTGGCTGGCAAGCTGAAGAAAATTTAGAGCATGCGATAGAAAAATATAAGGGCAGATATATCCTGCTAGTTGAAGGTGGCGTGCCAACGGGAGCTACTGAGCACTTTTTAACAGTTGGACCTCACGGCACAAGCGGCAAAACTCACGCCGTAAATGCCTCTGCTAATGCGGCTGCTATCTTTGCCATTGGCACCTGTTCTAGCTTTGGCGGTATCCAAGCAGCTAAGCCAAATCCAACAAATGCAGTCGGACTTTCAAAGGTGACCGATAAACCAGTCATAAATGTCCCAGGCTGTCCTCCAAGCGAGAAGAACATCGTTGGCAACGTGCTTCACTACTTGCTATTTGGCACTTTGCCTGCACTTGATGTTTATAACAGACCAAAATGGGCTTATGGCTTAAGAATTCACGATCTTTGCGAAAGACGTGGTCACTTTGATGCGGGCGAATTTGTCCAAAGCTTTGGCGACGAGGGTGCAAAAAATGGCTACTGCTTATACAAAGTAGGCTGTAAAGGTCCATATACATTTAATAACTGCTCACGCGAGAGATTTAACCAGCACACATCATGGCCAGTTCAGGCAGGTCACGGCTGTATAGGCTGCTCAGAGCCAGACTTCTGGGATACGATGGGGCCGTTTGAAGAGCCGATGGCTGATAGGCTATTTGACACTGTTTTGGGGCTTGGCGCTGATAATGTAAGTGATAAAATAGGCATTGGAATTTTAGCACTTGCTGGTGTTGGCATAGCGGCTCACGCTGCACTAGCTTGTATGAGTAAAGATAAAGAATAAGGCGAAAAAATGAGTGAAAAAAGAATAGTAATAGACCCTATAACACGTATCGAAGGGCACTTAAGAATAGAAGTCGTAGTCGATGAAAATAACGTTGTAAAAGAGGCTTACTCTGGCTCAACTCTTTGGAGGGGCTTAGAGCAGATAGTAAAAAACAGAGACCCAAGAGATGCTGGCTTTTTCATGCAAAGAATTTGCGGCGTTTGCACATACTCACACTACCGAGCAGGCATAGTCGCAGTTGAGGACGCCCTTGGCATCAAGCCTCCGCTAAATGCAGAGCTAACTAGAACGCTCATGAACGCAGCTTTATATCTTCACGATCACATCGTGCACTTTTATCAGCTCCACGGCATGGACTGGGCGGATGTCGTCTCTGCGCTAAGTGCTGATGTACATAAAGCTAGCGAAGAGGCATTTAAATACGCAAGCACGCCATTTGCAACGGGAGCTGACAAGCTAAAAGAGGTAAAAGAGAGGGTTGAAGCCTTTGTTAAAAAGGGCAACCTTGGACCATTTGCCAACGCATACTGGGGACATAGCACATATAAATTTACACCAGAGCAAAATTTAATCGTCCTCTCTCACTATCTTGAGTGCCTAAGGATCCAAAGAACAGCAGCTCAGATGATGGCTATCTTTGGTGCGAAAAACCCACATCCACAAAGTCTAACAGTTGGTGGCGTGACCTGCGTGATGGATCTTATGGATCCAGCTAGAATGGGCGAATACATGAGTAAATTTGCTGAGATCAAAGAATTTGTAGATAGAGCTTACTATCCAGATATTTTGATGGCGGCTAAGGCTTATGCAAACGAGCCAAGCGTTCTAAACGACGTTGGCGTATCAAATTTATTCTGCTACGATGAGTTTTTGATTGGCAAAAATGACCATCTATTTAAAGGTGGCATCATCTTAAATGGTGATATTAGCAAGGTTTATGATATCGACGAAAATAAAATTACAGAAGAGGCTACAAGATCTTGGTATAAAAACGACAAAGCGCTTCACCCTTATGACGGCGAGACAGAGGCAAACTACACTGGCCTTGTTGATGGCGAGAGCATAGACGGCGAGGGCAAACTAGCTCACAGCAAGCTTTTTGACACAAAGGGCAAATATAGCTGGATCAAAGCGCCAAGATATGATGGCATGCCTATGCAAGTAGGACCGATCGCAAGCATCGTCATAAACTACGCTAAAGGCAATGAGAGAGTTAAAAAGATAGTTGATGAGTTTTTAGCAAAGAGTGGCTTGCCGCTAAGTGCAGTCTTTTCAACTCTAGGCAGAACAGCTGCTCGTATGCTTGAGGCAAAAGTGGTCGCAGAGCACACAATGGACGCATTTAATGCCTTGATCGAAAATTTAAAGACAGATCAAGAGACTTGCACAAAATATGTAATAGATAACAAAAAAGAATATAAAGGAAATTTTCAAGGTAACGCTCCAAGAGGCGCGCTAAGCCACTGGTGCCGCATAAAAGATGGCGTCATCTCAAACTGGCAAGCAGTCGTGCCAAGCACTTGGAACGCCTCTCCAAAAGACGCCAAAGGTCAAATGGGAAGTTACGAGGCGTGCTTAGTTGGTTTAAAGATCGCTGATCTTTCAAAACCACTTGAGATAATACGAAAAATTCACTCTTACGACCCTTGCATCGCGTGTGCCGTGCATGTTATGGACACGAAGGGAAATGATTTGAGTACTTATAAGATAAATCCAAATTTGTAAGGAGAAAAGATGTCACATAAAAATCCTGACAGGATCAGCGAATATGAATTCTCCATCGGCGTTAGGCTGACACACTGGATTAGATTTATAGCTATCACGCTTTTAATTGTGAGTGGCTACTACATCTCTTATGTCTTTATGAGTCCAGAGATCACGAGCGAGCCTACAAATTTCATGCAAGCAAAGTGGCGTTTGGCGCACCAGGTCGCTGGCTTTGTGCTAATAGCGGTATTTATCTTTAAATTCTATCTATTTGTCTTTGATAAACACAGCAAAAAAGAGTGGATGAGCGTGCTTGACTTTTTAAGTCCAAAAGTTTGGATAGCGCAGATAAAGTACTACATTTTTATGGGGCCACACCCGCATTTAAGGGGCGTTTATAACCCATTGCAGTTTGCCTCATACTTTTTCTTTTACGTCATCTTAGCGCTCATCTGCCTAACTGGCCTAGTGCTTTACGCTCACGTTTATCACAATGGACTTGGCGGAGCGATCTACGAGCCAGCGAGATACTTTGAAGAGCTTATGGGTGGGCTAGCAAATGTTAGAACGATACATAGAATTTGTATGTGGATCATCATGATATTTGTGCCTATTCACGTTTATATGGCGATATTTAACGCCGTTAAAGGCAAAAATGGAGCGATGGACGCCATCGTTAGCGGCTATAAATTTGTAAAAGAACACTGATGAGAGTGCTTGTTCTTGGCATTGGCAACGTGATGTTTGCTGATGAGGGCATAGGTGTTCATTTTGTAAATTTGATGGCAAAAAACTATAAATTTACAAGCTCTAAAAACGAGCTTACTCTAATGGACGGGGGCACTTTAGCCCTCGCTCTAACTCACATTATAAGCGAATTTGACTATCTCATCGTCGTTGATTGCATTAGCGCAAATGGCGCAAGCGTAGGCGATGTTTATTTTTTCGACTTTCTAAACGTGCCAAATTTTATCAGCTGGGACGGCTCGGCTCACGAGATCGAGATGCTCCAAACCCTTCATCTAATGGAGCTTGCAGGCGATAGACCGACAACCAAAATCCTAGGCATCGTGCCTAGCCGCATAGAATCATCAAATTTTAGCCTCTCAGATGAAGTTATAAAAGCTTCTAACATCCTAGAAAAAACGCTACTTGATCAATTAAAAGAGCTTGATTTTAAGTGCAAAAAGGTGGCAAATTTCACCTTAAATGATACCCTCGATGACTACGCCAAAAAAGGTTTAAAATGATACTTGCTTTTAAATTTGACTGCTTTAAAGAGTCAGCCTTTTTGGCGCCATTTTTACGCTCATTAGCTGGGGAGCTTAGACACTCTATAAGCTGCAAAGATGATCAAATTTGCCTAAAAGTAAGTGGCTTTGCCAATGAGCTTAGCGCCCTAGCAGACAGAGCAGGCGCCATTTTGCCTTACAGCCTTTTTATAAAGCATAGCGAGGTCGATGTGGCAGATGAGCTTGACGTGGCAGATGAGCTAAAAGAGATAAAATTTGGCACGCTTAGCCCATCTCAAGCGGCGGCATTTTTGGCTAATGGCAAGGCTATTTTAAATGAAAGTGGCGCGCTTGCTTGGAGTAAATTTGATGGCGAGATAACGCTTGATAATTTTAATGAAAAGCTAAAAACCTGCCTAAATTTATTAAAAAACGGCAAGGGCGTTTGCGTAGAGCAAGATGAAAATTTATATGAAATTTCTCTTGGGGTGAAATTTGATGCAAATTTCTTGATGCCTGTAAATTTAAAACAACTACCTAAAATTTTTATAGCTGGTGATAGGTCGCAGATCGCGCTTGCTAGCTTTGAAAAACCACTTTTAGCGCTAAAAACCACAGCCATTTACAGGCAAAACCACGAGGGTGCACCGCTATTTTTTGACGTGATGGCGCCAAATGACCTCTTTCTTTACGCCCTTTGCGATGAGCTAAATAAAGAGGGCTTTAGCTTTTTAAGCGTTATTGTAAAGGAGCAAAAAAGCGCCCTTTCAAGGCTTGTTTTGCTTGAAAACAGCGCCCTTTTAAGCCCATTTTTTTATACAAAAGATGAGGAATTTGAGCTTAGCTATTTTGGCGAAGTGGCTTTGGGGCTTAAATTTAGCAAATTTGGCGATGATGAAATTTGCCTGCTTTCAAAATCAAGCAAAACGCAGCTTCTATTTTTACCAAAATTTAGCAGCTTTGAAGAAATTTATGAGCTCATAAGGGCTGAGGATGGCGGCAAAAGGCTACTTGAAAACTTCAGTAAAGAGCGCAACTTGCCAAGTGGTAAATTTAGCTCAAACGCTAGCTTTTTCTCGCTATTTTGCATAGCTGGACGCTTGCTTGGCTTAAGCAGTGACTTTAAAAAAGCAGGGGAGAATTTGCTCCTTATGGCAAGCGATTTTAGCGGCCAAAAGGGCGTTAGGATCGATTATAAGATGAAAGATGACTTTGGTTTAGACGGGGTTAAGTTTGTAAAAAGTATCATTTCATTTATCCTTGCTGGCGCTGGAGAGAAGAATATCAGCTTTGGTTGCACCGAGTCTTTGGCGCATTTTTTGAGCGATTTTAGCTATGAAAAACGAGATAAATTTAACATCAAAAATGTTACTTTAAGCGGGGATTTATTTTATAATAAGGTAGTTAGCAACTTGATAAAAAAGCACCTAAACCCAAATATAAAAACAAATTTTGACCCCGGATTTGGCGTTGAGATCAAGCTTTAGATATGAGATCAAAGGCTTAGTTCAAGGCGTTGGTTTTAGACCTTTTGTCTATACTTTGGCGCATAATTTTAAGCTAGTTGGCGAAATTTACAACGATGACGAGGGCGTGAAGCTAAATTTTAGCGGCGAAGAGGCCAGCTTTTTGGCTTTTGAAAAAGAGCTTTATGAGAAGCTACCAGCCCTTGCTAGGATCGATGAGCTAAAGAAGATTAAGATAGATCAAATTTACGAAAAACTTGAGATCATCGCTTCAAAATCAGCGACCAAACAAGCGCCTATCTTGCCTGATTACGCACTTTGTGATGACTGCTTGCGCGAGTTTTATGACCCTACAAATCTACGCTACAAATACCCTTTTATAAACTGTACCAACTGCGGACCGAGATTTTCCATCATCAAAGCATTGCCTTATGATAGGGTAAATACGACGATGAACGAGTTTAAGATGTGTAAATTTTGCGAGAGCGAATACAAAGACCCGCTTAATCGCCGCTATCACGCAGAGCCGATCTCTTGCCCAAACTGCGGGCCAAAGCTCTATCTAAAAGATAAATTTGGCAAAGTTTTGGCTAGTGAGAACGAAGCAGCCAAAGAGGCAGCTAGGCTCATAAACGAGGGCAAAATTTTAGCCATTAAAGGGCTTGGTGGCTTTCATCTGGTTTGCGACGCGACAAATGAAGCTGCAGTTTGTGAGCTAAGAGCTAGAAAGCACCGCCCAAGCAAGCCCTTTGCTCTAATGAGTAAAAATTTACAAAACGCTAGAGAGATAGCGCAAATTTCAGAGGCAGAGGCAAAGCTTCTTACTTCAAATTTAAAGCCAATCATCTTGCTTGAGGCAAAAAATGACTCAAATATCGCAAAAAGCGTCGCGCCAAATTTAAACAAGCTTGGCGTTATGCTTGCATTTAGCGGCATACATCTTTTGCTATTTGACCACCTTAAGCACGACATCATCGCAACTAGCGCAAACATCTCAGGCGAGGTTGTGATAAAAGATGAGAACGAACTAAGGGAGAAACTAGGCGACGTTATAGACTTTTATCTTGATCACGACCGAGAAATTTACTCGCCAAGTGATGATAGTATCGCATTTTGCGTTGATGATGAAGTGATTTTTACAAGAACAAGTCGTGGTCTAAATCCAAATTTCATCCATACAAATTTTAAGCAAAAAGGGACATTTTTAGCCCTTGGAGCGGAGCTAAAAAGCTCATTTTGTATCTACAAAGACGGCCTTTTGATGGTTAGTCCATATATCGGTGACCTAAAAAACGTGGCGACTTTTGATAGGTTTAAGGATATTTTCACCCTTTTTGAAACGACTTATGATCTAAAAATAGACAAAGTCATAGCTGATATTCATCCAAATTTTTTAAATACAAAATGGGCAAAAGAGCAGGGCTTTGAGTTAGTTCATCTGCAGCATCACTACGCGCATTTGCTAAGTGTGATCTTTGAAAATGATTTGCCAGACAAAGAGTATCTTGGCTTTTGTTTTGACGGCACTGGATACGGAGAGGACGGCAAAATTTGGGGTGGCGAGGTTTTTAGGCTGGATAAAAATAGCTACAAAAGAGTTTATCACTTTGATGAATTTAGCTTATTTGGCGGCGAAAATAGCATAAAAAATATCTATCTCATCGCTTATTCTATTATTTTGAAGTATCAGCTTGAAGACGAGGGGCATAAATTTTTAGTAAATTTTGATGAAAAGGTGCTTAGAAATTTCAAGATGATGGAGCAAAAGGGGCTAAATTTAGTAAAAACTAGCTCTGTTGGTAGGATATTTGACGCATTTGGTGCGATAATATGTGGCATATCTCACTCGAGTTTTGAGGGCGAAAGTGGCATGAGGCTTGAGGCGCTTTATGATAAAAATTTAGATGTGTGTTATAAATTTAGCCTAAATGACAGAGTTATCGGCTTTAAAGATGCCTTTAAAAGTGCGCTAAAAGATGAGCCAAGAGTGGCTGCAACGGCATTTATAAATGGCATGGCTGATATTATTTTTGAAATTTCTAAAAGTGAGAAAAAAGAGATTTTGCTAAGTGGTGGAGTTTTTCAAAATAAGACTTTGCTTGAGCTTATTTACAAAAAATTTACTAAAGCAAATTTGAAATTTTATATCAATAAGAAATTCTGCAGTAACGATTCTAACGTAAATTTAGGGCAAATTTATTATTATTTATCCACATTTTCTAATAAGTGATGTATAATTATTTTAAACGGTAATCAAACGAGAAAGGAGCAAAAAATGGATAGTGTTATACGTTTTAGTGTTTCTTTGCCTAGTCAATTACTAGACGAACTAGATAGAAAAGTTAGCGAACAAGGCTACGCTTCTAGGAGTGAATTTACAAGGGATTTGATCCGTGAAAAGATCGTAAGCGACAGCTGGAAGGACGCTAACGAGGAGTTGATTGGGGTTTTGACGCTCATTTATGTGCATCATCACAACGATTTGGTGAATAAAAAAATGGATATCGAGCATGACTCTGATGTGAAGATCATCTGCACAAATCACGTTCATGTCGATCATCACAACTGCTTAGAAACGATCTCGATAAGAGGTGAGGCTAGCAAGATAGAGCGCTTTGCTGATAGGATTGCTGGCTTAAAGGGTGTTAAGTTTTCTAAACTTACAAAGGCCGCTGTGCCTAAATTTTAAGCTAAAAGCTAAATTTAGAATTTTTGTAAATAGCTAGCAGTGCTCTTGGCTGCGGAGCTTGTCTTATTTTGTCTTTTTGTTAGTTTTTTAGCAGTTTTTGTGATCCATTTTTGCAAATTTATAGCAGGGTTTTGCTGCATTTTTTTGCGCATGCCATGTATCTTTTTTGGTAAAAATAGTTTGATGACCGTTTTTTGCTTGGGCTTTGGCTAAAGCTAATTTTGTAAAAGCCCGCCCAAGTTCTTTTTTGGCTTTGTAAATTTCTCCCTTTTTTGCTTTATTTTTGTTCTAGCATTTTTGGCACTTGTATGCTATCATTAGCCACAAAAAAATGTCATTTAAAGAGAATGAAAGATGAATTTTTACAATAGAAATTTTCTAGCCAAAGAGCTAGATCGCTGGCAAAAAGAGGATGTGGTCGATAAGGCCACCGCTTTAAAGATAGCAAATTTATATGAAATAGATCTAAACGCTCATAGCGAAAAGACTAGCTTTATCTTAAAGTTGGTTGCTTATCTCTTTTTCGCGCTGGCATTTTTTACACTAGTTGGAGCTTACTGGGAGGAGATACCAAGGATGGGGCGCCTTGTCATCATCTTTGGAGTGCTTGCTCTTTTAAATTTTGGTGGAGTTTATTACCTCAAAAAAGGCAAAGACAAGCTTGGTACGGCTACGCTCTTTTTGGGAAATTTCTGCTACGGCGCAGCCATAGCGCTTATCGCTCAAATTTACAATATTAGCGACGAGCCAAGCGGTGGAGTTTTGCTCTGGAGCGTTGGAGCTATGGCGCTCTCTTTTGCTAGTAAAAAGGCCTTGCTAGTGGCTCAAAGCCTCGTTTTTGCTACGATCTGGTTTGTTTTAAAGGGCATGGGCGGCGAGTTTGCTTATGAATTTATCGTCTTTATAGCCCTTGGCGCCTACACGCTTTATAAAAACGACTCAGTATTTCTTGCGATTGTGCTTCTAGCGGATATATTTTTCTACATCGTTTCGCTTTGCGCTAGGATCAGTGGGTTTAACGAATTTTATGGCTATGATCTTATGTTTAGAGCGCCGATGGCTGCTACTTTATCGCTCTCATACGCGCTTTTACTTGTCGCGCTCTTTAGCACATTAGCTAGCTTTAGAGATAGGCTAGCGCACCTTGTAAAAGGCTTTGGCAAGTATCTTGGCATCGTTATCTTGGTCGTTTGCCTGATAGCTTATGCAAATGGTGATATCTACGAGCTAGAAGAAGATAAATTTTGGTTTGCAAAAGCATTTTTTTATAGTAGCTTTGGCAAGATTTTTGCCGTATTTAGCATCGCTAGCATTGCGCTATTTTTCAAAGAGAAAAACAAAAGTGGCTTGTTTCTTGGTTTGATACTCTTTGCGTTGCCATTTGTCTTTAGTCTGGGTGTGGGATATGCAAATATCTTCTTCTCGCTAGCAAACATCATCGTTGCAGCCGTGCTTATCAAAAATGGCGAGCTTGCACTTGGATTATGCATGATATTCTTAGTTGCGGTGGTTAGATACTTTGAGCTAATAGGCGATTATTTAGGGGCTACGGCGCTATTTATTATCTTTGCCTTCGTCGTGCTCGCAGTTGCTGCTAAAAAAGGAGGCAAAAAATGAAGATAAGATTGCTAATACTAGCCATAATTTTTCAAATTTTACTAATAATTGCGATGCTCGCATACGCACTCATGCCACTTTATCTTGGAAAAGAGGTAAAAGTGAGGGTAAATCTTTATGATCCAAGGGATCTCTTTCGCGGAAACTACTTGAGCTTAAGCTATGACTTTTCAAATTTACAGCGGTATAAATTTGATGAAAAAACTGGCATGGAGATAGATGTATATGATGGAAATATCTCAAAAAATGATGAAATTTACGCCATTTTAAAGCAAGATGCTAATGCTACTTACGCTTTTGATAAATTTAGCTTTACTAAGCCAAAAGACGCTCTTTTCTTAGCTGGTAAATTTGATGGATATTCATTTGTAAAATACGGCATCGAAGAGTTTTACATGCCAACTAAAAAGGCAAAGCAAACTGAGCGAGAGATGATGGATCAAGACGTGGATGCTGTTGCTGTTTTGATGGTGATGGATGACGGCAGAGCGAGGCTAAAAGATCTCATCATCACGCCAAATGGCAAAAAAAGAAATAGCGATGAAAATTTTGATGAAAATGGCTACACAGATGATAACGAGAGCCTTGAAGAGCTAGATAAAAACATTCGCTTGCAAGATCAAAGGTAAATTTAAAGGGTAATTAAAAAACGGGTTAATTTATCTCATTTGCATAAAATGCCCTTAAATTTTAATTTTATTTTTAAATTTAAGCGTTAAAATCTCTAAAAATTAATAAAAAAGGATAATAAAATGTGTAAAGATTGCGGTTGTTCAATGGGAAATCACGCCCACACTCACACTCACGCTGATGGTACTACTCACTCACACCCACACACTCACGATGGGCATACAGATCACGCTCATGACGCACACGAGCATAGCCACGAGGCTCACGCACACCCTGTGCTAAACGAGAGCAAAACCATAGACGTGATAGAGAAAATTCTTTTTGAAAACGACAAAGAGGCCGCTCACAACAGAGCGCATCTTGATGAGAAAAAGATACTTTGTGTAAATTTGATGAGTAGTCCAGGCGCTGGCAAGACTACGCTTTTAGAAGCTACGATAAAGGCTGGTAAATTTAAAATAGGCGTTGTCGAGGGCGATTTAGAAACAAATCAAGATGCAGACCGCATAGTAAAAGCTGGCGCAAAAGCTCATCAGATAAGCACAGGTCAGACCTGCCATTTAGACGCTTTTATGGTGCATGAGGGGCTTCATCACCTGCCACTAAACGAGCTTGATCTAGTCTTTATAGAAAATGTTGGAAATTTAGTCTGCCCTGCAAGCTACGACGTTGGCTCGCACTTTAACGCTGTGCTTCTTTCAGTGCCAGAGGGCGATGATAAGGTGAGCAAATACCCAGTGATGTTTAGGGCAGCTGACGTGCTTTTGATCACAAAAGCTTCGCTTGCGCCGCACTTTGACTTTGATATCGAGCGAGTAAAAAACGACGCTAGAAAGCTAAATCCAAAGGTTGATATCTTTGTCGTAGATAGCAAAACAGGCGAGGGCATCGATAAATGGATAAGTTATTTGGAATTTAAAAAAGAGCTAAGATAATGTGCCTCTCAATCCCTTCAAAAGTAATAGAAATAGATGAAAATAACGTCGCCACAGTTGAGACTCTGGGCGTTACTAGAAAGGTAAGCCTAGATCTCATCTCTGAAGAGGTGAAAGTTGGCGAATACGTGCTAATCCACGTTGGATACGCTATGCAAAAGATCGATACGCAGTTTGCGCTTGAGAGCTTGGAGGTCTATCAAAAGATCGCTGAGGATATGGACGCGGGGAAAATTTGATGGATCTTATCAATGACTTTCGTGATAAAAATTTAATCCTAGCCCTTTCAAAACTCATACAAAAAGAGAGCGTAAAACCGCTAAATATCATGGAAATTTGCGGTGGTCACACGCATAGCATTATGAAATTTGCGCTGCCAAGCTTAGTTGGAGAGCATATAAATTTCGTCCACGGCCCAGGCTGTCCGGTCTGCGTGATGCCAAAAAGCCGCATAGATGAGGCCTGTAAGCTTGCTAGCATGGATAATGTGATCTTTTGCACGCTAGCTGACATGCTAAGAGTGCCTGGCTCAAAGACAAGCTTGCAAAAGCTTCGCGGAGAGGGGCATGATATAAGAGCACTTTACACGCCACTTGATGCGCTAAATTTAGCCCAGCAAAACCCAGACAAAAAGGTCATATTTTTTGCCATTGGCTTTGAGACGACAACGCCGATGAGCGCAAATTTGGTTGAAAAAGTGGTGCAAGAGGGCATTAAAAATTTATACTTTCACATAAATCACGTAACCGTCCCAGCGCCAGTTAGAGCTATAATGAGCGACGAAAACGTAAGGATAGACGCATTTTTGGGGCCAAGCCACGTGAGCGTCATCACTGGAAGTAAAATTTACAAAGAGCTAGCAGATGAGTTTAAAAGACCGATCGCCATTAGCGGTTTTGAGCCGCTTGACATCATGGCGAGTGTGCTAAATTTAGTCCGTCAGCAAAACGCAGGCACTTATGAAGTCTATAACGAGTATGCAAGGGCGGTCAAAGAAGAGGGCAACTTAAGAGCAAAAGAGCTCATAGCTAAGTATTTTGAGCCGTGCGACTTTGTCTGGAGAGGCCTTGGCGAGATAGCACAAAGTGGCATGAAACTAAAAGATGAGTTTGCTTACCTTGACGCCAGAGTGCAGTTTGACTGTAGTGTAGAGAGCGCTGGCGAGAGCAAGGCTTGCATTTGCGGGCAAATTTTAAGAGGGCTAGCAAAGCCGACTGACTGCAAGGTCTTTGGCAAGGTTTGCAACCCGCAAAACCCGCTAGGATCGTGCATGGTCTCAGGCGAGGGCGCTTGTGCGGCATATTTTAAATATGCAAGAGTTGGTTAAGGAATTTAATGAAAAAGATAATGCTAAGCCACGGTGGCGGCGGCGAGGAGATGAACTCGCTTATAAACGAGACGATATTTAAAATTTTTGATAATAAAATTTTAAGGCAGAGCAACGACTCAGCGATACTAAATTTAAACGGCAAGATCGCATTTAGCTCAGATAGCTTTGTGGTAACTCCCATTTTTTTTAGCGGCGGAGATATCGGCAAGATCGCAGCTTGCGGCACGATAAACGACCTAGCGATGGTTGGAGCAAGCGCAAAATACCTAAGCTGCTCGCTCATCATCGAAGAGGGGCTTAGCATAGAGGAGCTTGAAAAGGTGCTTGGCTCGCTTGCAAAAACTTGCAAAGATAGTGGTGTAAGCGTCGTTTGTGGCGATACAAAGGTCGTGCCAAAGGGCAAATGCGATAAAATTTTCATAAACACAGCAGGCATCGGCGAGATAGTTTGCGAGGGCGTGGAGCTTAAAAATTTAAAAGCAGGGGCTAAAATTTTAATCTCTGGAGATGTTGGCAGACACGGCGGTGTGGTGCTTGCAGCAAGAGAAGAATTTGAGCTTGGACTTGATCTAAAAAGTGACTGCAAGAGCCTAAAAGAGGTTGTCTTAAAGCTACTTAGCGCTGGCATAAAACCGCAAACTATGCGTGATGCGACTAGGGGCGGACTAAGTGCGGTGCTAAATGAGTGGGCTAAATTTAGCAAATTTGACATCTTGGTTTTTGAAGAAAATATCAAGGTGGCAGACGAAGTGATGGGCGTTTGTGAGCTCTTTGGTTTTGAGCCTTATGAGCTTGCAAATGAAGGCACTTTTGTTATGGCTGTTGATGAGAGCCAGGCTGAGGATGCGCTTAAAATTTTAAGAGAATTTGATAAAAACGCGATGATAATAGGCGAGGTTTTGCAGGCAAAAAACGAGCGTGTCATCATCGAAAACGCCTATAAATCAAGAAGATTTCTCGAGCCGCCAAAGGGCGAGCTACTACCAAGGATCTGCTAATGCACGAGCTTAGTATCGTTCAAAATTTAGTTAGCCTTTGCGAGAAAAATGCCGCCAAAGAAAACGCCAAAGAGATAAGCAAGATCGAGATAAAAGTTGGTCGTTTAAGCGGAGTGGAGCCTCACTATCTAGAGAGTGCCTTTGATGTTTATAAGGCTGGCACGATCTGCAAAAACGCCGAGCTTGTGATAAATCTGCAAGGCATTGTTGTAGAGTGTTTGGATTGTGGATTTGGTGGGGAGCTTAGCGAAAATGACTTTACTTGCCCAAAGTGCAAAAGCCAAAATTTAAAGGTAACTGACGGCGAAGATATGTATCTTATGCGCCTTGAGATGAAGTAAAATTTTACGTATTATAATGCGTAAAATTTTATGAATTTATTGATTTTTTATGGATAGTGTTAAATTTTTCTCAATCAAACGCCTAATGAGCTATAAAAACGAGCAAGAGCATAAAAAGAACTTTTTGCTAGTACAGGCATTAGCTCCAAAACTTGGTATTTTAGAAATTGCCACTAGAAATTTAGCTTTTAAGGCTTTAGT
>NZ_POYX01000027.1:0-3534 GCF_002913865.1 Campylobacter concisus
AATCCAACCTTTAAATTTAAAAGGATTATTGATGGAAATTTTTATAGTCATAGTTTTGTTTATCGCTTCAGTTTTTGCTTTTATGAAATTTGCCCCTGTTTTTGGCGGCAGACCAGATGCTAAGAGCCAAAAGCTGATAGAAGCTTCACCAAATTTTAATGGCAAAGTTTTTATAAATTTAGAGCCAACGATTGATATGGTAAAGAAAAATCCGCAAGCATCTATGTTAAATTACGTCCCTCAAGCGCTCTTTCCACCAAAAGACAAGCTACCAAAGCATCCTTTGCCAAATTTAAAATTTGACGCAAACACCCTCAAAAATGGCGAGTTTATCTGGCTTGGGCACGTTAGCCTAATCTGCAAGCTTGATGGCAAAATTATCATCACAGACCCAGTTTTGCACCGAGCATTCCCTCTGCCAGTTGGCGGCAAGCCCTTTGCCTACGAGCACGCCATCACCGCTAGCGACTACCCAGAGGTGATCGACATCGCCCTCATCTCGCACGATCACTACGACCATCTCGACTATAAAACGATACTTGAGCTAAAGGATAGGATAGCCAAATTTCTAGTGCCGCTTGGCGTCAAGGCTCACCTCGTAAAATGGGGCGTAGATGAAGGTAAAATTTACGAGTTTGACTGGTTTAGTGAGCAAAAGATAGGAAATTTAAACTTCACTTTTTGTCCCTCAAGGCACTTTAGTGGGCGCACATTTAAGAGAAACACCACGCTTTGGGGCGGCTGGGCGGTAGAGGAGGCTGGCTTTAGCTTTTATTTTAGCGGAGATGGTGGATACGGCAAGCATTTCAAGATGATAAATGAGAAATTTGGCGGCTTTGATCTAGTTTTCATAGAAAATGGCGCTTATAGCGATGGCTGGCCCTACGTGCATATGAAGCCAGAGGAGTCGGCGCAAGCGCTAAAAGATCTTGGTGCAAGGCTTGGCGTGCCGGTGCATTGGGGCAAATTTGATCTTTCTTATCACGCTTGGAATGAGCCGATCAAGCGTTTTGAAAAGGCAGCGACAAAACTTGAGCTAAACTACGCCACGCCGATGATCGGAGAGGTTTTCACCGCGCAAAATCCACCTAGAAAAAAGTGGTGGAATGAAATTTAGGAATAAAATTTGCTCTAAATTTTAAAATCCAAAAGGAAGTGCAGATGAAAATTTCTGAAAATTTATCAAATTTAAAAAATGCCATCGATAAGGCGGCAAAAAACGACCTTGACTCAAGCGCAACTGGAAGCTTTTTGCAAAATTTAGAAAAAACGAACAAAGAGACAGAAAAGATCTACGAAAAGCTTGAAAAAGAGCTAAAAAGCGACGCGCAGATGTTTAAGCAGTTTGACTTCATGCAGATGATGACAAAGCTTCAATACGGCAACCTAAAATCAAGCGAACGCGAAGAGCTGATAAACAAAATGAGCAAGATCGCTAAAGAAATTTAGCCGTTTAGTGTGGCTTTACGGCGAAGCCAAATTTTGCCCTTTTGCGTGAAATTTAGTGCTTTTTGATGAGTAAATTTGCCAAAAAATGTAAATTTTACTCGCTTGGCGGCTGTTAATGTCCTCACATTTGCCACATCTTTTGCCAAATATCTGTTGCACACTAGGTATGCAAGACAGCATCTGTATATCACATGCGCAAAATTCAAGCAAATTTCTCAAATGTTTTTAGCCTCTAAATTTAAAGCTAGTCAATAAATAAAGGCAATTTTAAAATTTCATGAACGAGTAATTTCGGCTCTAAAATTTAAGCTAAGCTATAAGCGAAGCCAAATTTTAGTAGTCAATTCTTGCGAGTGAGTGAAAGTTTTAAAATTTGCAAAGACAGCTTTATTAAATTTGTAAATTTCTTTTTTATCCAAAAGGGAGACAAGGGGACTTGAATTACGAAGCCATCCCCTTATCCCCCCCCTTTTTTTTTTGAAATCCTCCAAACCCCTCGCACGTTAGAGGTGCATGCGATAGCGCTTTGCGCCGCATGTGGTTAAGAAAATCTAGCAAAATTTAAGCTCTACTAAATTTGCAAGCTCTCACAAATTTTTGCCAAGCAAAATGCCAAGATAGCTTGCGATCAAGCAAAGGCTAAGGTTTAAAAATATATTTAAAAAGCCTTTTACGAGTTCGCCTTCTAGTACAAATTTAACACTATCAAGGCTAAAGCTTGAAAATGTGGTAAAGCCGCCAAGTATGCCAACAACCAAGAACACCCTCACGCTTTGGCTTAAATTTAGGCAAAATAAAACGCCGATAATAAAGCTGCCAAGCACATTTACACCAAGCGTGGCTAGGGGAAAGTGGCTAAATTTTAGCAGCTCCCCAGCTAAAAACCTGCATCCAGCTCCGATAAAGCCTCCAAGCCCCGCAAAAAGTAAATTTACAAGCATTAGTGGCAGATGCTTGCAAAGCTAAAACCGCGCTTTGTAAGCTCCTCGATGTCCTTGCTTGCCTTCTCGCCCTTTGCGGTGAGGTAGTCGCCTATGACGATCGCATCGGCGCCATTTTCGAAGATCTCATACTGCCTCTCGCCCAAAATCTTCTCCCTGCCACCAGCTATCATGACCCTAGTTTCTGGCAGTGCGCTTTTGGTCTCACGCACGATTTTTAGGGCCTCATCCGCGCTAAGAGGTGGCTGAATAAGCCTTAGTGCGTCACTTTTTATGAAAAAATTTATAGGCGACGAAAATGGCTCAAGCTCTTTTAAGCTAGCTCTAAAGCTCACCCTGTCAGCCTCGCTCTCGCCAACGCCGTAAATGCCGCCAGTGCAAAGCATGAACCCAGCCCTTTTTGCGTCTAAATTTGTCTGATATCGCTCGTCCCAAGAGTGTGTTGTGCAGATTTTTGGGAAATATTCGCGGCTTGTTTCTAGGTTGTGGTTGTAGCTAAAAACGCCAGCATTTTTAAGCTCACAAAGCTGCTCGTAAGTCGCCATGCCGTTACATGCGATGAGCATCAAATTTGGCACTTCTTTACTCACAGCTCTTGCTAAAGATGCGATGTAGTCAGTTTTTTTGTCATTTAGCCTAGCGCCACTTGTGACTAAGCAAAAGCCAAGAGCGTGGTTTTTATAAGCCATTTTAGCCTCGTCCACCACCTGCTGCACGCTTTTTTCTTTAAATTTCGTGATATCAGCGCCAGCTTTGGCACTTTGCGTGCAATAAGCGCAGTCCTCAGCGCAGTTTCCCTGCGTAACCGAGCATATCGCACAAAGCATGATTGTTTTCATTTTTTATCCTTTTTTGGGGAGCATTATAGCTTTGGTAGGTTTAAAATTTAAGTATGATCGCCTTAAATTTACGAAAAACAGGCAAATTTTAAAATTAGAGCTGGCATATCACGGCTATAAATTTAGTGGCGAGTGGCTATGAGCCCTAAATTTAGTAGTCTGCTAAGGCGAGTGAGTAAGATTTTAAAATTTGTAAATTTGTTTAGTCAAATCATGTTAGCGTCAAGTAAATTTAAAAATTTGAAAAAAAACTCGATTAATTTTGTAAAAAAATAAATTTAGAAATTCATATACCTATTTATATA
>NZ_POYX01000028.1:0-15397 GCF_002913865.1 Campylobacter concisus
TTAAAGTAAAAGATATAATCTTCAAAAACTGTATTTAGATCGTAGTTAAAGCCATCATCATCTTTATTTACAAGTCCTCTTTGAGACAAAACTTCGATAAATTTTTCATCACTCAAGCGATCGCCACTTTGCTCTAAGAATTTATCTTTAAGGTAGTTTAGGTTATAGCGGATTTCTCTAGCTGTAAAAAAATCACCATCTAAATATATACTTAAAAATGATTCATCTTTTCTAAGTGCGATAAAGCAGTCTGCTTGAGTGCTAGGAAGCAAGCCTTTTTTATAAATAGCAGAGTAGATCAAAGGCTCAGGCGCAAGGTAGTCGATATATGGGACTTTTTTTGCAACTGCTTTAAAGGTCGAATTTATATCTTCATTTGTGATAGCAAAAACAGTAAAAATTCTCTCTTGAGCTTTTGTAGAGCCTTCTGAGAAAAATATCTTATTATCAAGCGCAGGATCAAGCGAAAGCTCTGCATAGACCTTTGAATAAAGCTCCTCGTAAAGGGTGTCGTTATCGACGCTTCTAGGGATAAAAATAGTTGTTGTTTTTAAGTCTTTAAATTTTATGTATGAGATGAAAAAGTCGCGTTTATTGACTGTTTTTGAAAAGTTAAAAGCTTCTACATTGCTGTTGTGATAACGAAATCCTTTATAGTCATACGGATCTAGTGCAACTATAGAAATTTCACTATTTTTTTTAATATTCATCATGAATCAAAAAACCTTCCTAAACGCTTATATTGGGTATTTTAATATCTTTAAAATAAAAAATCAATAGCCGATTATCTGATTTAGGCTCTTTTCTTCTTTGCTCCACCCTTTTTTAACGACTACATCGAGCTTTAAAAAGACCTTTGTGTTGGTTAAATTTTGTATTAACTTTCTTGCAAAAATTCCTATTCGTTTAATAGTTTCACCATTTTTCCCGATGATCATACTTTTATGGATGTCACGCTCTGTGATGATGCTCGCATAAATTTCTGTTATGCCTGTTTTTTCTTTTACGCTTTTTATGATCGCATCACTAAGATATGGTATCTCGTCGCTTAAATTTTCATAGATCGCTTCAAGTATAAATTCTCTAAAAATTTCCTTCTCGTTTGTCGGCGTAAGAAATTCTGGATCATAAAAGTACTCATGCTCTGGCAAAAGCTTGCAAATTTCATCAAGAAGTGGCTTTTTATAGGTAGGCTGCTTGGTACTAAAAGTAAGCAAAGCTGCAAATTTATCTTGAAATTTCTGGTACTTGGTGATCTTTTCAAGCACTTTTGCATTTGAGCTCTCATCGACTTTTGTTAGCACTAAAATGTGCGGTTTTTCGGGATTTAGAGCTAGAAATTTCTCATAGTCGCTTGTATCATCATGGATAGGCGCTAAAAATACGATGAGATCGCAGTCTCCCATCGATTTTATAGCTTGGCTGATTAGTAGTTGATTTATCGCCTTGTTGCTCTCGTGAAGTCCTGGCGTGTCGGTAAAGATGATCTGATCTTCGCCATTCATCACGATGCCATTTATCTTTCTGCGAGTTGCATTTTGCTTGTGCGAGACAATGGCGATCTTTTCGTTTAGTAGCGCATTTAAAAACGAGCTTTTGCCAGCATTTGTGCGTCCTATGATGCTAACAAAGCCTGATTTCAAAGTATGTACCTCGCTAGATCTTGATCCTCAACCACGTCTTTTAGGCGCTCTTTTACAAGCTCTTTTGTCACATTTATCTTCTCGCCACTCTTTTCGCTAGCCTCAAAGCTGATATCTTCTATCACGCGCTCGATCACAGTGTGAAGGCGTCTAGCGCCGATATCTTCCATCTTTTCATTTGCTGCGTGAGCGATCCTTGCTATCTCTTTTATCGCTTCATCGTCAAATTCTAGCTCGACGTTTTCAGTTGAAAGAAGCGCGATATATTGTTTTAAAAGCGAATTTTTTGGCTGTGTTAAAATTTGATAAAGCGCATCCTCATCAAGGCTATCAAGCTCGACCCTTAGTGGGAAACGGCCTTGAAGCTCTGGGATGAGATCACTTGGTTTGCTTATATGAAAGGCGCCAGCTGCGATAAATAAAATATGATCTGTCTTTAAATTTCCAAATTTAGTATTTACATTTGAGCCTTCAACGATAGGTAGCAAGTCTCTTTGCACGCCTTCTTTGCTTGGGTCTTGCCTGTTTGAGCTACCTGAGCCAACGGCAACCTTATCGATCTCGTCTATAAAGATAATGCCCTCGTTTTCAGCTCTTCTTAAAGCCTCTGTTTTTACGCTCTCAAGATCTAAAATTTTATCATTTGCTTCGCTTTGAAGGGCTTTTTTAGCGTCTTTTACCTTCATCTCTTTTTTGATATTTTTGCCGCCGATGCCAATTATCTTTATAAAGCTCTCTTGCATCTGCGCCATATCAGGTGGCACGTTTGAGCCAGCTTCAAGAGGGTTTTGCTGCACTTCTATCTCGATGCTTAGCTCGTCAAGCTCGCCATTTCTTAGCCTATTTAGCATTTTGTCGTAGCTCTTTGCGTACTCTGCTTGCTTCTCTTCGCTTGCACCTTTTGGAAGTGGCGGAAGTAACTTTGAGACGATCTTTTCTTCGATGTAGGCGTTGATTTTATCTTGATTTTTCTCGCTTTGCTCGTTTTTTACGAGATTATATGAGGCCATAGCAAGGTCTCTTACCATACTTTCAACGTCACGGCCGACAAAGCCAACCTCAGTATATTTACTAGCCTCGACCTTAATAAAAGGCAGCCCCATCATCTTTGAAAGACGCCTTGCGATCTCGGTTTTACCAACGCCAGTTGAGCCGATCATCAAGATATTTTTTGGCATGATGTCATCTTGCAAGCTCTTTTCAAGCTTCATACGGCGGTAGCGGTTGCGAAGTGCGATCGCTATGATCTTTTTGGCGTCTTTTTGTCCGATCACATAGTCATCTAAAAATTTAACAATTTCTCTTGGTGTTAAGTTCATTTTCTCTCTTATTCTAAAACATAAGTTTTGATGTTTGTATTTGTATAGATGCAAATTTCGCCTGCGATCTTGAGGCTCTCTTTGACTAGCTCCTCTTCGTCGATATCGGCAAATTTATCTAAGGCACGGGCTGCTGAAAGGGCGAAATTTCCGCCACTTCCGATAGCTGCTATCTTGCCATCTTCAGGTTCTACTACATCCCCAGTGCCACTAAGTAAGAAAATTTTATCCCTATCAAGCACAAGCATCATCGCTTCAAGCTTTCTTAGATACTTGTCTTTGCGCCACTCTTTGCTAAATTCTATCACTGCTTTTAGCAAGTCGCCCTTTGTATGCTCTAAATTTTTCTCAAACATATCAAAGAGGTTAAACGCGTCAGCAGTGCTACCAGCAAAGCCAGCTAGGACTTTGCCGTTGTGAATTTTGCGAATTTTTACAGCATTGCCTTTTAAGACAGTGTTGCCAAAGCTCACCTGTCCGTCGCCGCCGATGACCGCTTTATTTTTGCCTTTGTAGGCTAAGATGGTTGTCGCATGAAACATCTACTCTCCTTGCACATCAACCTTTAAGGTCGCATTTATCGAGTGACCAAGCTTTATAGAGACATCATAAAGACCAACTGCTTTTAGGTGCGTGTCTAGGTCGATAGCCTTTTTCTCAACTACCAAATGATGCGTCTTTTCAAGCTCTGCTGCGATCTCCTCTTTTGAAACTGAGCCAAAAAGCGAGCCATTTGCGCCAAGAGTTTTCTTGACGACGACTGTCACTTTTGCAAGCTCTTCTTTTAGTTTTTCTAAATTTGCGATCTCATATTTTAGCTCTTCAGCCTTTCTTTTTTGAGCCGCTTCGTATTGGCGAAGCACGTCTGGAGTGGCTGCTTTTGCAAAGCCTTTGCCGATTAAGAAGTTGTTGCCGTAGCCATCTTTTACCTCTTTTATCTCGCCAGCTTTTCCAAGTCCTTTTACATCTTTTATCAATAATACTTTCATTTTTATCCTTTTAAATTTTATTTTTAGTCAAATTTTCGCCCATTTTTGCGTGCGATTATAAAGCGAAGCGCATTTAGCTTGATAAATCCAGCTGCATCTTTTTGATCATAAACGCTATCTTCTTCAAATGTGCAGTATGCCTCGCTAAAGAGATTATCATTTTTACTGCTTCTGCCAAGGATAGTCACATTGCCTTTATAAAGCTCAACTTTAACAGAGCCATTTACGTGCTCTTGGCTCTTGTCGATGAGCGCTTGGAGCATATTTCGCTCAGGTGACCACCAGTAGCCATTATAAACTAGCTCGGCATATTTTGGCATGATCTCATCTTTTAAGTGAGCTGCACCGCGGTCAAGCGTGATGCTCTCTATCGCGCGGTGTGCTTTTAGCATTATCGTGCCACCTGGGGTTTCGTAGCAACCACGGCTCTTCATACCAACTGAGCGGTTTTCTACGATGTCAAGTCTGCCGATGCCGTGTTTTGCGCCAAGGCGGTTTAGCTCGATTAAAATTTCAGCTGGGCTCATTTTTTTGCCGTTTATGCTCACTGGATCGCCTTTTTCATAGCCGATCTCTATGATCTCGCTCTTATCTGGAGCATCTTTTGGGCTTACTGTCCATCTCCACATATCATCTTCTGGTGCGTGGCTCGGGTCTTCAAGCACTAAGCCTTCGTAGCTTATGTGGAGTAAATTTGCGTCCATTGAGTATGGGCTTTTGCCTGGTTTTTTGGTGATATCTATGCCGTTTTTCTCAGCGTATGCTAAGAGCTTTTCGCGGCTGTTTAGATCCCACTCACGCCATGGAGCGATGATAGTTAGATTATCGCCAAGCGCGTAGTAGCCAAGCTCAAAGCGAACTTGATCGTTGCCTTTGCCTGTTGCTCCGTGGCTCACGCCATCAGCACCAACAAGTCTTGCGATCTCGCTTTGGCGTTTTGCTATTAGTGGGCGTGCGATCGATGTGCCAAGCAGATATTCGCCCTCATAGACTGCGTTTGCTCTAAACATTGGAAATACATAATCACGTACAAATTCTTCTCTTAAGTCTTCTATAAAAATATTTTCAGGTTTTACGCCAAGCGCTAGGGCTTTTTTGCGTGCAGGCTCTAGCTCTTCGCCTTGTCCGATATCAGCTGTAAATGTGACTACTTCGCATTTGTATTCGTCTTGAAGCCACTTTAAAATAATACTTGTGTCAAGTCCGCCTGAGTATGCTAAAACAACTTTTTTTACATCTTTTTTCATAGCTGTCCTTTTGTTGAAATGGTCGTATTTTAGCCTAAATTGATTAATCTTTAATAAATTAATCTACTAAATAATGTAAGTAAAATTTTATTTTTCTGATAGTTTTTGTCTGCGAAAATTACAAATTTTAGTTTAAGTGAAATTCGCTTGCAAATTTTAAATTTACAAGCAAAGTGTTTTTCTAAACGCCTAGAAATTTAGCAAGGGCAAAATAAAATATAGCCGATGATATAGCAGCTGCAGGAAGCGTGATGAGCCAAGCTAGGATGATAGGTCTTACCATTTTCCAGTTTGCATTTTTATTTACGATGCCAATGCCCAAAACAGCGCCTATTAGGATATGCGTTGAGCTTACTGGTATGCCAAGCTTTGTAGCTAGAAGTATGACGATACTTGAGGCAAGCTCCGCGCTAAAGCCAGTCGTCGGCAAAATTTCAGCTAGTTTTGAGCCGATAGTTGTGATCACTTCTTTGCCTAAAAACCAGAGTCCAACAACAAGCGAGATGCCAAAGGTTACCATTGCGATGCTTGGTATGGGTGAGCTTTCGTTTATAGAGCCAGTCTTTAGCACGTCAAGCACAGCTGCAAATGGCCCAACTGCGTTTGCGATGTCGTTTGCGCCGTGTGAAAACGCAAAAGATGAAGCGGTAAAAATTTGAAACCATGAGAAAATTTTATTGATACTCTTTTCGCTATCATTTTTGCTCATGACATTTATGATGGCAAGGCTTGCAAGATATGCTAGAGCTCCGATGACGAAGATGATCCAGACTGTTTGGATGATACTAAAGGCTAAATTTATATGCTCAAGCCCTTTAAAAAGCATCATTGATGAGATGACCATCGCGGCAAATCCAGCGATGATCGGGATGTGCTTTTTCATCGCTTTAAAGGTATCTATCTCTTTTTCGCTATCTTTCATGATGCGAATTTTTGATCGGTACTCGCTGTATTCAGTGGTTTCGATCTCGTCCTCATCGATAACTGCGATCTTTGAAAGAGTGGCTATCTGCTCCTCAGCTGGTTTTGTTTTAAGCGCTTTTATAAAGCTTTCTTTATAGGCTTTTCTCTCAGCTTTTAGCGCTTTTAAATTTGTCTTTAGTTCGTGCGTTGGCTCGATTATTTTGCTTTTTACATAGCCAAATATAATGTAAGACATCACGCCACCAAGCAGTGGTGAGATGACCCAGCTAACGGCGATCCTGCCGATCTCGCCCCAAGAGACCATATTAAGTGGCTCAGGATCTTTTATCATAAAACCCATAGCAAGTCCTGCGCCAACGATGCCGCCAACTATCGAGTGAGTGGTCGAGACTGGCAGACCTTTTTTGGACGCATAAAATAGCCAAAGACCTGAGCTAAGAAGAGCTGAGATCATAATGATGACAAATTTCATCGGGTTTATGTCGCTTGGAAATTTCACGATCTCGTTTCTAATCGTATTTGTAACCTCAGATCCTGCAAATATCGCGCCGCTAAGCTCAAAAATGGCTGCGATTACAAGAGCTTGTTTTAGTGTGAGTGTTTTTGCGCCAACGCTTGTGCCAAAGCTGTTTGCAACGTCATTTCCGCCGATATTAAACGCCATAAAAAGCCCAAACATACCAGCGATCAAGAATAAAAAGTAGTTATTTGTCGGGATGTATTGATAGCCCCAAACGAAAAATCCAACGCTGCAAATCGCAAAAATAACTAACGCCAAGAAGTTATCTCGAAGCAATCAAGCCCCCTTGTAAGAGTTTTTAGCAAAATTATATCTTGAAAATTATTAAAGTTTTTAGAATTTTCTCACTTTAAATGATACTAAATTATCATATGTTAGAATTTGGCAAAAATATTAAGGATAAATTTTGGTTATAGCGATCGATCTTGGCTCAAACACCTTTCGCGTGGCACTTATAAAAAAAGAGCAAAATGGTTTTAGTAACGAGCAAATTTGTGAAAAGATAGTTGGAGCTGCAAGGGGCTTAAACGAAAGTGGCAAGATAGGCTTGGAGGCTAAAAATAGGCTCTTTGTTGCGATAGTGGAGGCTAAAAGTAAATTTGACTTTACTAAATTTAAATGCGTGGCAGTCGCGACTGAGGCCTTTAGAGTAGCGTCAAATAGCGAAGAAATTTTTAGTGAGATAAGAGAGAAATTTGACATAAATTTTCATATCATTGATGGGCAAGCTGAAGCAAAACTTACATTTTTGGGCGTGCAAAATGCCTTAAGAAAGCTTGGCATAAATGATAAATTTAGCCTGATCGACATCGGCGGTGCAAGCTCCGAGATAGGCGAAGAGGGAAAATTTAGAAGCTTTAAATTTGGCATCATCACCTTTTACGAGAGGTTTAAAACGCTTGATCTGATGCAAGAAAATGCAAAAATTTATACAAAAGAGGCAAGGGAATTTTTAACAAGCCTTGACAATAGACTTATCGTTCTAACTTCTGGTGTGCCGACTACTATCGCAGCACTAAAGCTTGGGCTAAACTACGAGAGCTATGATCCAAAAAAAGTGAGCGGATATGAGCTTAAAAATGGCGATCTTGCTTGGTTTGTAAATGGGCTTTTAAAGATGGATGACAAAAGCGCTGACGTGGCGGTTGGAAGAAGCAGAAAGTATCCGCTCATCGCTGGGACACTGCTTTTAGAGGAGTTACTAAGCAGGCAAGAAGCGAAATTTATAGTTATCGATGATGGGCTTAGAGAGGGCGTTGGAGCGGCTTATCTGCAAGGCTTATTTCAAGAAATTATCACAAAATTTTAGTTATGATTTCAAAAATTTAAAGGAGAGAAAATGAGTATAAGAGAGCAAATTTTAGCTGATATAAAAGAGGCTATGAAGGCAAAAGATGAGTTTAAAAGAGACACTTTAAGAACGCTAAATGCGGCACTTAAGCAAGTAGAAGTCGATCAAAGGATCGAGATGACAGACGAGGTCGTGCTTCCGCTACTTCAAAAAGAGATCAAAAAGAGGGCTGACTCGGTTGAGCTCTATCTAAAGGGAGCAAGAGAGGATCTAGCCAAAAAAGAGCAAAGCGAGATCGAGCTTATCAAAGCATATCTGCCAGCTCAGCTAAGCGATGATGAACTAAAAGAGAAGATCAAAAGTATCATTGAAAAGGTTGGTAAAAATTTAGGTGCTGTAATGAAAATGGCAAAAGATGAGATCGGAGCTAGCGCTGAAGCAAAACGCATAAGCATGATCGCAAAAGAGCTTTTGGCGTAAAACCAAATAGACCCATGTAAAGTTTCGCATAGCATTTAAAAGCTATGGTTAAATTTTAAATGCTATAAATGCATTTCATTTATTTTTAAATTTTTAAAAAGCTACTTTGAAAAATAAAATAAATTTACATATTTTTTTTAAAAAACCTTGACAAATGGCATTAAAGTCTATATAATTACAATTCTTAAAAACATTGGGGTATCGCCAAGCGGTAAGGCAACTGGTTTTGGTCCAGTCATTCAGAGGTTCGAATCCTCTTACCCCATCCACCTTTAAAAATCCCAAATAACTCTTATCGCGGAGTAGAGCAGTGGTAGCTCGTCGGGCTCATAACCCGAAGGTCGGCGGTTCAAATCCGTCCTCCGCAACCAAATACCAAGGACTTTTACCACCTTTTTGCTAAACACCAACTCCCATACCATCACGTATATCATCAACATTGAGATGCACGTAATGCAGGCTACTTTTAATATCTGTATGACCCATAAAAGCCATCAATTTATGAGCATTAAATCCCTTCAAACTCACTAACCTAGAAGCCACCGTATGGCGTAATACGTAAAGACCGTGAGTGTTGCTAGTCCCTAAATATCCAAGATGGTTTCTAACAGCCCACCACATACGATTTGCTGTATCGTGATTTAGGTGAGTTATAGGACACTTATCTAGGGGTAAGTCTTTGCAGTTATCATAAGGCTAATTAAAAGTGTCAAATTTATTTCGTTAACGTCAAGAGCAATGTTTTTTGTAGTTATGATATAGCTCTTTTAGGTATCAATTAGCACGTTATGCGAATTTGTTTCATAGAGAGTTTAAATATTTTTAAATGCTTTTAGCTATTTTGAAAATTTATTTTTAAATTTTTAACGATAATTTTAATTTGTAAAATTTCATTAACCATCAAATTTGGTAGATAAATTTAAATTAACACAAGGCTTTTTATATCTTATCCGCGACACATCTAACAAGTTCATCTGCATTATCGCCCAGATATTCATCACCCCAAAAATCAATCTTCAAAATTTTTACTAACTCTTTTGAATTTTGCAAATCATCCAGCCAACGACCATCTATATAATCAACCTTTTTAACTTCTGAGAGTAGAATTTTTTGCGTTTTTAGCTCGTAAGTTTTTCTAATCAATATTGCATCATAATCATCCTCTTCTTGCGCATCATCAAAAGATCTGTACTTTTTTATACACTATTCGTATCTCTTATACTCTTCATTGCCCTGATATAGCAAATTTGCACTTTTCTCTAGACTATGATTTATAAAGTCCATTTGCACTATATGCTCTGGTTTAGGACCATTATTATCACTACTAAAATGTTTTATAAGTTTAAAATCTTTTCCATCTAATGCAAAAACATACACCCAGTATCCATACTTGCCATGTCTATAAAAAAAATTTTAGCTCACTATTTTCTATCTCTACTGCAAGCTCTGGTGGATCATAAGCGCCACCATCTTCATGTGGGCTCTCAAAGATATCTCGCTTAGTTACTACAGCCTCATATTTATCACCATTTGAGAGCAAGATTACGACACCACGACGATTTTTATTTACTATTTGGCACCATTTATCGTCTTTGGTGCTCTCATCGCAACCATCGCTAAACGGCATAAATTTTTCCTTAAATGTTTCTTGAGTTACTACAACTACATCCTCTATGTCATCTTTATTTAGATCACCCTTGATGGCATCATATAGTGCAGTTTGTTTTGGCAATGATGCTTTTACAGCCGCTAGCATCTTATCATCTAGCTTGGATAAATTCTCTATCTTATACTCATCACCAGAAAAAGGTATGTTCATCTGCTTTAGAGTTTTTAGCATAGATGTTGAGTTTTTCTCTACATTACTCGTACTAATATCTTGAGCAAAGGTAAAATTTAGCATTAAAAAAGGAATACAAACGAGAACTCCAAATTTAAACATTTTTATTCCTTTATCTTTATAAATTCAAACCAAAATTTCTCTCTGACCTTTTGCGTTTACAGGGCTTAAAACACCCATTTTTTCCATCTGTTCGATTATATTTGCAGCTTTGTTGTAGCCTATTTTTAGGCGTCTTTGTAGGTAGCTGATAGATGTTTTTTGCTCACTTAAGATGATCTCTTTTGCCTCTTCATAAAGCTCATCAAGCTCTTCTTCGCCTAGCACGCCAGCGGCTGGGCCTGCACTAGAGCCCTCCTCTGCTAAGAATTTCTCATCATAGATCACATCTTGCTGCTCTTTTAAGAAATTTACGATCGTCTCGATCTCTTTTTCACTAGCAAATGGCGCATGCAACCTGATCACTCCAGGGCTTCCAGGAGGTGTAAATAACATGTCACCGCGTCCTAGCAAGCTCTCAGCTCCCATTTGATCAAGGATGACCTTACTATCGATCCTCTGCCCTACTCTGTAGCTTATCCTGCTTGGTAAATTTGCCTTTATAAGACCAGTCACGACATCGACACTTGGGCGCTGCGTCGCAACTATCAAGTGTATGCCACTAGCCCTTGCCATCTGCGCTAGACGGCCTATGTAAAGCTCCACGTCTTTGCCGCTAGTCATCATAAGATCGGCTAACTCATCGATGATCACGACGATGTATGGAAACTGCTCGCCGCCCTCACTCTTCATCTTTTCGTTGTAGCTCTCTATATTTTTTGTGCGAGTTTGGCTCATTATCTTGTATCTTCGCTCCATCTCAGCGACCATGTTTGAAAGCGCTGTGATCGCCTTTTTGGCCTCCGTGATAACCGGTGTCAAAAGGTGTGGGATATCGTTATATATGCTAAATTCAAGCATCTTTGGATCTATCATCATTAGGCGCAAAGTTTGTGGGCTATTTCTATAAAGCAAACTTAAAAGCATAGCGTTTATACCCACACTCTTGCCTGATCCTGTTGTTCCAGCGATTAGCAAGTGAGGGAGCTTTTTAAGGTCAGTCACAAAAGGAGCACCAACGATATCCTTGCCAAGCGCCATTGTTAGCGGGCTGCTAGCGTTTTTAAATATCTCGCTCTCTAAAATTTCTTTTAGATAGATCGTCTCTAAATTTTGATTTGGCACCTCGATACCAACGACATCTTTGCCAGGGATCGGCGCTTGAATACGGATAGTTTGAGCCTTTAGCGCCATCGCTAGGTCATCTTGTAAAGTAAGAATTTTACTCACTTTGATGTGTGGGGCTGGGCGAAATTCAAATGTCGTAACGATAGGGCCAGTGTAGGTTCGCACCACGTCGCCATCTATCTTAAATTTACGCAGTTTATCGAGTAAATTTGAAATTTGCTGGTCGATCTCGGCCTCATTTATATTGTGCGAGCGCTTTGGAGGGTCGTTTAGAAATTTAAGCGGTGGCAAAACAAAGTCTTTTGGCTTTTCGACCTTGCCGCGCTCTATCTGATCAAGAAGTTTTTTGTTTTCAGCCACTTCGTTTAAAATTTCAACCCCACTTATAGTTGCAGGTCTGCTCTCTTGTGCTGGCTCCATCTCTGGCTCTGGCTCGCTCTCTAAATTTGGCTCATCATCATTTAGCACCTGCGCGTCTATAAGCTCTTCTTCTTTTATCTCTTCGGCTTTTGGCTTTTTGCGCTCTATCTTTGGTATCTGCCTTGCCCTTACCTCTTTTACGCCTCTGCTTTTTTCTTCATAGCTATTTGGCTCTTTATCTACAAAAGCCTTTCTTAAAACGATGACAAAATTTTCTCTAAAAGCAAGCCCAAGAGAGATGATAAATATCATAAGTATAGCAACCGCAGTGCCGATAGCGCCGATGACTTCTTTTAGAGCTGAGACTATAAAACCACCTATCACGCCGCTATTTGCTCCAGATGTGGTTAGCGCTTGAAACATCAAAAATGCGACAAAAAATAGAAAAATCCCAACCACAAACTGGGCAAAATCAAAGTCAAATTTCTTAAAATTTTTATATACAAAATAGCCTAGAACGATAAGCAAAAATGGATAAACATAGGCGATAAGTCCAAAATACTTGATATTAAAAACACCAAGACTTTGTCCAAGTGAGCCTACAAAATCAGCAGTTGGAGCAGCCGTAGCGATACCAAAATATACAAAAAAACAAACAAAAATAGTAAATAATATATGTCTTAAAATTTTAGATCCTTTTGTTAAAAAGGCTTATTATAGCACGCTTGAGTTTAATTTTTAAAAAATCAGCAAGCTAGGCCTGCTGATTTATCATTTTAGTTTAGATAGTTTAGCAAGCTTAGTTGATTTATCTTAGCGCTTGCTTGAAGTGTCGCTTGATATGAGAGTGAAAGCTGTGTAAATTTAAGGTATGACTCTGCATAGTCTGCGTCTATGACGTCATTTTTAACAGTTAGTACATTTACTTTCATGACCTCTGCACGCTGATTTGTCGCAGTTAGAAGCTTTGTTTGAGAGCCTATCTTTGTAAGCTCTTTATTTGCATGATCCACCAAGTGATCTAGCCTTTTTAAAGCGCCTTGCATGCCTGTATTTCGTGGGTCGTGATTGTTAGCGTCTGCTCTATAGTAGCCATTTCTAACGGCAAATATCATATCATCAAGGTCTTGAAAGACACTTGTGCTTGGCTCATCGATAGTTAAAGCATTATTTTCGTTAAAGCTAAATACTGAGCCCTTACCTTGAGGGTGACTTGCAGCGCCAGCGGTGTTCATGCCAGTGCTATCTCCGTCAAATATATCTCCATTTTTCGCATCATACATGGTTAGCTCTATATTTGTGACAGATTTTGTCTTGTCGGTTAGCACTATCCTGCCCTTATCGTCTAAATTTACCTCTACCGCGCCTTTAGTCTTTGATAAAGCGTCTTTATAGGCGTTATAGTTTTGATCTCTTCTTACCTTTTCGATATCTGTATCAAAATTTGCATTTTCTACGTTTTGAGGGTCAGGGATATTATCGCTTGCAGCCATCGCTACGATGTCCATTAGCTGACGATATGTAAAGTCACTTGCATAGGTTCTGTAACTGCCAAATTCATCTGAGTTATAGACGGTCAAATTTCTAGTTGGAGATACCACACCAGCAGCAGTTGTTGAAGTTATCTGAAACTGCACTGGGGTATTTACTCCACCTACTTCACCCATTTTTACTTTGATGTCATACATTGTGCCAGTTATTGATTTTACTTGAAGACCTATCTCTTGATTATCTATATTGTAAAGCTCTCTCTTTCTTGCATCAACATCTTTTGGGTATAAATTTCTATTGTAGCTCTCTTTTGTGCCAGAAACCTCGCTTAGCTTTGTCTGATCAGTTGCAAACTCGCCCGTTCTTCTAGCTACTTGAGGTAAATTTGCGATTAGTTCATTATCCTTTCGCTCAAATCTAACCTTGTCATAGTCAAATGCGTTTGTTAAATTTCCATCTTTATCAAGATATTTGCTCTTTGTAAATTCAGTTATATGAACCGTTTTTGGCACAGCATTTGCCATATTTTCAAGCGTTTGTAGCGAATTTATCGTATCAAGTGTATTATTTGGAGCTATCGCACCACGATTTGCCGCCACAGAAGTAGCTGCAACCATGTGAAAGTCTATCGTTTGATTGCCTTTAGTGAGGTCTTTTATGTTAAATTGTCCGTCGTTATTTATGCTCACATCGACAACTTTTGTCGTCTTTGTGTTGCCAAATTCCATACCGATCTTCTCCATCAAACCAGCCATTGATGTATCGGCACTCATCTTAAATTTACTTGTAAATGTCGTGCCGTCTGGCTTTTTGCCCTGCATGAAAAAGTATGTGTCAGGGAAATTTACATTTGAAGTATCCAAAAAGTCATAATCTGGCTCGATCGTGCCTTTATAAGAGCCGTCACTGCCCACGACTGAGTCGCTAGCGTAGTTTAGACCGATCATATTTTTTATCTTACTATTTTCGTCAAGATATTTTGGCGCATAAGCGATGTCGGTTCTAGTTTGATCAGCTAGCATCACGTTTGTTGTTAAAATTTTGTTGTAGTCGCCATCTTTTCCTAAAAATAGATCAAATCCAGGGATATTGTAAGGTAGCTCAACCTGTGCGCCAGCTGAAGTTTTCATATAGTCGCGGTTGCCTTGATATTTGCCTGAGCCATCGATCGGCTTAGTATCCACAGCACTTCCTGAGAATAAAAACTGCCCATTTATAGAGGTATTTGCGATATTTACAAGGTGGTTTTTGATGCCCTGAAGGTCGTTTGCCAAAGCTTCAAGAGAGGTTGTGCTATGCACATCGCTGGCTGCTTGAACGACTTTAGTTTTAAAATTTTCAAGCTGTTTTTCAAATTCTTTCAGCGCATTGTCTGTGTTTTTTGCAAAATTTACTGACTTACCAGTAGCATCTGCCACTTGAGTGAGAGTGGTCGCTTCATAATCAAGCCTCATAGCATCGTTATAAACCGCAGCGCCGTCGTATGGATCTTGTATTTTAAGTCCGTTTGAGAGCTGCTGGTAGCTTTTATTTACGCCAACCATATTTTTTTGATAGTCGTGCAAAGTCTGACTAAAACGTAGTTGATTTGTAATTCTCATAATTTTTCCCTAAATTTTTATTCACTCTAAGCAAGAATAATTCCGCTTTGTGATATATCGGTGAAAATTTGATTTTTTTTAGTGCAAAAAAGTTTTATTGTATAATCTGCCAAAATTTACATATATAAAATAGGAAAGAAAATGGCGTTAAAAATCCTCTTCTCACCAAGCGAAAGCAAAATTTCTCTAAACACAAGTGATAAATTTGATGGCAAAAATTTGATATTTCACGAGCTTTTTAACAAAAGGGCTGAAATTTTAAATAAATATGATGAGTTTTTAAAAAGTGCAAATTTAGACGAGATAAAAAAGCTTTTTGGGCTAAAAGAGCTTGAGGATAGCAAGCAGCTGCGAGAAAGCCTTTTTCAAAAGGGCAGCATAAAAGCTATCTTAAGATATGACGGCGTTGCCTACAAGCACTTAAACTACCGCGGGCTAAGCGATGGGGCTCAAAAATATATAGAT
>NZ_POYX01000029.1:0-4408 GCF_002913865.1 Campylobacter concisus
TGTCAAGGTAGTGCTCTACCAACTGAGCTACGGGACCAAAGATTTGGGATTATATTTTATTTTCCATTTTATTTAGCTTAATTGCCATTTTCTTTAAAATTCAACTTCATAAAACTAGTCTATATTTTAGCACTCTAAAATATTATTAATGCAGATTTAATCAAGCAAGGACTATAATTTCATAAAAGTAAGTTTAAGCAAAAATATTAGTTTTCCGTTGAAATTTGATGTTTATAAATCTTAATAGAAAGGAAAGGTTATGAGAAAGCTTAAATTCATTACTATTTTTGCCTGTTTATTTTCGCTTCATCTCTTTGGTGCCGATATGCCAAAGGGCGATCTAAACGTCACAAAAGTAGCAGTCTCTGATGAACTACGAGCCAAGTATAAGATCAAACCTCATCACGAACATCTAAGCTTTGACTGCGTTGATTGTCACCAAAACCAAGGCGATGATCCTAGCAAATTTAAAGCGATCGGTGACGCTGGCTGCCTATCCTGTCATAAGAGTAAAAAGCTTTTAGCCCAAAGGCTAAAATTTATGGATACTCTAAAGGCAAATCCTCACAACTCTGTTCACGATGGTCCGACTTTGTACTGCGACGAGTGCCACAACGAACACAAACCATCTACAAACATGTGCTCTGAGTGCCATGAACACGAGGTGCCACAATGGATGAATGGAGTAACACCATGAAAATTTCAAAAAAATTACTAGCGCTTATAATCTTCATAAGCGGAATTGTTGGATTTTTAGTCGTTCTACCAGTTCATTATGCGCTTGATGAGACAAGTGGGGATAAATTCTGCGTAGTTTGCCACGAGATGGATCCTATGGTCATCGCCTACAATGACGACATCCACAGCGGCAAGGGCAAAACCGGCATCAAAGCAAGATGCGTCGACTGCCATATACCACATGACAACATCGCAAAATACGCCCTAACAAAGGCGAAAAATGGCATTTTAGAGGGCTGGGTGCATTTCTTTGGCGATCCTAACGCAATCGACTGGCACAAAAACCTCAAAAATCGCGAGCATTTCGTCTTTGACAACGGCTGCACAAGCTGCCACACAAACGTGATAGATAGCAACAACACTTCAGCGCAAGCTCAAAAGATGCACGCTCACTATAAAGAGCTTCTTGGCACTCCTAAAGAGCTAAAATGTGCAAGCTGCCACTACGACGCAGGTCACAGCGCTGGCTTTAGAAACTATCTTGAGTACTGGAAGCCGTCATATAAAATTTATGATAAAAAGATGATCGAAAAGAGGATCGAAGCTAAGCAAAAATTCTTCAAAGATGAGTACAAACCTACAAAAGAAGAAGAGGAATTTATAAAACAAAAGGCCGAAAAAGACACCAAAAAACCAGCTGGCGGTGGCATGGCTGGCTGATGAAGAAGATCTTGTTGCTCTCAAGCGACTTTGAGCAAAATGTCATCCTAAATGCATCGCTTTACCGCTTTGGGTTTAGGATGATCCAGCTCAAAGTGCGTGCTCAGTCATCAAGGACTTTGAGTGCGGCAACAGATAAAGAAATTTAAACCTTGATCTGGTTAAATTTATAAGAGATAGCCAAAATATCACTCCCATTATGCTTTTGCTAGATGTTAGCATCCCTAGCGTTTTTAAGAGGATTTACTACGCTATGGGAGTGACTTTATCATCAAGCCATTTTGCCCTGAAGAGTTTTTATTTCATGTTTTTGGCTTTGCAAGGTGCTTCTAGGCTCTAAATTTGAGCTAAATCTTTTACAAAAACTCCCAGTGTATAAAAAATCTGCTTTGACAAAAAAGAGAGCCAGCTACTTGAAATTTTATGTAAAAACTCGCCCCATGTCGTCATCTACGACGAGATAGATCACCACCTATATAAAAACGAAACCTTATCGCAAGACCGCATAAGATCGCTCGTGCGAGAGATAAGAGCAAAAATCCCCGCCATCTGCTTAAAAACCATACGAGGCACTGGATATAAGGTGGAATGAGTGGATTTTGCATCAGGAAATTTAAAAATCTCTAGTTTTTATCTCCAACAACTATACTCATAAGCTTTTTGTTCTGTTTATTTATATCAAATTTTTCTTCTGCAATTTTTCTACTTTCAATGCCCATTTGAATTATCATTTCTGGATTTTCTACAAAATACATCATTTTTTGTGCTAACACATCACTATTGTATGGCGGCACTAAAAAGCCATTTAAACCATCCTTGACCGTTTCTCTACAACCAATAGTATCTGTTGTTATAACAGCCCTTCCTATTGCCATCGCCTCTTGTGTGCTTCTTGGCACACCCTCTCTATATGACGGCAAGACAAATACCGAACTATTTGTGATCCAATCTTTTATATTATTTACGTATCCTGGGAAAATGACAATTTCATCATTAAGGTAAGGTCTTAGCTCTTCTTTCTTTAATCCAAATGGATTATTTTCTTCAAAACCACCCAATATATAAAAATTTATATCCTTATATTTATCTTTAACTATTTTTGCGGCTTCCAAATATTCAAAAATGCCCTTTTCTGCAAGCAATCTACCTATGAATATAAAATTAATAGGATCGCTTGTTGCTTTAGAGTATGAAAATTTATCCAAATCAATACCTATGCCACCCAGTATATTGACGCTTTTTACATTCATACTACAAGTATCTACTAACTCTTTTTTATCATCGTTATTCAAGAATATAAGTTCATTAAGAAGTGGCAAAGAAATTTTATATAGAAAAATCTGTATAGTCTTGATAATTTTTGCCTTTTTTGTTTGCCCATTTTTATGAGTAGTAAAAGCCCCGCCAAGTCCTTCTATCATACCAACTATTCGTGGCACTCTTGCTATTTTTGCAGCTAAGGTTGCAAAAATGACCGGCTTAACAAAAAAAGAAAAAACTACATCTGGCCTATGCTGCCTAAATAGCCTAATCAAATCAAACGTAGCAATGAGATCCTTAAATGGATTTAAACCTTTTGCATTTAAAGTATAGTCAAGCGGTATTGCACCAAGCGAGCTTATTTTTTCTCTACTTTTTTCATCGTAGTCACTAACTAAACAATAAATTTCATGCCCACTTGATACAAGCATTTCGATAAATTCTTTTCTGAAATTTATCATCGTGGAGGCGATATTGCCGATAATAAAAATTTTCACAATGATATTATCTCTTATAGATATCTCTAAAAAATTTAAATAATCTATCAAGTCCAATAAATGGCAATAAACAAATAATTCTTTTAAGTATAGAAAATTTATTATTTTCCAGTATAAACCAAATGTTCGCTGCATCTTTATCAATGGATTTTAAATTTTTTACAAAATTATTATTTAGATTATAAAAAACAACATTAATAAGCCTGGTCCTATGATGTTTAATTAGCTCTTCATAAATACCTTTGCTCTTTAAGAATTCACATATTGAGTTATACATGTCTTTTATGTCAGCTACTGTTCTAATATCAATTTTAGTAGATAGACTATAGTAATTCAGTTTATTATAATGAAAAAAAGCCGTTGGAATATATATCATCTTCTTAGAAAAATAGAATAGCTGAGTCATTATATAAACATCTTCACCAAATTGAAATTCTTTAAAAATAACATTTAACAAAAGCTTTTGTTCTATTAATTTATTAGTCATGGATGGTAAAATATATCCGCCAATCAATGCTTTGAGTTTGTCCTTATTTTTCACATCTTTATATCTATCTTTTTTATAGACCTGTCTATTTTTATAATGCAAAATCATATCGCAACAAACTATATCAGCATTATTAGATTCTGCAGCGTTATACATCTTGCTTACCATATCAGTATCAATCCAGTCATCACTATCTATAAATAAAATATATTTACCGCTTGAAGCATCCAAGCCATACTTTCTAGTAAGGCTTGAGCCACTATTTCGCATATTATTGATAATTTTTATATTATCTTTTCTATTTGGGTATTTTTCTATCGTATTTTCTAAAATTTCCATAGATTTATCTGGCGTACAATCATTTACAAAAACATACTCTATATTGTTGTAATCTTGCTCAAAAAGTGTAGTTACACACTTTTCTATATATTTTTCCACATTATAAATGGGCACTATTATAGAAACATCATATTTTTCCATTATTTACCCTTGAGAATACTAGCTACGCCAAACCAAAAATAGCTATAAAATATGGCTCTAATATCTTTATGACAAATAAGATTATACAACCATCTTCTGCCAAGTACTTGTTTTAAAGTAGCCAAGTCTACTACTCGTTTATTCTCACTTGCTTTTAAAATTTTATCAAAGTAGTTCTTTATATGTTTTAATTCGATTTTATTATTTTTTATTCTTTTATTATCAGATATTATAAAATGTATTTTCATATCCTCTTCGGTTATATTTAAATCAACCGCCTTAAGAG
>NZ_POYX01000030.1:0-3242 GCF_002913865.1 Campylobacter concisus
TTTTGCTCTACTCCAATGCCGTTTATAATTATTTTCTCTACAATAGAAATTTAAAAAAGAGTAATATAAAAATTTTGGTAAGATACATTCTTTCGCAACTAAGATTTTTAACCCGTCAGCACCTTGAACAAATGCGAAATCTATAAATTTTATATGTTCTGAATGGTCTCCAAAAATAACATATTCCCCTTTATTAATAAAACTATTGCAATCACAATAGCCAGCTATAAATTCTTCTCCTTGATCAATTATAGGTATTTTTCCATTTTTTCTGTATTGATTTGCTTTTAACTTTATTGGGCTAGTAATTGTGTAACAAATTTCCTGTAATTCTCTAAATTCAACCCCATTCGGACAAAGCTCATTTATCAGATCAAAAATTTTACTCATCTCTCGCCATCCAGCTCTATCTGCGCGATGATGTCATCTATCTGCGAGCGCAAATTTGATATCTTAGCCACGGTCTCTTTTATCTGTAAATTTAGCTCATTTATATCTATCTTTTCACGTGTATCTTTTGGCTCGACATAGGAGCTTACTGCTAGGTTGTAGTCATTTTGGGCGATAGTGTCATTATCCACCGATGTAGCCACGTGAGCGATCTCTTCTTTGCTAGCAAAAATTTCTACTATCTTTTTAATGTGCTCACTTGTTAAAACGTTATTGTTCGTTCTTTTTTCAAAAAACTCACTAGCGTCTATAAACTGCGTTTTATTTTCACTTTTGTGCTTTGAGAGCACAAGGATATTTACAGCGATCGATGTGCCATAAAAGAGATTTGGCGCTAGGGCGATGATGGTTTCGACGAAATTTTCTTTTACAAGATACTCACGTATCTTCTTTTCAGCGCCGCCTCTATAAAAAATGCCAGGAAAGCTAACGATGGCAGCCCGCCCTTTTGCAGAAAGGTAACTAAGAGCATGCATGATAAAGGCAAAGTCTGCCTTGCTTTTAGGTGCTAGTACGCCAGCTGGGGCAAATCTAGCATCATTTACAAGTGTCGGATCATCGCTGCCGATCCAGTTTATAGAGTAAGGAGGGTTTGAGACGATGGCGTCAAATGGCTTATCATCCTGAAGCTTTGGGTCTAAAAGCGTATCGCCAAGCTCGATGTGAAATTTAGAGTAGTTTATGTTGTGTAAAAACATATTCATGCGAGCAAGGTTAAATGTCGTGTGATTGATCTCTTGTCCAAAAAAGCCCTGCTCTACCTCATGCTTGTCAAATCTCTTTTTAGCTTGCAAAAGTAGCGAACCAGAGCCACAAGCTGGATCGTAAATTTTATTTACACTTTCTTGTCCGTGCATGGCTAGCTCAGAGATGAGCTTTGAGACATTTTGCGGAGTGAAAAACTCGCCGCCTGACTTGCCAGCATTTGCAGCGTAGTTTGAGATGAGAAACTCATAAGCATCGCCAAAAAGATCGATGTGGTTATCTTTAAAGTCACCAAAGTCAAGCCCAGCAACTCCGTTTAAAACAGCAGCAAGCCTTCTGTTTTTATCTGCGACGCTATTGCCAAGCCTGTTGCTAGTCGTATCAAAGTCAGCAAAAAGCCCTTTGATGTCTTGCTCTGACTCAAACCCAGCGGCTGAGCCTTCGATACTTTTAAAAATTTAATCTAGATCGGTATTTAAATTTGCATTATTTGAGGCATTTTTTACGATATTTTTAAAAAGCTGACTAGGATAGATGAAGTAGCCCTTTTCTTCTATAATGACCCTTTTTTGCTCGTCATGTATCTCATCATCGCCCATGCTAGCGTAGTCGATGCTCTCGTCTCCAGCCTCTATGTAGTCAGTAAAATTTTCGCTAATAAATCTATAAAACAAAGTTCCGAGGACATACTGCTTAAAGTCCCATCCATCAACAGCACCCCTTACTTCATTTGCGATGCTCCAAATTTGATTTTGTAAGGCTCTGCGTTGTGCCTCTTCGCTCATTTTATCTCCTTTAAATTTCCTTATAGCCGACTATATTTAGCCCAAAACCAGCTAAGCTTACAAATTCTTTATTTTTATTTGAGCTTAGAAGCTCGATATCTTTTACACCAAAGTGATTTAAAATTTGCGCTCCGATGCCGTAGTCCTTGCTAGTGTTTGAGTTGTCACTATCTAAAAAGATCAAAATTCCACCATTTTGGTTTAGAAATTTGATAGTTTTTAAAAGCTCGTCATATTTTAGACTGCTCAAAAGCTCGTGATCGGCAAGGATCTTTTGAAATTTGACATTTGCCTTGCTCTTTGGCTCACCAAAAAGATAGGCTGAGTGAATTTTACCTTTGTGATCGGTGATATCGTATCTTATAGCCGCGCAATCTGCGATCTTGACGTCAATTTTTTCGCCAACTCTTATGAGGCTTTCATGACTTAGTCTATACTCGACCAGGTCAGAAACGCTGATCATATTTAGCCCAAATTTCTCGCAAAACTCCTCCAAGTAGTCGCGTCTTGCCATTGTGCCATCTTCTTTTACGATCTCACATATAGACGCCATTGGAGTGACGCCAGCGAGCTTGCAAAGATCGACCGAGCCCTCGGTGTGGCCTGTGCGAACAAGCACGCCACCATTTTTTGCGATAAGTGGGAAAATGTGTCCTGGGCGCACAAAGTCCTCAGGCTTTGAGCTGGCCTCTGCCGCAAGCCTGATCGTCATATCGCGCTCATATGCGCTAACGCCCGTTGTTGCGTCTTTTGCGTCGATCGTGACTGTAAAAGCTGTCTCGTGGCTCGATGTGTTTTTAGCTACCATTAGCGGCAGGTCAAGCCTTTTTGCGTTTGCCTCGTCCATCGCAAGACAGAGCACGCCCTTTGCATGAGTGATAGCGAAATTTACCTTTTGCATGTCGCTACTAGCTGCTGAAAAGACTAGATCGCCCTCATTTTCGCGATCCTCATCATCGACCATAACGACCATTTTTCCATTTTTTATATCTTCAATCGCTCTTAATACATTTTCAAGTGCCATAATTATCCTTTTATAAATTTTTACGATTATATTGATATTTTGATAACTAAGAGATAAAAATAATATTTTTTCTTTGTCGGTAATCACTTTTGAGAAAAAATAGAATTTACACCAAAATTTAAGCTTTTGAGGTTGATATTAGCCATTTGACAGGATAAATTTATCTCGTATAGGCATAAAAATTAAATGTATATTTCGTGATAAAACAAATTTTGACTTTAACTTTTAAAATATGCCTTAAACTTTAGGCAACAATAAATTGTTATTTTAGCTTATTA
>NZ_POYX01000031.1:0-14408 GCF_002913865.1 Campylobacter concisus
TCTTCTATCCATTTCATCAAATTTAGCGCCAGCAAGGTTGCTAAAGGCTAAATTTTTGGCTTTTATAACAGCCTCTTTTGCGGTGTAAATTTCATAAAATTTTTGTATTTTGTCTTTGGCATTTGCGTAAATTTCGCTCTCGTTTTTGCTAAAGCAAAATTTGATCACTCCGTCAAAATTTCGCTCCTTTATCTCCTCCACATCAACGCCAACTTTTTCTTTTGAGATAGTTAAAACGGCGATATTTTCTTTGTGAGAGAGGCAAATTTTGCCCCGTTTTTTTGCTTTAAATTTTAAATAGCGAGAAAGTTTAAATGAGTTTTGATTTGCTAAATTTGGATATTTTTTTAGTTTTCTACGCTCTTTTCTAGAAAGCATTTTGGGGCTAAATTTCTCAGCCTCAAAACCGATAAAAAGATAAATTTCACACCTTTTTATAGGCATTTTCAACTCTTTTTTTATACTCTTTTGCGCTTTTAAGCGCCTCTTTAAACTCGCCACTAACCGCCCTTAAAGCATCATTTTGAAGCTCGGTCTCATCTTTAAACGATCTAATCCTTGGCGTAAAAGCGACCTCATCCTCTCTAAAATCAGCCTCTTTTAGATCAAAGTTTAAATTTTGAACTTTTGCATTTAAAATGTGAAGGGCGCATTTTCTTGGTCCAAAGATGAAATTTCGCTCTTTTAATGCCTTTAAACTCCTTACCAAGATGCCACCATAAAGCGCCGGCTCACTCTTAAAAGAGATGTCAAAACCAAAGTTGTGAAAGTAAATTTCGCCAGCCTCGCACGATCTTTTGTAGGTGTTTGCATCAAAGCAGGTGTAAATTTCAAGCTCGCTAAATTTATACTCCACACCGCTTACAACGAGGATCTTGCTTTGCATCAGCTCACGCAAAAAGCCCTGAAATTTCGCGTCAAGATACGCCTTAAAACCTGCTATTTTAAGAAGCTCCTCTCTTTGGCTCTTATCTAAGCTTTTAAAACCATCTCGCCTAAGTGCTTGAAATTTTTCTTTATCAAAACAACTTTGCTCTAAAAACCCACTAAGCATTTCCACTAGATCAAATTTAGCAAAATGGCTTTTAAGTAGCTCGCCTGATAGCATTTTTGCTCCTAATTTTTTGGCATATTTTAAGAAATTTAGCTTTTATATGCAAATGCTGGGTCTAAAATCCACAAAATGATCCTTTGTTTTACAAAGAAAAATGGCAAATTTTAAAATTTCGTGAGCGAGTAATTTCGGCTCTAAAATTTGAGCTAAGCGATGAGCGAAGCCAAATTTTAGTAGTCAATTCTTAGGGGTGAATGGAATTTTAAAATTTGCGAAATAGATTTTTATAAATTTAATGTTTATTTCTTTGTTAAGGGGGAAGAGGCTTGAATTACGAAGTCGCTCCCTTCCCCCTTAACAATCCCCTAACCCCGACGACGTTAGAGGTTGCATGCGATAACACTATCGTGCCGCATGCGTTTTATCATCAGATAAGTTTTTGCAAATTTTAAAATTTGTAAAAATAGTAAAATTTACTTCTAAAGCAGGCAAATTTCACCAGCTGCCGCTAGCTCCGCCTCCGCCAAAGCCGCCACCTCCGCCACCAAAGCCTCTTCCGCCACTTGAGCGACCGCCCCCTCCATTTGAGCCTGATCTATCTCGTCTAAAGCCACCAAGCGGGCTTGCTGAGCCGTTATTTTTCTTAAAAGCGTCTTTTAAAATAAAGAAAAATACCGCAAATATAAAGGCAAAAACGCCAAAAATGATAAGGTAGTTTTGCACGCCAAATCCCTGCTCAAGCGCCGTTGATACAAGTCCTGCAAAGCACGTGCTAAAGCCAGTTCTAACAAAAAATTTACCCAAAAAAACGGAAGCAAAGCATGAGAGTATGCCAGCGATAAATGCGATCACGCCAAAAGGCAAGTCGCTAAGGCTAGTTTTGCTACTAAATTCCTCGCCGCTAGCCACTTTTATGATCGCTAAAACGCCCTCTTTCACGCCTTCGCTCATCTTGCCATTTTTAAACTCAGGTATCATCACACTATTTATGATCTGGCTTGCTACGGCATCAGTTAGCACACCTTCAAGTCCGTATCCAACCTCGATACGAACCTTTTTCTCATTTGGAGCGACCACCAAAAGCACGCCGTTGTTATCTTCTTTTTGACCTAGTTTGTAGCCTCTAGCTATCTCGAGCGATAGCTCCTCAATGCTCCTGCTTTCAAGCGAATTTAAAGTCACTATGGCGATTTGCGTGGTGCTGTTTTGCTCGAAATTTTGCACTAAGCTTAAAAGCTCATCTCTTTCGTTTTGTGAAAAGATATGAGCCTCATCGTTGATCTGCTCATTGAAATTTAGAGCAAAACAAAAGCTAAATGCAAAGAGCAGTAGAGCAAGAGCTTTTTTCATCACTTCTCAAACGAAACTTTTGGATTTTTCATATCTTCGCTGCTAACCTCGATGCCTTGTTTTGGCTTCATCTCTGGGTAGAAAATGCCTACTATAAATTTACCCGGAAAGCTTCTAAGAGCTACGTTGTACTCTTTTACAGCCTCAATGTAGTCGCGCCTTGCTACGCTTATGCGGTTTTCTGTGCCTTCAAGCTGGCTTTGAAGTGAGAGGAAATTTTGATTTGCTTTTAGCTCTGGGTAGCTCTCGCTAACTACCATCAGTCTGCCAAGTGCAGAGCCTAGCTGACCTTGAGCTGCCATAAACTCTTTAACCTTTGCCTCGTCGCTAAGGCTGCTTGCATCGATGCTTACTTGCATGCTCTTGCTTCTCGCGTTTGCCACGTCTTCAAAGACCTTTTGCTCGTGGGCTGCGTAGCCTTTTACGGTTTCAACTAAATTTGGCACGAGATCGGCTCTTCTTTTGTATTGATTTAGCACCTGAGACCACTTCTCGTTGGTGTTTTCATCAAGCACTACAAATGAATTTGCGTATTTGAAAGCGCCAAAAACAAGTGCTGCGATGACCACAACTATGGCTATTAAATTTTTCATGTCTTCTCCTTTAAAAGGGGTGATATTAGTAAAATAAGGCTTAAAAAATGATGTGAATTGAGGTTAGGTAAGTGAAGTGAGTGCTTAAAGCGCACTCACTTTTGGGGGATTATAGGTCTGTTTGGATCTTATCTTCGATCTGGATGTGAAGAGTTTGGCCGTTAACTGTATCGTTGCTTGTGTAGCCTTTAAAGCCGGCATCAGCGTGTACTGAAGCGTCTTCATGCCACTTGCCATTGATATCGACCTTACTTGTCGCGTCACCCTTGATCTTAAGAACTGTGCTAATATCATCAGTGATCGCAAAGATGTCTTTAGCGTCAAATTTGATCTCAGAGTTGCCTTTGAGCTGGATATTTTCAAAGCTATCGACCTTTTTATTTAGGTCAGCTATGCTACCAAAGTCAACAACTGCAGTGTTGTTAAAGACAAGCGTATCGTTGCCATCGCCGCCGTACATTCTCTCTGAGTTTGCATTAAATGCGACTGTATCACTTTCAGCCTCTTTTTCAATGCTGATCGTTGTTTCAGTAACCTTACCTTTAACTCCGCCTGGTGTTACAAGGTTGATAGTGGCTGTTACATCGTGCGCTGTTCTTGTGTCTATATCAACTGTCATGCCATCTTTTATCTCGCCTCTGTTGATATCATCAGCTGTTAAAATGGCTGTTTTTGTCACATTTGCACCTGGGTTGAAAGGATCTGTATATGTTAGCTCTACAGTGTCGCCCTCTTTAGCGTCATCATCAAGATATACTCTTAGTTTGGTCGTACCTCTGTTGCCATCTATAGAGTTTTCATATTTAGTTAAGTTGCCATCTCTATTTTCATCTTCTCTAAACCAAACACCTCTTATACCATTTGTGCTAATTTGTGCTTCATCAGATACTTCTACGCGCTCTCCTGTTTGATCGCTAAGCTCTGCAGTTACCCTTGATGGTGTGCCAGCTGCGATCGCTACGTTATCAAGCACTAGCGTACTGCCATCAAGCACAGTTTGAGCGTGAGTTACTGTATCTGTTAGAGTTACTACGCCAGTTATGCTCTTTTCGATACTATAGGTTTTCACATCTTGTGTACCATCTGGATTATCAATAGTCACTTTTAGGCTATCACTTGTTATGACGCTACCTGGAAGCGTAACGGCAACTTTTGTTGTTTGACTATCAGCTTCGCTTCTATCGATCTTACCGTCATCATTTGTATCAGAAAGATAAGATACGTTTAGACCTGCCGCGCTTAGCTTAGCTAGCTTTAACTGACCACTATCTTCTGCAACTTCGCCATCTTTACTTGTAAGTGTAGCTTTTGCCTCAGTCGTGCCGCCTGGTGACATAGGTACGTTTTTAACCTTAATAGTATTGTTTTCAGCCTCAGCAATTACACCATTTTCGTCTGTTGCAAATATTCTACCGCTAGCATCTTTACTGATAACATAAGTTTTTTCTATCTTATTTCCGGTTACTGTATCAGTTGCAACTACTGCTACCTTATCTCCATCAATAACATTGTAAGGGATCTTAACACTCATTGTTGTTTGTTTTAGAGATAAATCCGAAACGGCCTCATTTCTGCTTAGACCGCCATCTCTACTAGCGTTATCTTCGTCAAAAGATACTTTTACTTCGTTGCCTTTTATAGCTTCTAGCTCAGCCTCTGCTGCTTTTGAACCGCTGTTAGCAGATGTAAATTCTACCTTAGCTGGGTTGCCAACACTTATTGTGATATTAGGAATTTTTAGTACGTTTCCTGGTTGTAGAGTCACGCTATTTCCACTTGCATCTTCTATAGTTAAAACGCTACCAGTTTTAGTTGAGACTTTATATGTAGTTGGTGTGCCATTTACTGTTATTACAAAATTTTCACCAGCGTTTAGGCTGCTTGGTAGAGTTACAGTTGCTGAAGTTACATTGATATTGCCGTCAGAATTTGCCTCATCTCTACTTAGCTTGCCGTTTCTGTCTTTATCCTCATCGATTAGCACTCTTAGCGCAGTACCAGCTCCGCCGCCTTGTGCGTCAAGTAAGATGTCACTTACTGTGCCAACTTTATCAACACCAGTTTTGTCTGAAACTGTCGCTTTTATAGTTGTAGTATGATCTTCTGTAAGATTTAGTGGATACTCAACAGCTTTATTACCAACAACAGTTAGTCCGTTTATTGTGATGTTGCCACTAGTGTCTTTATTGATAGTATACGCTACCTCAGGTTGGCCATCTACACTAACTTTTAGTATGTCACCATCAACAACGTTGCTTGGTAGTTTGATAGTAGCTTTTGTAGAATTTACATCTCCGTCACTTATTGCTTCGCCGTGATTTAAAATTCCATCAAAATTTGTATCTTCTGCAAATGTGATACTCATATCATCATGAAGCGCTTCAAGTGTAGCCTCGTTTACTACCTCATTGTTAGCAAAGCCCTTGCTATCTGTAAATGTAGCTTTTGCATCTGCTTGCTTATCTTCTTTGATCTCTACACCAGGGATTGTCACTTTATTGCTAGCATCAGCGACGATAGTTTCGCCATTAGCACCTGTTAGAGTTATGGTTGCAATATTGGTGTTAGGATCTATATCTTTCGTGATAGTAAATTCTTTAGTTGTAGTCACGCCATCACTTGTAACCTCTAGTGTCATCTTATCGCCAGTTACAACATTGTTTGGCACTTTTATAACAAGTGAAGTTTGGCGTAGCTCGCCATCTTTTGAGCTCTCATCTCTTGTGATAGATGTATTTAAGTCTGCGTCTTCACCAAAGTAAATTCCAGCATCATCTATGCCAGCTACTGTTACGCTATTTTCACCGCTAGCACTTTGGATGCCGTCTGTATCGATGATAGTAGCTGTAACTACGGTTTTTGCACTAGTTAAAGTACCAACACCAGCGATCTTAAATCCATTATCCGATACTAGTACATTGTTGCCATTTTCATCAGTCACTGTAAATGTTGAGCCATTTTTATGGATATCAAATTTAACTGTTCTATCTTTTGTTGTGCCGTCAAGTTGTGGCTCAGTGATCTTAACCTCTATCTTATCGCCATCAACTGCGTTTTTAGGGATTTTGATAGTTACTGTTGTGCTGTATTCGTCATTATCACTTAGTGATTTTTCTCTACTCATAGATTTTGAGCCTTTTGCCTCATCAAAGCTAACAACAGGTGCTTTTACGTGCTCCAAGCTAGCATTTGCCTCAGCATCCCACTGACGAGCATGTCTTGTATGATTTTCAACATGAGCATGTATCTTAGTATTTTCTCCATGTCTTAGCTCAAAGCCAGGCACATCGATAGTAAATGTATGGAAGCTAGTTGCAGTAACTGGGAATTCTTTACCGCCGTCTGTATCCTCTGTCACCTTTGTAACCATGCCTTTTTCATCCATATGGATAGTGAAAATTCTCTTATATTGAGGTTTAGAGTGCTCATTTACTGTAAGCTCAAGCTTATCACCATCATCGATCTTATTTGGTAGAGTGATCCTAGCAGTAGTCACGTTTACTTTGTGCTCGCCCATACTCTCATTTCTTGTAATTTCAATTGTTGATTTTTGCTCTATAAGCTCGATAGATACGTTTCTTGGTACAACCCACACCTTATCCTCGTATGACTCTGGACTCTTTTGAACGCCAGTTGGTGTCTCAACGTGTGCAGTTGCTTTTACGTTTACATCTGGGAATATAGGAAGGTTTGTTTTTACTTTGAGGTTATCCACCATATCTTGATCAAGGATCACCTCTTTTGTAAGTTTTGCATTAGGATCGTCAAAAATTCTTACCGGATCAGTATATGTGATAACAACTTTATCGCCAACAGCTACATCTTTTGGAAGAGTTATCTCCACTGTTGTACTTCTGTTGTTGCCATCTTGTTTGTTTTCGCTCTCACCAAGTCCAGTGTCATTGTTTAGATCTTCTGTGAAGATTAGTACTGGTCTTGTATCTGGAGTCGTAGTATCGCTTGCTGTTTGGCTATTTTGTCCATGCTGATCAGTTATGAAAGCCTCTACTTTTGAAGTTTTTGGAGTCTCATTTGGTACATTTGGTATAACATCGCCATTTGCATTTGTATAGTTTGTTGTGCCGTCCGTACTGCCAACTGGTATATCTGGTATTGTGTAGCCATTGTCTATTATATTTTGATCGATTGGCACAGCTCTGTTTTCAGTTGTACCATCTGGCTTTGTGATAGTGATATTTAGTGTATCACCTACTTTTGCGTCACTTGGTACAGTGATCAAAACTGGTGTTACATTTTGTTTTGTGTCGTTATTATTTTCTGTATAAGTTAAAAGCCCGTCGTCGCCCGCGATATCTTCTGTAAATTTAACAGTTGGAGCCTCTGGAACTTCGATAGGAGTTACGTGATTTGTTCCAGTTGTGCTCTCATCGCCATGCTTATCAACAATCTTAGCATCAACTGTTGTCTTCTTATCTCTTTCAACAGGAACTTCGATAGGATGACCATCTCTAATGATCTCTGGAGTGATAACAACTGGCGGAAGTGGAGTTTTTGAGCCATCTGGGTTTGTTACCTCAATAACTAGTTTATCACCTGGGTTTGCGTCGTTTGGTACTTTTATAACTACTTTTGTCTTGCTTGGATCAGGGTCGTTTGCATGCTCTGATCTATTTAAAGTGTGGTTGCCATCACCGTCATTTGTAAATTCAACAGTCGGTGGGTTGATAACCTCAGGTATTACCTTAACAGAGTCTTCCCCTTTTTCGCTCTCATTTCCTTGGAAATTTGTAATAGTTGCTTCTACTTTTGAAGTCTTGTTTTTCTCAACTGGAGCGTCAAGCGGGTAGCCATTAGCTATGATATTTGGAGTTATAACGATATTAGTTGTTGTTTGAACACCATTTGGATCAGTCACAGTGACATTTAAGATATCGCCAGCTCTTACTGTGCCGTCATTTGGAACAGTTATCACTACTTTAGATGTATTAGCGTTATTATCCGCCAAGTGCTCTACTCTGCCTAATGTGCCATCATTATCTGTATCGCTTATAAACGTTACAGTTGGAGCGCCTGGGATTATCACTGGCTCAGCACCTGTGCCACCATCAGCGTATCCGCCTATTGAACCATTGTATGATTCAAAAGCTCTATTTGTATCAGCTAAATTTCTATATGTTTCATTGATGTTTGCATAGTGACCACCCTCAGCAAATCTAGCTTCGCCAAGGCTAACGCCATCTCCACCAGCAGCAGCATTACCACCAGCAGCAGTCTCTTCAAGTTTTGTTAGATCGCCACCATTTAAAATAGCATTTTGTAAAGCGCTTATATCAGCTAAGCCCTCAGCACCTATCGTATTTGGATTTAAAGAAAGCGTGTCACTGCCTAGTACAGTTAGCTCTTTGCCGTTATTTGCAACAATAGTTACTTTGTCGGCTGCATCGCTAGTTTTGACACTCTCACCCATATAAACGATGTCACCAACTTTTAGCTCTCTAGCATTTCCGTTTTGATCAACTGCGACCGCCTTGCCACTTAGCGATTTTACTACACCCGCTTCTTTAGCCATAAAACTCTCCTTATATAATTTTTTCGGCGATTATATAATAAGAGTGAGGCTGGGGATATTAAGTAAAATTTGGGTAAATTTAAGTTTATTTTTAGTTATTTAATACTCTTTTATCACACTTTAATATTTTTAAAATTCCCCCTAAAAAAGGCATTTTGCGTAACTTTTGTGTAAAAAATTTTAAAAAAAATTTTTATATGGTACATGTACCTTTCGTTTCATAAAAGCGTTATTCTGAACGCCTTAAAAAAGAGTATCTTTTAAGCTAACACGAAAATATTATGCGATTTTTAGCTACTTTTGCCAAAAAATTTTCTTGCCAAAGCCTAGAGTATTGCTCGTAAATTTAACCTTTTCAAGGCTTATAGACCAAATTTTTGGATCCATCGCTTTTGCATAAAAAAATCTTTTAAAGTAAATTTCTCGCTCGCTTGCGCTAGCCTCTCTCATCACCCCTTGAAACTGCACGCCCTCTATCTTGCCAACGATCTTCGTATCAAGAGCGATGGTGCCAGCAACGAGCTTTGAGTTCTTTAAAAATTTGATATGTGAGCTCTCATCAGAGCTAGCCAGCAAAAGGCAAAAATTTAGCTCATCAAAGGCGTAAAATGCGCTAAAAGCGTAAGGCTGACCCTCATCATCAATAGCGCAGACACTTGCAAGGTGCATCTTTTTTAGAAATTTAACTATTCTCTCATCCATCTAAATTCCCCTAAAAATGCCAAGAATGGTTTGAAATTTAAAGATGACTATGGTTATTATTAGCACCCAAAGCGTAAAAATAATGAGCTCTATTAGAGTAAATTTATCTTTTGCAACCCTTTTAAAAACAAGCATCGTTAAAAATGCTCCCAAAAAGCCACCAACGAGCGAAAAATAGTGGATCGCATTTACCTTTACGAAGCTTGGCAAAAGCCCTTTAAAAAATAGTGAAAACATCAAAATAGCAAGCAAATTTGCAAGTATCAAGTAGTAGCCAACGACTGGCAAAACTGGGCAAAGCTTAGCAAAAACGAAGCTTAAAACAGTGATAAGCATCAGCAAAAAGATCCTAGTCCCAAAACAACACATCGCCCGTCCTTTTTTGACGCATTTTACAAAATTTTGCTTTATGAAATTAAAATTTTGCCGATTTAGCCTCAAAAGGATTTAAAAATGCAAACAAATTTTTACTCTCAAGGAAGCTACAACAACATGAGCTTTTCGATGAAGACTAGCTCAGGCGACGAGATAAGCTTTTCGATGTATGACAACAAAAATTTAGAGTTTTCAAGCCAGAAAAATGGCACTTCAAGCCAAAAAAGTCTAACTCTAACGCACGAATACGGCTACGAGTTTGCCTATAAAGGCAACGGCATAGACGAACAGGATATGAAAGAGATCGAGGAGGCGATGAAACAAATTCGCCCACAGGTTGATGAGTTTATGAAAAATGTCAAAGAAGGCGACAAGATCGCAGGTAGCAGCCAAAGCATAAGCGAGCTTTCAAACAAGATCAAGCAGATGCTACCTGACGCAAAAGATCTGGATCACAAAAATTTCATAAATGACAATATGCTAAAGATGTTTGACGAACTTTTAGCTAAAAATGATGCTAATAAAAATCTACTAAGTGCGACAAAAAGGTTATTTGATACCTTGCTTGATGAGAGCAAAAAAGTATCTTACTACGCTTAAATTTAGAGCTTTTGGCTCTAAATTTTTATAAGCGCCTCTCTTTGATAAAAGAGGTGCGACAAGACTATCACGAAATAAAGCTGAAAAAATAGCCCAACAAGTGGCACAAGTGATATTAGATAAAACAAAAATGTAAAAGCTACAAATTTTATCCCGCCACCTTCAAGCAACGCTAGCTCAAATTTCTCACTATCAAGTGTGTTTGAGCCAACGTCTATTAGTAAAAGTTTGTAGTAGATGTAAAAAAACGGCACGTTTATGATGAAAAAATTTACAAACGGCACAAACAAAAGTGGCAGGCAAACGAGCAAGATCCCAAGAAATTTCATGATCTCAACCATCATCACCTTTAGCACTCTAGCCATGCTAGCCTCGCTTTTAAGCACGTAGTTGTAGTGCCTTTTGTTTATCTCTTTGGCTACAACTGGCGTTAAAAAGCCAGCTACGATTAGGGCGATCACGATGCTAATGATGATCGTTAAAAAGGTACTTAGAACGTAAAAAAGTATGCTAACTATCCACTTTGTAGCGCTAAAACTTAAAATTTTAATAGCTATAAAAGATAGCGTTGAGTTTGACTCCAAAAAGGCGAAATTCTCGTTTTTAGCGCCATCGCTTAAAAGGTCAAATATCTCGCCGCCTCCCCAGATCGTAAGCCACGCAAGGCTTGCGATGCTAAGAAAAAGCGGCAATATAGATAGCGTTATAAATTTGGCTGTAAAAAAGTCTTTAAAGCCAAGGCGAAGAAGATTTATCATTTTACCTTTTTGTACTCACGCTCAAGTGCGGCGTAAATTTCATCTATCTTACTAACGCCATTTGATAAAATTTCGCTCATCACTTCGTTATCTTCACGTCCGTTCCAAATTTTCTTATAACTTCCCTCTTTGTAGCCATTATTTTGGCGGAAGCGGTTTAGCACGTTTTTAGCGATATAGCACTCATAAAGCGAGTATAAATTTACGCCACATTTTAAAGACATTGAGAAATAAATTTTAAAGATATCAAAGATGTCATAGTCAAAGCCGCTGCACTCATGTATAAGCATCTCAATATCGTTCATGATCTCGTAAATGCTCTCATCTTCAACCTTTAATGGCTCTTTGCAAAAGTCACTAAAACCGCTTGCTTGGCAGATATCATCAGCCAAAGTCTCAACATCACCAAGCTGTTTTGCCTTGTAAATTTGTAGCGCTAGGCTCATTATAAAGTGCCAGATATCGACAACCTCGATGCGTAAATTTTGCTCATCAGTCTTGGCATCTATGCTCTTCCAGTGCTTCCAAGCAAAGCTGTCAATGAGCTCAGCGCACTCCATATATATGCAACGCCTCCAGCTTATGAGTTTATTTTTATTTGTATAGCCATTTTCCCAACCAAGCCCGTTTGTCTCGTCATTTAGGCTTTGTTGCATCTTTAACATCTCTAAAACAATAGTTCTTTCATCCATTTTTAAACCTTTTAAATTTTAAATGATTATAACAAAAAACAATTAATGCTCAAGCGACAAGCTTGACCCAAATCATCTTAATACAAGCTTACAAGATGTAAAATCACCCAAAATTTCAAAGGAGAAAAGATGAGAGAGAAAGATCTAGTAGTTTGCAACGTTTGCGGACTAAAAAGCAGCGATGATAAAAATGCAGTTTTCATCCATGCTCACAAAAACGGCGAAGAGGTCGATATCTGCACAAGCTGTATCCCAAGCGTGATACATGGCTCAGGCATGGTCGTAAAATCAAACGAAGAGATAAAGGCTGAAATTTAAATATCAGCCACCATGTGAGAATTCTGCCTTAAAGAATTCTCAAACTCCTCCGCACTCATCGGACGAGATAAGAAATATCCTTGCATTTCATTACAATTAAGCTCTTTTAAAAGCTCTTTTATCTCGTGGCTTTCCACGCCTTTTGCTGTCACTTTTAGCTTCATTGATTTTGCTATATTTATGATAGCAGCGACTACTTGCATATCTTTTTTGTTGATCACTGACTGAGCAACAAAGTCATTTGCTATCTTTATGCGGTCGATCTTATACTTTCTGATATAGACAAATGACGTATATCCAGATCCAAAGTCATCTATACAAACATCTATGCTATTTTTCTCTAAAAGTGAGAAAATTTTATCAAGCGTCTCTTGGTCGTTTTGCCATATACTTTCACTAAATTCGAGTTCAAACTGCTTTGGATTTAGGTGGTGCGAGTTTAAAGTTAGCATAAATTCATTTACAAATTTTTCAGATGTGCTTTGAATTTGCGCTACGTTTATGCTTATTTTTGGTACTTTTAGCTTTTTGTTTTGCCATCTTACGGCTTGTTCTACTGTTTTTGAGACAGAAAGCGTGCAGATGTCGTTTAAGATGTCGCTATTTAAGCTAGCTATATCCATAAACTCGCCAGCTTCTTTTTGTCCATACTCTTTTGACTGCCATCTAAGTAGCGCTTCTACGCAGATGATCTTTAAATTTTTAATGTCATAAATCGGCTGAAAATATACCTCAAAGTCCTCTTGTAAATTTGCTTTTTTAAGAGCTATCTCTATGTTTGAGCTTTGTTGTATCTCGCTATCTATCTCATTATTATAAACCATCGGATTTTTGGCTGGATTTTGCTTAGCGTAGTACATCGCCATATCAGCTTTTTTGATGATATTTCTAGGATCGCTGATGTTATCTCTTGTGACAACGTGGATACCAACGACACTCTTGATCGCAAAGTGATACTTATCTATTTGCAAAGGTTTTTCTATCGTATCTCTTAGCTCCATACCAAGCTTCATGCGTTTAGTGTGGCTATTTTCTTCCATTTTGGAAAGCACGATGAACTCATCAGCGCCGATCCTTGCGGTGACCTCTTGTCTGTTGCACGCTTCACGTATGCGCTTTGCTATCGCTTTTAAAATTTTATCGCCAACTTCATGTCCATAAGATGTATTTATATTTTTAAAGCGACTTATATTTATATAATAAACTGCGATCTCTTGCTTCTCACCCAAAACACTACACATACCTTTAAGCTCATTTAGCAAAGAGTCTCTGTTGCCAAGAGAGGTTAGATAGTCTTTTTCAGATACACCCTCTAAGCTTAAATTTATCATCTCAAGTTCGTTTGTCTTTAGGTGTTTCTCTTTGTTTTTAGCATCATGTAAATTTTGCTCTGCGTTATATATCTCTTCGCTTTGATCAAGCACTTTCATAAAATAGCTAATAACCGCTCCAGCTACAACAACAAAAATTATAAGCAGATCAACATAAGATGATAGGTCAGTTTTTATTAGTATTAGTGCAGCTGAGATAATAGGCACGAGCTTAGATGTTGTTTTTATGCCAACATCTGCTGCGCTTATACGCTTGTTATCACCCCTTAAGTAAAAAGCCCCGAGCATTAAGAGAAAAAATGGCACAAGGTAGATAGAGTGCAGAGTAAAATCATGCCCTTTGTTTATAAGCTCATTATAAAAAACATATAAATTTAATAGCGTAAAAATCGCACTTGCGATTATCAAGAAAAAGCCGCTATGTCTAATATAAAGATGGTTGCTATTAAAAATTTCACTAAGAGCGATGAATAAAATAGATAAATTTACAAAAATAGCAATGCTAGCAGCAAGCTCACTAGGGCTTTTAGGATGGATCAATATATTAAAATCACCCATATCCCCAACAATACAATAAGCAAGCGTGAAAACTAGCAAAAGAACGTTAAAGCTATCGGCTAGAACTAGGATCTTTTTATCGCTAGCTATAAATTTGACCACAAAAAATATACCAACAGCGGCCAATAGTAAAAACATAGGGAGCAGATCGAAAAAATCAAGATAAGAAATTTGCTCTTTGCTTCTTAAAAGAAAGTCTTCATTGACGCTTCTAATGGCGTCAATAATAGTCCAGATAAAGACTCCAAAGCATGCAGCAAGCCAGTGCATAGCTTTAAGCTTTGATCTGTTCATAGAGATGTAGATACCAAAAACTACAAGACCAAAGCCAAAAAATATCAACAAATTTTCAAAATTTTTATAGTTTAAAATGCCGGCAAACTGAGAAAATATAAAAAGAGCTATAACGGCATAGAAAATTTGTTTTTGTCTTACGATAAGTGACGAATTTGACGTAAAAAAAATGTTTCTCTCCATTGTTTATTCTGTTTCAAACCTTATTTTTAGTTATAATTTTGCAAATTTTTCTTTAAGGTTAATCATGAAA
>NZ_POYX01000032.1:0-17485 GCF_002913865.1 Campylobacter concisus
GTTGAAGAAGTGATTAAAAATTATTTTTTGATTCTTTTTTAATCAACATAAAAACTAGTTGTTGCCAATTTTAAACGGCTACCACATAAAAGATCTTGAGAAATTTCTATTTAACCAGATGTAAAAGCAAGATAAAATGCTCAATATTTTTTGTCCACTCACAATGGTGGCGTGTTTTGTTAGAGTTTCTTAAGACTAAGCAGATATAACTTTGTATAAAAACAGCAAATTTGCTTTAAATTCTGCTGGCAAAATTTGATCCAAGATGATAAATTTTATTTGATACAGTTAAAATTTAAATGGGAAGAATGAGCAAATTCAGATCAAAAAATATAATTGTTTTTATATTTTAAAATGGCAATATAAATTTAAATTTTTAACTTTCTTGATAGTTAAATTTAGCCCAAAACAAAAATTTAACCTAAATTTTTCCGCCAAACATCTCATACAACGCTTTTTCCTCGCCCCAAAGCTCTCGGTGCTTTTTGATAGATGATTTGATAGCGTTTATGAGATAGAGTATGTCCTCTTTTGTATGCGTGTAGTGCATGCTCACCCTTACAAAACCTGGCTTTTTCTCTAAGATCTTATTTTCTTTAAGTCCCAGCAGATCAAAAGCATAAGGTCCAGCGCACATCACGCCAGCGCGGCTTTGTATGCCGTGGTTGTTGCTAAGTGTTGCGGCAAAGTCATAAGGCGAAATATCACGCACATTAAATGAAAAAATAGGCAGTTTTTCTGCATTTTTAGGGCCATAAATGGTGATATCTTCGATACTGCTAAGCTCTTTTTCAAAGAAAATTGCCAGTTCATCTTCGCGAGCTTTGATATTTTCTACTCCTACACTTGCTTGCAAGTTATAGGCTAGGCTTGCTCGCACTAGCCCCAAGATAGATGGCGTGCCAGCCTCTTCAAGTTGCTCGACATTTTTTATAAAAAGGTGTTTTGATGGCGTTGCAAGAGCGATAGTGCCACCACTTGCAAAGCTTGGTATATCACTTGTATAAAGCTCTTTTTTGATCGCTAAAAGACCACAACTCCCAACTCCGCCAAGTAGCTTGTGAGGCGAGAAAAAGGCTGCGTCAAAGTACGCAGCGTCTAAAATTTCATGCGAGCTGGTTGCTGCGCAGTCAAATGCCACCACTCCGCCAAATTTTTTAACGAGCGAGTAAATTCTCTTGTAGTCGGTTTTAACGCCTGTGACGTTTGAGGCGGCGCTAAAGCAGGCGATGATCTTTCTTTTTGCGTTTAGTTTTAGCGTCCTCTCAAGCATCACGTAGTCTATCTCGCCGTTTTCATCAAGCCCGATGCGCTCGCAGTCGCAAAACCCTTCACGAAAGCTGATCTCATTTGAGTGGTGCTCATACGGGCCAACAAGCACGAGTGGTAAATTTACGCTTCTTAAATTTGCTTCGCCTATCAAGGCTCTTGTGGTTGGCGGCAGATAAATTCCCATTATCTCCTGAAATTTCTTTATCGCAGCCGTTGCGCCTTGACCAGTTGCGATGAGATAAAAGCTCTCATCAAGCCCCAAAAGCTCCTTTAACTCAGCTCTTGCGTTTTCGTAGCGTTTTTGCGTTAGCACAGCACTTGAACTGCTGTCTGAGTGAGTGTTTGCGTAGGTTTTTAAAAATTTTGAAATTTCATCTTCGATAGGCGCATAGGCAAGGCCTGAGGCCGTGTAGTCAAAATAGTAAATTCCATCTTTTAAAATGATATTTTTTCTTACTTCATCTATAGTTGGCACGATTTTCCCTTTGGCTAAAAGCGCGATTATAGTGAAATTTTGTATAAAGTGAGGTTATAAGCGGGCAGGGCGCCCACTCGCGTGTTTTATTTGTTTAAGAAATTTTTCTCTAACCACTCGTTAGCTTTTGCTTCACTCTCAAATCTTTGGCTCTTAGCAACTTGGTTTGCACCCTCATAGAAACGGATACGAATACCGTCTTGAACGCTATCGATCTTGATTCTAGTGATCTTATCTTTGTTTAGATAAGTCCTGTCATTTAGTTTTACATACATGTTTTTCTCCTTTTAAAAATTTGGTTTATTTTTTATCGTTTTTCTTCTCATCTTGTTTTAAAAATAGCTCTTTAAAGCGCTTATTTGCGTAGTCTTCGATGTCGTTTTGAAGCTGTTTATAAGCGTTTATGAGCTCGTGTGCCCTATCATTTAGCGTAGTGCCAGCGCTATCTCCGCCACCTTGCTTGGTTGTAAAGAGATCTTCTTTTAAATTTTTTTGCAAAATTTGCAGATGCGACCAGCATTTTTTATAGTTCATACCTAAAATTTCAGCTGCCTTTGATATCGAGCCAACCTCGGCTATAACGTCTAAAACCTCGGTTTTGCCCTTGCCAAATATAAGCTCGCCCTCGTCGTTTTCTATCCAAGTCTTCGTCTTTACTCTCATCTTTTTGCCTTTCTTTTCCTTAAAACAGCCTAGCTGACAGTACTTCACGTCAAAGCCGTAGTCTCTAAGCGTCGAGCGCATGGTCTTTAGCCCGCCGTTAGCCGCCGCCATCTGCCTTGCATCTTTGCAAAAAACTCTGCCCTTTTCGTCGCTCACTTCTTTTAGTTTTAGTGACAATGTAAATTTGCCGCGGTCTTTATCCAAGCCACCAAATTGTCCAAGCTCGCAGTTGTCTATCTTGATGCCAAGTCTGGTTGCCTCGTCGCTTACCTCGCCGACTTCTATGCCAAGCTTGTTTGCGATCTTAAAAGCCGTGCCGCAGTCAAGTTTGCCACTTTTATTTAGCGTTTGTTTTATTAGCTCTTCTAAATTTTTACTCATAAATTCTCTCTTCGCCGCTATAAACGTTGATATTTTCGCCCCTTGCAAAACCACAAAGTGTAAGCTCAAATTTACGAGCGATCACCACACCAAGGCTAGTTGGCGCTGTCCTTGAGATAAGTGCTGGCACCCCGTGCATAACGGCCTTTGCGACCATCTCTGAGCTAAGTCTGCCACTCACCATCAAAAATGAATTTGCTAAGTTAGCTCCGTCTAAAACGGCCTTGCCAACGGCTTTGTCGATCGTGTTGTGCTGAGCGATATCCTCGCCTATGTAAAATTTATCTTCGCTTACAAAGAGCTTTGCCGTATGCACGCAGCCAGTCATCTCATAAAGCTCGCACTGCGTGTAAAACTCCTTCATTTGAGCAAGGATCATATCTTTGTTAAATTTAGCTCCGCTTTTTACGGCTCTTGCCGCCATCGCCTGTGGGTCGATATTTGCTGTTGAGCTTCTGCCACAGCCACTTATTATGACCTTTTCTTCGTCAAACTGCTCTAAGCGTTTTTCATTCACTTTGGCGCTTACATAGACGCTTAGCTCGTCGGTTGAGAGTCTAACTTCAGCTATGTCTTCTGGCTTTGTGATGACGTTTTCGCTGATCAAATAGCCCACAGCAAGCGCCTTTTGATCGGTAGGCGTTGCCATAACGGCGCCAAATTTTTTGTCATTTATGTAAATTTCAAGCTTAATCTCACGCACCAAAATATCATCAACCTGCGCTTTTTGCTCGCCTTTATATTTGATGATCTGCGTTTTATAAATCGGTTCCATCGTGCTCCTTGAAGTTTTCACAAATGATAGCCCAAAAAGCTAAATTTAATTTTGGATTGTAGTAAAAACTTGCTTAAACAAAGCAAAAAGCTTAAACGTGTTTTGTTACGAAATAAACGTTATTGTGATTAAAATTTGATATGCAAGATAGGCATATTTCTTAAACTTATTTTGCTATTTATTTTTTATATCACGGATACTCAAAGCCAAATTCATATTCTTTTAAAACGCCACTATAAAAGATAAATTTCTCATAGTAGAGTGGCATGTCAAATTCTTGCAAGAGGCGGCTCTCATTTTGCTCTGTGATATAGATCGCAGCGGTTGTGCTGTTTTGCTCTTGCTGGTCTCTTGGCTTGCCTAGCTTATTTAAAATTTGCTCTTGTTTGTCGCCCAGTTTGATACCAGAATTTGTAGTAAATTCTTTTGTCTTGCTGAAATTTATATAGTCTTTGGTTAAATTTTTATCATAAAATTTGACGTTTATCCTTTGAATTTCGCCGTTACCGCCACAGCAAAAATCAAGTGTCATAATCTGCGTTTTTTCTAAATTTACAAAGCTTGCCTTTTCGCCGTCTAAGAAGTATGTGACATTTTTCAAAGCTAAATTTTGACCGATTTTGATCTCACCTACGCCTGTCGTGTGTGATAAATTTTCGCTAGCTGTTAAATTTAGGAATCCTAAAATTAGAAATAGTATTAAAAAGCTTTTTATAGAAAATTTACTCATCCTTGTTAAAGTCGCTCCAGCCGTTGTTAAGATATTTTGGACTAGGACTAAACTCCCCGGCACCTATGTCAAGATCGCCGCTGTTTGGTGTCCTGTAATGCCCCTACGCGCATGGCTTTGTTTGAGCCTTGCCTACCTTGCACTCTCCGCAAAATAGATAATTTGCGTACATATCCTCATCTTCTGATATATCGTCATACGCTAGCCTTTGATCGCTATTAATGTACCATTTTATGAGCATTTGACCTTTGGCCAGAAAATCTCCATTGCCTTTTAAGAAATAGCTCGCTAAGGCTATGCCTTGGGCATTGATCTTATCTTTCATGAAGTCATCAACGCCGTAGTTTAAATTCGCATATTTTTTTATCTTGATTATTTGAATTTCGCCGTTAAATGGGCGAGCCTCTGCGGTTATTTTGTACTCACCAGATACGATATATTTTGTACGAGTGTCAGCTATAATGCCAGAAAAGTCAAATTCATCAAATTTATTTTCATCTATAAAACGAGCTTTACTATCTAAATATCCACTAAAGCACTGCTTGGCGGCTTGTTCTGCAAAAAGAGCAGGTGACATAGATAGCACTAGATAAAAAAGAATTATTTTATTTATAGTCTTCATATTTGTATTTATTTTGACTGCTGTAATTCTTTAAAATACTCTTTTGATATAAGCATATTTTTTGGCACCCATTCATTTTTGTTTATCGCCTCACACGCTTCAAAATTTACTACAGCTCTCTTGTTTTCATCAGCATCTATTCGTAGCGCCAGGTAGCATCCATTACTTTCATATATATACTCATTTGCAAAATAGGCTAGTTTCTCACCATATTCGTCATCGTCCGTCTCTGGATCAAGATCTATAGTTTTATTCTTGGCTACTCCAGATATTTTTATGGCATCGTTATTTGCCTTATTCTTATAGATTAGGCTAAATTTGATCTTATCTTTAGCTATCTGCTTTGTGCTCAAATTTGCACTCACAATATCTGTTTTATATGCAAAAACTTGTGCAAATAAGGCACTACAAATAGTTACAATAAGAAGTATCGTTTTTATATCATTTCTCCAAAAAATTATTTAGAACAAAAAATAAAGGCACTATGTTCATTTATCAAATTTTAAGTATTTACTATCACAATCTTCAAAATGATTATACTTGTTCATAGAATTTCCATAGTTTTGTATGACTATACTACCATTTTCATACTCTCCGCCAATCTTTTTAAATTTTATGTAAAATCCACCTTCGCCGTTGCTTTTTATGCTTGATATATAGCCTTGTGATTTTGTCTGATTATTCTCCACTATCTTGTAAAAATACTTCGCTTTATTGGTATTTTTTGCTATTTCTATTGAAATATTACAAGGCTCATTCTTGTAAATCCCCGTTAAATTTATATCTTTTGCGTAGGCATTATGTGTCATAAAGCCTAGCACCATAAAATAAAAAATAACTATCTTTTTTGCCATATCTATCCGTTCTTTTTTAAGCGCATTATATCTATTTAACAAAGGCAAAACTATATCTTTTGATCTTCCCATTCTCAAATTTATATTTTCTTTCATTTGATAGTTTCCCGCTACCTTTAAAATTTGGATCGCCGTTGTTGGTTAGTGCATTTTTGTGTGGTTTGTCTATTATCAAGATGCCTCTATCATTGACTTCAAAAAATGGCACACTCGCGCACCAATCTATCTCGCCTTGAAATTTTATCTTGTCGTCATTTTTCTTTTCAAAAATTCTCAAAGGCCCGTGTCCGCTGCAGGCGGCATAGTTTTGTATATCTTGAAATATCCACACTTCGCTACGATTAAATTTGGTATAAAATATTAAATTTGGTTCAAGCTCATACTCGCACTCCCTGCTATAAATCTCTTCATCATTTATACTTATGGAGCATTTGTTATCCTTGCTGTATGTTTCTATGCTTAAGTTTTTGGCATTAGAAAATATAGCTAAAAGCAGCAATAAGTATACAAATTTAGTTTTTGTCATCGTTTTTTCTATTCTCAGGTAAAACTAAATGACTATTTTTGTCAATGAGTGAGTATTGCACGAGCATGATATATAACATGTCATCTATCTGCGGGTAGTCGTCATCATAGTGGTAACTTTTGTATTTTTTTAAAAAGTCGTCGTTTATTTCAGCTCTTTTTACATCTCTTGGTATGCTACCATTTTCTATCGGTACATATTTTAAGGTATCTTCAAAGACCTCTTTAAATTTCTCGTAGTCTTTGCCATAAATTCTTTTAAATAGCTCTTTATCGTTCTTGCAAAGCATTAAAGATAGCTTAGCAGTGTACTCTCTATAGAAATTCTTTACGCAATAGATACTTTCAGATACAAAAAATGCTGACTTAGCAACAAAGCTATAGTTATACTCTTTTTTTGAGTATCTAATGCACTCTTTTTTGCTATCTTTTATCCTCTCTCTTGCTATCTTTTGAGCTTTGTCTTTTAAATTTGGAGCTTCTTTTAAGATTAGATTATAAAGATCAGCAAAGTAGTTATCTCTAAAAGAGTTATAGTCTGACTGACATATAAAATCTTCTAAAGAGTATTTTTTAAATTTATACTTTCCTTTAGCGTCATAGCATTTAAAGCTAGGAGCAATTGTGTCAACACCATAATCTGCACTGCACCATACTATGGTATCAACTTACCCATAATCATCACTAGCCTTTTTGGTAGCTATACTAGGGTTCATTGGTTCAAATCCATATAAATTTAAACTCATTAGAAAGCTTAATAATAGTATGTTTTTAAATTTCATTTCTATCCTTAAATAAATTTATTAATCAGGTAAATATCTTGATGTAAATTTATAAACATCTACACTACCATCCCTTTCTTCATATAGCCATAGTTCACAGCTATTTTCAGGGCTTGTATCAAATAGTTGAACTAAAAGAGTATTTTTATTTATCCATTTAAAATCAAAGCCATAAGAATAGTTATTTGCATCGTGGGTTATATATCTTATATTTTTCATATATTCTATGTCTTTTAAGGGAGACTCATAAATAAGAATATTCAAAATTGGCTCTTTCCAAATATTGATTATTGTGTCTGATACATACTTACTTTTACTTTCGCAAAATATTTTCTTTACTAATTTACGACAATCTTTATTCAAAAACTTCTTAGGTACCGCCTTTCTTCCCCAGTCATCATCGTAGTCATCTGTTGCAAATAATAAATTTACAGCTACAAGCAAAGCTAAGATTATTTTAAAGATTGTTTTCATAAATATATCGCCTATGATTAGTCAGGTAAATTTTTAGACGTAAAACTATATACATCTACACTACCATCATATTCTTCATATAGCCATAATTCACAGCTTGATTTAGAATATTTATCAGCATGAAAATGTAGTTGCACCAAAAGACTTTTGTTGTTTAGCCACTTAAAATCAAAGTCGTAACAAAAATTTTTATTACACTCTTTGTATTTAAGATTTTTTAGATGTCCTATGTCTTTGATTGTTAGGTCGTGATCGCCATATAAATTTAAAATTGGCTTTTCGTACATATTTAATATAGTGGTTTGACGATAGGAAACCTTGCTTTCATTCCAAATGTCTTTTGATATTGTTTTGCAACCTTGACTCAAAAACTTCTTAGGTATCGTCTTTTTTTCCCAACTATTATCATAATCATCTGTTGCAAATGATAAATTTACAACTACAAGTAAAGCTAAAATTATTTTAAAGATTATCCTCATAATATTTCTCCAAAAGTATTTTTGTATCCTTCCTTTAGTATTTCCAGTGGGTCTGCTAGATCCTTATGCCTTTTAAATTTATTATTTGGATCATTTGTTGCAGTAAAGTTATTTTTTGTATCAGCTCCATTTGTAAAATACTCAAAGTGAAGCATGGTGACTACCTTTTTATCAACTATGTTTGGGTGATCGCCATTATTGATCATAAGTCCAGCATATCCTATAATCTGACCTTTTCTTACCTTATCACCCACTTTTACTTTTACTCTTAAAGGATCGACCTCTCCATATCTAATTATGAAGCTACCAAATTCTACTGTGTCGTATTGTATCGTTATATGATCGGTCTTATAGTAAAAATCACCTGTCTTTATTACTTCACCATCAGCTATAGATACTATCTCTACATCTGACTTAAATGTTTTTATGTCTATATTCTTTTTAAAAGGCATATCTGTATACAGATCTCTTGCGGCGTGTTTTCTACCACCAAGTCTATCCCAATTAAATATAGCCTGACTCTGACCTGTATCGCCCAACATAAGCGTCCAATCGTACAACATACCTTTATCATTTAAAGGCTTGATTTTTAGTGGGAAAACTATCTCATTTCCTATCTCTATCTTGACTAAGACTTCCCTATCCCCATCTACCCACATACCCTTATCTACTCTTGTTATACTCTTTGACTCATTAAAAGAGTTTATAAAGCTATTCATATTATCTTTACTTAGTAGGTTGATACCATACTTGGTATCTTTATTTATCTTTGTATTACCTGTTTGGTTTGTGTTGCTTTGGTTTTGATAGTTTGTGGAATTTGCTTCATCTATGTAAATTTGATATCTCTTATTTATACTATCTTCACTCTTTAGCTCTTTAGTAAGCTTATCATCTTCATAGATATTTATATCTTGCTTAGATATATCTTTATCTATATATAAGTAGCCACTTTTATTTACTAAGGCATCATCATGATTTAGACTAGCTTTAAAACTATTCTCTTTTATAGCATGCTCAAACTCATATATAATTAGCTTATCATCTTTAAATCTAATATATAGAGGTATCTTTATATCTATCCTTATATGGTTTTTACCATATACGCTTTTGTATTTAAATTTATCATTCTCTCCTTCAAGATATGCAAAAAATACTATAGTATGACCACCTTGCTTTAGCTTGTCTAAATGATCTTTTTTTATAAGATCTGAAATTTTAAATCTTATCTCTTTACCCTTTTGATCTTTTAAGGCTACCACATCTTTAGGATTTGATTTAGATACTTCGTTATACTCTATGCTCTTTATCACCATATATCCCCAAAGTACCTCTTTATACCTCTTACTACCTTTTTCTTGTTTATATATAGCCTTTAGGCTTATCTCTTCATTTGTCTTAAATGGATACTCATTATCAGAGACTACATTTACTATATGATCTGTTATATCTCTTAAAGATACCTTGTTTGTATGGTTATAGATACCACCACTTTTATCTTTATATCCTATTAGATATGATAGCTGTACCAGTGTAGGCATGTATGCTTTTAGTATCATAAATTTTGCTTAGATAGGGGTAATTGGCATAAAATTCTTCCTTAATTTTTTCGCCAAATATTAGCATAAACTTAAAAAGTATTCAATAAAAAACTCTTATAGAGAAAATTTTTGCTTTTTTCTTTAAATTTAGTGGCAAAATTTTAGACAAAACGCCAAGATCTAAAAATAACTTAAGCTCAAAGAGCCCTTATAAACTCTTTAAATTTATCTCCTCGCTCGGCGTAGCTCTTAAACTGATCAAGGCTCGCAGCTGCTGGGCTTAGAAGCGCTATCTCGCCACTTTTAAGCTCTTTACTTATCTCATTTACAGCGTTTTGTAAAAAGTCGCATTTTAAGGCAGGGATGTCAAATTTATCGGATAAATTCATAAGCTTGTCGCTGTTTGAGCCGATGGCATAAATTTTGACCTTAAGGCCCTTTAAATTTTCAAAGAGCTCATCCATGCTAACGCCCTTGTCGTCGCCGCCTAGGATCAGGTGCATGAAGTGATCTTTGTAGCGTTTTACGGCTTGGATGCTGGCGTCTATGTTTGTCGCTTTTGTGTCATTTACCCAGGTTCGCCCCATCTTGTCGGTGAGCTCTTCGAGCTTGTTTGCCTCGATGACAAATGTGTTTAAAAGTGCCACGTCGCAGCGGTCAAATAAAATTTTCTCAACCGCAAGTGCCAGCAGTGCGTCTAGTAAAAACGGCGTTTTAAAGGCTATATCGTTCAAATTTACACCGCAAAAACGAGCTAAGTCGCTCTCATCTTTATAGGCGATCACTTTGGCCTTTGTAGGCGTTTTAGCGTAAATTTCAGGCACGATCGCTACGCTAGTTTCGCTCATGCTAGCAAGTGGCTTTAGCTTGGCCTTTTCGTACTCGCTCATGTTGCCATGCCAGCTTAGATGGTCTGGCGTGATCGGCAAAAGCACGTAAATTCCTGGTGTGGCGCGGTTTGTGTAGTGCAGAGTAAATGAGCTGGTCTCAAGTATCCAAATTTTAGCGTGCGGGTCTAAATTTGCTAGTGCGATGCCGACATTTCCGCCCATCACTGAGCCCTTGCTCTCTAATAGGTGCTGCATCATCTTTGTGGTCGTCGTCTTGCCGTTTGTGCCGCTTATCCAGACATTAAATGGCAGATGGGCCTTGTAAATTTCATAAAAATAGTCATATTCGCTAACTAAATTTCTAGCTTTTTTGATAAGCTCGTGGTGAGGCGGGATGCCTGGGCTTGGTATCTCTAGGCCGCTTTTTGCTGGGTCAAATTTGCTAACTGGCAAAAGAGCGTTGCCAAACTCGTCCTTAGAAATTTCGCTAAATTTATCATCGTAGATATCCCAAAAGCCCTCATTTACGAAGTTTTTAGCGATAGCTTTCGTCGTGCCACCATAGCCAAATAGTGATTTTCTCATGCTTTTATCCTCTTTTGCCCCATAAAATTTCTACTATCTCGTTTGCACTTAGCTCACGCATCACGCCGTCTATTTTTTGACGTTCAAAGAGCTCAAATCTAAACGTATCAGAAAAATTTAGCTTCAAAAACTCTGCAAAATATGCGCCTTTGCAAGCAAATTTTACTCTTATATAAAATGCCTCTAAAAAATCATCATCAAATTCAGGCACAGGCGCCAACATACGCTCTACGATCTGCCTAAGCTCGTCTTTTGTTATATCTGGCACCACTTTTGGCTCTGGCAAAGCGATGTCAAAGGCGAGATTTTCAGCGCCCTCAGCCTCCCACCACTCATGCAGGCTAAATTTACTCATATCTTTGCCGCTTATCCTGGCTAAGCGCTGCTCTACCTTGCGGTACTCTTCGCCGTCCTCATCGCCAAATTCGTCGCAATAGTCGGTGTAGGCTAAAATTTGCTCCAAAATTTCATCATACTTTTTTCTAGCACTCTCAAAGTCTGGCTCTATCTGCGCTCGCATGATCTACCTGATCTTTAGCGCGGTCAGTGCGATCAAATTTGCCAAAAGCGCGATGATCCAAAAGCGCACGATGATCTTATTTTCCGCCCAGCCCTTTATCTCAAAATGGTGATGTATAGGCGCCATTAAGAAAATTCTGCGTTTAAAAATTTTAAAACTACCCACCTGCAAGATGACGCTTAGGGTCTCAACGACAAAGATGAGGCCGATGATGATGAGCAAAATTTCGTTTTTGGTCGCAACGCCCATAAAGCCGATATATGCACCAACGCTTAGGCTGCCGCTATCGCCCATAAAGACCTCGGCTGGATGGCAGTTAAACCACAAAAAGCCCATGAGCGAGCCAATTAGCGCAGAGGCTACGACTACGCTCTCGCCAACGCCTGCGATCTTTGGTAAAAGTAGGTACGAGCTAAAGACAGCGTGGCCGCAGATGTAGGCAAAAACGCCAAGTGTTAGAAGTGAAAATATCGATGGCACGGCAGCTAGTCCGTCAAGTCCGTCTGTTAAATTTACCGCATTTGAGGCTGCGACGATGACTAGCGTCCAAAAGAAAATGGCAAAAATTTTCATGTCAAAGATCGGCTGCTTGTAAAACGGCAGGTAAAACTCGGTGTTTAGCTCTTTGCTGATGTATAAAAAGGCTGCGAGTAAAAAGGCGATGAGAAACTGAAAAAAGAGCTTTGCTTTTGGGCTTAGGCCGGCGTGATTTTTCGCACCTAAAATTTTGCTGTAGTCATCCTTGTAGCCAAGCAAAGTAAAGCAAACTAGGCAAAAGAGTGAGGCTAGCACAAAGGCGTTATCAAGCCTAGCGCAGATGATCGTAGCGATCACGGCTGTAAAGACAAAGACAAGTCCGCCCATTGTTGGCGTTTTAGCCTTTTTTTGGTGAGTTTGCGGGGCAAGCTCGTAGATAGGCTGGGCGGCGTTTTTTGCCTTTGCCCAAGCGATAAATTTAGGCATCAGATAAGCTGTCAAGATAAATGCTATGAAAAAAGCGATGCCAGCGCGAACGGTGATATACTGAAAGATATTAAAATTTAAAATTTCGTAGATATAGTAAAACATAGGGGCCTTTATTTTAAAAAAAAGCAATTTTAGTATAATGGCCTTAAAAATTATCTAAATTTAAGGATAAAATTTAAAAATGGCTCAAAAAACTATACTTATAATAACTGATGGCATTGGATCAAACAAAAATGGTAAATTTAACGCATTTGAGGCGGCCAAAAAGCCAAACTACGATAAATTTTTTAAAGAAATTCCAAACTCACTCATAAAAACTTCTGGAAACGCTGTGGGGCTACCTGAAGGACAGATGGGTAACAGCGAAGTAGGGCACATGTGCATAGGAAGCGGGCGAGTTTTGTATCAAAATTTGGTCAAAATTTCACGCGGCTTTAAAGATGGCTCAGTAGCAGAAAATGAAGCGCTAAAAGCTCTTTTTAAAAAGTGCAAAAAAATTCACGTCATAGGGCTTTATAGCGACGGTGGCGTGCACTCTCATATGGAGCATTTTGATGGCATGTGCGAGCTTGCTAGCAAAAATGGCTGCGAAGTTTTTGCCCACGCTATAACCGACGGACGCGACGTTAGCCCAAATAGCGGTCTAAATTTCATAAAAAGCTTAGAGGCTAAATTTAAGGTAGCGACGGTTTGTGGGAGATTTTACGCGATGGATAGAGATAAACGCTGGGAGCGCGTAAAAGAAGCCTATGATAGCTTGGTAAAGGGAGCAAATTTAAACAGCTTATCGCCAAGCGAGTATCTACAAAAAAGCTACGATGAGGGCGTGACAGACGAGTTTGTAAAGCCAGCAAGCTTTAATGGCTTTAGTGGCATGGACGAAGATGATGGCGTGATCGTAATAAATTTTAGAAATGATAGAGCAAGAGAGATTTGCCAGGCTCTAGGAGAAGAGAAATTTAGCGAGTTTGAGCGACCTTTTGCTATCAAAAATCTTATCACCATGACCGAATACGACGCAAATTTTAAATTTGAAGTGCTATTTAAAAATGAAAAGATAAAAAACACCCTAAGCGAGGTCATAGCAGCCGCTGGACTAAGGCAGCTTCACACGGCTGAGACTGAAAAATATGCCCACGTAACATTTTTCTTTAATGGCGGCGTTGAGGAGCTAGCTAGCAACGAAACTAGGGTGCTCATCCCTAGTCCAAAAGTAAAAACATACGACGAAAAGCCAGAGATGAGCGCTGCTGAGGTTTGCAAAGCCGTGCTAAAGGGTATGGATGACGAGCAAGACTTTATCGTGGTAAATTTTGCAAATGGCGATATGGTGGGACATACTGGTAACTACGAGGCCGCTATAAAAGCAGTTGAAGCAGTGGATAGGGCTCTTGGAGAAATTTACGCCAAGGCAAAAGAGAAAAACTACGCTATGATCATCACGAGCGATCACGGAAACTGCGAAGAGATGCGTGATAGCAGCGGCGAGCTACTGACAAATCACACTACCTATGACGTCTTTTGCTTTGTGATGGCTGATGGGGTTAAAGAGCTAAAAAATGGCGGTCTAAACAACATTGCGCCTAGCGTTTTAAAGCTCATGGGGCTTGAAATTCCAGCTGAAATGGACGAGGCGTTATTTTAAATTTGATAATATAAGCAAAATTTATAAGGAGAATTTATGAAATTTAGTGGAAAAAACGTGCTAATAACAGGTGCAAGCAGAGGTATCGGCGCACAAATTGCAAAGACGCTTGCAAATATGGGCTTAAAAGTGTGGATAAACTACCGCTCAAAGCCTGAAATAGCAGACGCTTTGCAAGCTGAAATCGAGCAAAATGGCGGCAAGGCTGCAGTGATAAAATTTGACGCAACTGACGAAGATGAGTTTATAAAAGGCATAAATTTGATAGTTGATAGCGACGGCGAGCTAAGCTACCTCGTAAATAACGCTGGCATCACAAATGACAAGCTAGCGCTTCGCATGAAAACTAGCGAATTTACAGATGTGATAAATGCAAATTTAACTTCAGCTTTCATAGGATGTAGAGAGGCTTTAAAGGTGATGAGTAAAAAGCGCTTTGGAGCAGTCGTAAACGTCGCATCTATCGTTGGTGAGATGGGAAATGCTGGACAGGTGAATTATTCAGCCAGCAAAGGCGGACTAATCGCCATGGGCAAGAGCTTTGCAAAAGAGGGCGCAAGCAGAAATATCCGCTTTAACAGCGTAACTCCGGGCTTTATCGAGACTGATATGACGCATGGACTAAGTGATGAGGTGAAAAAAACTTATAGTGACAATATCCCGCTAAAACGCTTTGGTAGCGCTAGCGAGGTGGCCGAGGCGGTTGCATTTTTACTAAGTGATCACGCGAGCTACGTGACTGGCGAGACGCTAAAAATAAACGGCGGACTTTATATGTAATGAAATTTCAACAAGTTTTGAAATTTAAAATAAATAAAAGCGTAAATATTATAAGATAACAGACATTTTTTATAAGGAGACCTTAAATGGCAGTATTTGAAGACGTAAGAGACGTAGTTGTAGAGCAACTAAGCGTAGATCCACAAGCGGTAAAACTAGAGTCTAAAATCATCGAAGATTTAGGCGCTGATTCACTTGACGTTGTAGAGCTAGTTATGGCTTTAGAAGAGAAATTTGAAGTAGAAATTCCTGATAGCGAAGCAGAAAAATTAGTAAGCATTCAAGACGTTGTAAATTATATAGAAAAACTAGGCAAATAATTTAAATTTGCATAGTTTGATTTAAGGAGATGTATTGAAACGAGTCGTTGTAACTGGTATTGGCATGATAAACGCACTTGGTCTTGATAAAGAGAGCTCTTTTAAGGCTATTTGCGAGGGTAAAACAGGTGTGAAAGAGATCACGAGCTTTGATTTAAGCGAATTCCCTGTTAAAATTGCTGCCGAGATAACTGATTTTGATCCAAATAGCATTTTAGACGGCAAAGAGGTGAAAAAAGTAGATCGTTTCATACAGCTTGGCATAAAAGCATCTAACGAAGCTATGGCTGATGCGAATTTTAAGGAGTTTGACGCTCATAAATTTGGCGTTAGTTCAGCAGCTGGTATAGGCGGTTTGCCAAATATTGAGAAAAACTCAATCACATATTTTGAAAAAGGCGTAAAGAGAATTTCGCCATTTTTCATCCCATCTGCACTTGTAAATATGCTAGGTGGTATAGTTTCAATAAACCACGGACTAAAAGGTCCAAATTTATCAAGCGTAACAGCTTGTGCGGCAAGCACTCATGCGATATCACAAGCTGCAAAATGCATAATGATCGGTCAAGCAACAAATATGCTAGTTATCGGTGCTGAATCAACTATTTGCGGCGTTGGTATAGGCGGTTTTGCAGCGATGAAAGCACTCTCAACTAGAAATGATGAGCCAAGTAAGGCGTCAAGGCCATTTGATGCAAACCGCGATGGCTTTGTAATGGGCGAGGGCGCTGGCGCACTTGTGCTTGAAGAGTATGAGTCGGCTGTTGCAAGAGGTGCTAAAATTTACGCTGAAGTAGTTGGATTTGGTGAGAGCGGAGATGCACACCATATCACATCACCAACACTTGAAGGTCCATTAAGCGCGATGAAACAAGCACTTGATATGGCAAAAGGCGTAAAGATAGACTATGTTAATGCACATGGTACTTCAACGCCAGTAAATGATAAAAACGAGACAGCTGCACTAAAGGCTGTTTTTGGTGATAAGTGCCCACCAGTTAGTTCAACTAAAGGTCAGACTGGACACTGCCTTGGCGGTGCTGGTGCGATCGAAGCTGTCATATCTATAATGGCAATGAGAGATGGCATCATCCCTCCAACAATAAACTACGAAACGCCAGATCCAGATTGCGATCTAGACTACGTTCCAAATAAAGCCAGAAAAGCTGATATAAAAGCTGTTATGAGCAACTCATTTGGCTTTGGTGGAACAAACGGCGTCGTGATATTTAAAAAGTTGGATTAAGATGTCAAATTATTTAGATTTTGAAAAGAGCATAAAGCAAATTGATGAAGATATAGCAAATGCTAAGATCAGAGGCGATGAACATGCTGTTGAAATTTTAAATAAGAACCTATCTAAAGAGATATCAAAAGTATATAAAAATTTAAACGAATATCAACGTTTGCAACTTGCTCGTCACCCAGATAGGCCATACGCTATTGATTATATAAATTCATTTTTAGTTGATGGCTATGAGATCCATGGCGACAGGGCGTTTCGCGATGACCCAGCAATAGTCTGCTATGTCGGCTATATCGGAGGCAAAAAGACTGTCGTTATAGGCGAGCAAAAAGGTCGTGGCACTAAAAATAAACTAAAAAGAAATTTTGGTATGCCTCATCCGGAGGGTTACCGAAAGGCTTTACGCGTAGCAAAATTGGCTGAGAAATTTAACCTACCTATCTTATTTTTGATAGACACTCCAGGTGCATATCCTGGCGTTGGTGCTGAAGAGCGAGGTCAAAGCGAGGCCATAGCTAGAAATTTATTTGAATTTGCAAATTTAAAAACTCCAATAATAGCTGTCGTTATCGGCGAAGGCGGAAGTGGCGGCGCTTTAGCTATAGGTGTGGCTGATAGACTTGCTATGATGAAAAACTCTGTCTTTTCAGTCATCTCGCCAGAGGGTTGTGCTGCGATACTTTGGAACGACCCAGCTAAACAAGAGCAAGCTACAAAATCTATGAAGATAACGGCTGATGACTTAAAAAATTTATCGCTTATAGATGACGTGATAAACGAGCCGATAAATGGAGCTCATAGAGATAAAGACGGTGCTGCAAAAGCACTTGCAAACTACTTCATCTCAGAGCTAGCCGAGCTTGAGAAGCTTGATATAAACGAGCTTGTCGCAAAAAGAATAGATAAAATTCTCTCTATCGGAGCTTACGAGGAGTAAAATTTATAGTCACAAGTGAGTTGAAATTTAAGTAAATTTGCTTGCGGCTCTCCTTTGCATTAAATTTAATACGCTTTTTTAAT
>NZ_POYX01000033.1:0-635 GCF_002913865.1 Campylobacter concisus
ATATAAATAGGTAGGATGAAATTTATTTGACGGTTTTTTTGGCTACAAAGTTTATAAAATATACAAATTTCAAGCCAAAAATATTAAATTTTGGCTCTCTTTTCTCTTACTTTTTTGATCTTATTTTTAACTACATGAAATTTTGAAGCTGCAGCCGAGCATATATCCTTATAAGTGACTAAAATTTTTGACTCTTTTTTAGTGCAAATGACTGCAAAAACGCTCTCAAGGTCGATTCTCTCTTTTTGTGTTAAATTTTCCATCTATTTTCCTAGCAATTTTCTCATCTTATTGACAACAAATAATATTTCATCATCGTCAAGCTCACATAGCAGTTTGCAAACAGCAGCAGCAGCTTGCGGCTTTGAGTTACCAAGCCTCCAGTCCTGATATGTCCTCATCGGCACGCCAAGATCCTCTGCCATTTTTGCTTGTGAAATTTTTTTTCCGATATTTTTTGCCTCAACTGCATTATGAAGCAAATTAAATATATCACTTGTTTCAATCATTGAAGAATTATACGTTATTTATCATTAAATATACCTAAAATATTATATAAATAATGTAAAATAGTATATAAATATCAAAATAAAGTATTAAACATACTAAAAATTATTTATAATATACGTTATAAC
>NZ_POYX01000034.1:0-15666 GCF_002913865.1 Campylobacter concisus
GTCTATTTTTAACACAAATTTATAACAGCAAATTTTAGCAATTATATAAAAAGAGTGACAAAGGCTATAAAAATACTTGACAATATAAGACTAAAGTTATATAATGCCGCCATTATAAAATAACTTAAGGAGCTTTAATGGCTGACATAACAGAAAATTTAACAGCGCAGATGCAAGAGACACTTGAAAAAGGCGTTAGCTTAGCGATCTTTTCTAAAAATCCACAAGTTGTGCCACTTCACGTCTTTTGGGCTTTGCTTGCTGATAGCAATTCTATTTTAAATCAAGTATTTAATAAGATGAACATAAGCAAAGACGCAGTCGAGCTTGAGATAAAAAGCAAGATCTCGTCACTACCAAGTAGCTCAAACGTTACAAAAGATAACGTTTCAGTTTCAAGAGAGCTTATAAATTCGCTTGAAAATGCAAAAGCTTTAATGGTAAGCATGGGCGATAGCTACATAGCTGTTGATACTTGGATCATCTCGGCTCTTGAGCTTAGTGAGATCAAACAAATTTTAAGCAAATTTTGCGACATCTTAGAGATCAAAAAGAACCTTGAGAGCATAAGAGGTGGTAAAAAGATAGATAGCCAAACTGGCGATGATACTCTTGATAGCCTAGAGAAATTTGGTATCGATCTAACGCAAAAAGCCCTAAATAAAGAGCTTGATCCAGTCATCGGCCGTGATGAAGAGATCACTAGAATGATGCAAATTTTAATAAGAAAGAGCAAAAATAACCCTATCTTGCTTGGTGAGCCAGGCGTTGGTAAAACAGCTATCGTTGAGGGGCTAGCTCAAAAGATAGTCGCTCGCGATGTGCCAACAAGCCTTGCAAACAAGCGTGTCATCGCACTTGATATGAGCGCAGTTGTAGCTGGAGCAAAGTATAGAGGCGAGTTTGAAGATAGGTTAAAAGCTGTCATTGACGAGGTCAAAAAAGCTGGCAACATCATACTTTTTATAGATGAAATTCACACCATCGTTGGAGCAGGTGCTAGCGAGGGTGGAATGGACGCTGCAAATATCCTAAAACCAGCTCTTGCGCGTGGGGAGCTTCACGCTGTTGGTGCGACAACATTAAAAGAGTATAGAAAATACTTTGAAAAAGATGCAGCGCTTCAAAGACGTTTTCAACCAATAGACGTCAAAGAGCCAAGCGTAAATGAGGCACTTCAAATTTTACGTGGTATAAAAGAGCGTCTTGAAGTTCATCACGGTATCACGATAACAGATAGCGCGCTAGTTGCCGCAGCAAGACTAAGTGACCGATACATCGCAAACCGCTTTTTGCCAGATAAGGCGATAGACCTTATAGATGAGGCAGCAGCTGAGCTTAAGATGCAAATAGAGAGCGAACCATACGAGCTTTCAAAGATAAAACGTGAGATCGTAACGCTTCAAGTAGAAAAAGAAGCTCTAAAGATGGAGGATGCGGATAAAAATAAAGAAAGACTTGGCGAGATCGAAAAAGAGATAGCTGATCTAAATGAGAAAAAGCTAGCGCTTGATACTAAATTTGAAAACGAAAAGGCCGTTTTTGGCGGAATTTCAAAAGCAACAAAAGAGATCGATAGCTTAAAATCACAAGCTGAGATAGCAAAAAGAAATGGCGATCTTCAAAAGGCTGCTGAGATAGAATACGGCAAGATAGCAGACGCCAAAAAGCACAAACATGAGCTTGAAGAAAAATGGGAGCACATGAAAAAAGAGGGCGTGCTTCTTAAAAATCAAGTCGATGAGGAGCTTGTGGCTGAAATTTTGAGCAAATGGACTGGAATTTCAGTTAAAAAGATGCTAACAAGCGAAAAAGAGAAATATCTGCGCATCGAAGAGCATCTAAGAGAGAGTGTTGTCGGTCAAGATGACGCACTACACGCACTTGCGCGTGCTGTTAAGAGAAACAAAGCTGGGCTAAATGAGGGTCAAAGGCCGATTGGTTCGTTTTTATTTCTTGGACCAACAGGCGTTGGCAAAACTCAGTCTGCTAAGGCTTTGGCTAAATTCTTATTTGACGATGAGAAGGCGCTTATCCGCTTTGATATGAGTGAATATATGGAAAAACACAGCGTGAGCAGGCTACTTGGTGCGCCTCCAGGATATGTAGGCTACGATGAGGGCGGTCAGCTAACAGAGGCAGTTCGCAGAAGACCTTACTCAGTCATACTTTTTGACGAGGTTGAAAAGGCTCACAAGGATGTATTTAACATACTTCTTGGCATACTTGATGACGGACGCGCGACTGATAACAAAGGCGTAACGGTTGATTTTAAAAACACGATCATCATTTTAACCTCAAACATCGCTTCAAATCTCATAATGGAGCTAAAGGGTGAAGACCGTGACGTGGCTGTTAAAAACGAGCTTAAAAACTACTTTAAGCCTGAGTTTTTAAATAGGCTTGATGATACTATCATCTTCAATCCTCTAAACGAGCAAGGCTTGATATCTATCGTTGAGATCATGTTTAAAGAGCTTGAAAAAACTCTTCACAACCGCGGTATCAAGGCAGTTTTAAGCGAAGAGGCTAAGAAATTTATCGCAAAAGCTGGCTTTGACATAGTTTATGGCGCAAGACCTCTTAGAAGAGCGCTTTATGAACTAGTTGAAGATAAGATCGCTGATATGATCTTGAAAGATGAGCTTGAAAGCGGTGATGAGATCACCATTGATAGCAACGGCGAGAAGATTATCATTAAGAAAAAATAACTTCAAATTTACTTGGCAGGTTGGATCAACTTGCCAAGCCTACTATAAATTTAACTAATATCCTTATTTGATCTGTAATAAAATATAAAAAATAGCACGCAAAGCATCGCTATAAAAGCAAAAACTATCAACGTGCCATCTTTAAATGAGCTTAAAAACATGCCATTTGTATTCATACCAAAAAAGCCAGTGATGAAATTTAACGGCAAAAATAGAGCCGAAATGAGCGTTAAGAGGTAGATGTTTTTATTTATCTTGTCGTTTTTAGCGCTTTGTATAAATGTATAGATGTCTTCGACCCTGCAGGCATATTCGTTAGCTATGGTTTTAAAGACACTTGCTTCGTGGATGCTGTTTTTAAGCTCTTTTTTTAACCCTTGCTGCTCACTTTGGCAGATCGCAAGAGCTTCGTAAAAGTGCGAAATGCTATTTTGAAATTTTCTGATCTCATACTTTAAAAAGTGGTGTCTTTTTATAAATTTCTCAAAATTTTTTTGGCTAGCATAAATTTTCTCATACTCATTTAGCTCGTCTTGGTGCTCTAAAATTTTATTTGCAAATTCATTGCAAAGTCCCTTAAGAGCAGCTTCAAACATATCTTTATCACACTCATGATCAAAGTCTTCTTTATAAATTTTGCCGTCCTTAAATAAAAATTTAAAAACTTGCTTTTGCGATGGCGAGATGAGCGTGATGTAGTCAAATGCATCTCCGTAAAAATATCCACAAAGTGCGTTTTTATAGCTCATCTGCGCTCCTTTTTGCGTAGAAATTTCGCTTAAATTTAGCAAATTCGCCGACCTCTATCGCCTCTCTCATCTCTTTCATTAAATTTAGATAGTAGTGCAGGTTATGAAAGCTTGCTAGTCTAAAAAACGTGAGCTCTCTAGCCTTAAAAAGGTGGTTTAGATAGCCTCTGGAGTAGCGCTTGCAGGTGTAGCACTGGCAAGTTGGGTCTATCGGCGCGTGGTCGTTTATAAATTTGGCTGATTTTATATTTATCTTGCCAAAGCTAGTAAAGAGCGTGCCGTTTCTTGCGTTTCTTGTTGGCATAACGCAGTCAAACATATCAACGCCTCGCTCCACGTTTTCTACAAGATCTTCAGGCGTGCCAACGCCCATTAGATAGCGCGGTCTAAGCTCATCCATAAATGGCATAACCGCCTCAACCGTGTCATACATCGCCTCGTTGCTCTCGCCAACACTAAGACCTCCTATCGCAAGGCCGTCAAATGGCATCTCGTTTAGTGCCTGCGCACAAAATTTACGTGCCTCATAGTCGGTGCCGCCTTGAACGATACCAAAGATATTTTGGTTTAGCCCAATGCCCTTGCTTTGCATAAATTTGTGATAATCAATCGCCTCTTTTGCCCATTTTATCGTTCGCTTTATGCTTAGATCTATCCTTTTTGGCTCAGCAGGCAAGGCGACTAGATCATCAAGTATCATCATGATGTCGCTGCCTAGCTCATACTGCGTGTCAAGGACGGATCTTGGCGTGAAGTAGTGCGTGCTGCCGTCGATGTGGCTCTTAAATTTTATCCCGCCATCGTCGTTTTTGGTGTTTGACCTAAGCGAAAATGCCTGAAATCCGCCGCTATCAGTTAAAAACGAGCGATCAAATTTAGAAAAGCCGTGAAGTCCACCAAACTCACGCACGACCTTGCTGCCAGGGCGCAGATACATGTGGTAGGTGTTTGCTAAAATTATCTTTGCGTCTAAAATTTCACTCATATCAAAGGCATCTAGGCTTTTAACTGCGCCAACCGTGCCAACTGGCATGAAAACTGGCGTTTGTATCACGCTGTGAGCGGTTGCTAGGACGCCTCGCCTTGCATTGCCATCTTTTTTTATAACTTCAAATTTCATCTAAGTCCTTAAAATTCTTGATTTTTTATTTTAACAAAAATTATAATATAATCCAGAAATTTTAAGGCAAAGGAACTTTTTGCAAAAGAGAAATGATATCGTTTTTACCGAAGCAAACGGCACTGCGACCATAAAATTTGCAGGCGAGTTTAGCTATAAAGACGCAAAAAATTTACAAAGCATTTTTAAAAAAATCCAAAAGCTTAAAGGCAATGTTAAATTTGACTTTAGCGAGCTAAAGAGCATTGATTATGCTGTTTTGATCCTTTTAAAAAACACGCTAAATGGCAAGAAATTTGAGATCATCACAAATGATGAGAAGATAAAGGCGATGAGCGATCTTTTAAATGACGAGAAGATCGATTTTAAATATATGCCGCCTCACAATAGCCTAAATTTTTTCTCACGATTGGGGGAGAAAATTTGCGAGGGATTTGTAAATTTGCTTGAGTTTGGCTCGTTTTTGGGCGAGTTTTTGATAAAGAGCGTAAGGATTTTATTTAATCCTGCAAATTTAAGGTTTAGAGAATTTAGCAACTATATAAAAGATGGCGGCGTAAATGCCGTTTTCATCGTATCGCTCACCGCTTTTTTGATAGGCGTTGTGCTTGCTTATCTTGGCAGTGCGATGCTTGCAAGCTTTGGGGCAAGTATATTTATAGTTGAGATCATGGGCATGCTAACGCTTAGAGAGGTCGCTCCGCTCATCGCTGCTATCGTCGTGGCGGGCAGGTCGGCCTCCAGTTTTACCGCTCAAATTGGCGCTATGAAGTTAACTGAGGAGATAGACGCGATGAAGACGATGGGTTTTGAGCCCTTTAACTTCTTGGTGCTGCCGCGCATCATCGCCATGGTGCTTTGCGTGCCAGTCATCATCTTTATAGCTGACGGCATAAGCATTTTAGGGCAGATGATCATTTGTCAAACTATTCTTGACATCAGCTTTAGCGACTATCTCAATAGATTTCGCGAGATGGTCGAGCTTAGACACTTTGCTGTTGGCATGATAAAGGCTCCGTTTTTTGGCGCTGTAATAGCGATCATTGGGTGCATGAGGGGATTTGGCGTTAGCCAAAACGCCCAAAGCCTTGGAGCGATGACAACTGTTAGCGTTGTAAATGCGATATTTTGGGTCATCGCGCTTGATGCATTTTTTGCGATAATTTTTATGTGGCTAAAGATATGAACGAGATAATAGTTGGAAAAAACATAACGACAAGTTATGGCGATAAGATAATGCACGATAACGTGAGCTGGAGTATCAAAGAGGCTGAAATTTATGGCTTTTTAGGCGGTAGTGGCGCTGGTAAAACCACACTTATGAAGACGATGATATATCTAAAAAAGCCAAGCAAGGGCGATATATTTTTTGACGGCGTCAATATGTGGAAAAGTAGCCCCAAAGAACAGCAAGAGATCAAGCTGAAAAGCGGGACGATGTTTCAGTTTGGAGCGCTTTATAGCTCGATGACGATACTTGATAATGTGGGCGTTTTACTCCATGAGTACTCTAAATTTAACAAGCGTCAGATCGATGAGATAGCGATGTTTTGGATACAAAAAGTTGGGCTTAAAAAAGAAGTTTCTATGCTCTATCCAAGCGAGCTAAGTGGCGGTATGAAAAAGCGTGCTGCGCTTGCAAGAGCCTTAGTGCTAAGTCCTAGGGTGCTATTTTTGGACGAGCCAAATAGCGGCCTTGATCCAGTTAGCTCGCGCCAGATGGATGCGCTAATAAAAGAGCTTCGTGATAGCATCGGCGTGACCGTTGTCATGGTGACGCATGATGCTGATAGTATTTTTGATATTTTGGATAGATTTTTGATAATAGATAACAAAAAGATAGCCTTTGAGGGAAATATAAAAGAGCTTGAACATCTTGAAAATAACCCGCTTGAAGAGCTATTTAAAATGAGGAAAAAGTAGATGGAAAATAGAAATTCTTATACCATTGTTGGCATGTTTTTCATAGCCTGCCTTACAGCATTTGCGATATTTATCTGGTGGATGACTAGCAAAAATAACACAAAGGTTGATTTTAAGGAGTATTACATCCACACGACTGAGCTGCCAAGCGGATTAAAGGTGGATTCTACGGTTAAATTTATCGGCGTGCCAGCAGGAAGCGTTAGTGATATAAATTTTGTCGATGATAAAAACGCTCTTATAAACATCACGATGAAGATAAGAGAGGATCTGCCTATCAAGGCTGATAGCGTGGCAAGCATCGAAGTTCAGGCTATTAGTGGCGTGGCAAGCATAAATATAAGCCGAGGCACGAAGGATTTTAAACCAGGCGATAAGCCTATTTTAAAGCTTGAAGAGAGCCTTCTTTCAAAGCTCGGAAACAACGCAGAGAACATAACTTTTAAGATAAATCAAACCCTTGATAAGGTTGATGGCTTTTTCTCGGCTGAAAATATTGCTCATATCGAGTCTATCCTAAGAAATATCGATAAATTTACACAGGTTTTAACCGATGAAAATGGTCTAAGCGAGGTTGATAGCATCGTTAAAAATGTAAAAAATTTCACCGATAGTTTAAACAAAACCGACACAAAAGAGGTTGCTAAAAATTTAAACAGACTAATCGCCAGTGCAAATTCAGTCTTTAAATCAGCAAATTTGGCTGTCACTGGATATAGCTCGCTTCAAGATATCGTTACTCAAAAGGTAAAAAACGGCGAGTATGACCTTAGAAACACGGTCTCTCCGCTTCTTAGAGAGGCTAGCGAGTTTTTAAATGGATTTGACAAGACGCTACGTGAGTTTAGAGGTGCGCTTCAAAGACTTGAGGACAATCCTTACGAGTTTTTCTTCACAAATCCAGTGCCAAATGACAAAGGAGATAAAAAATGAGAAATTTAATCTTTCTAGCGGCTGCATTTTTATTTTTTGGCTGCTCGCTAAAGACCGACGTGCCACAAGCTACGATGTATGAGATACACTACTCAAACAAGGAGTGCTCGGCTGAAAACAAGCAAAAAGAGCTAAAAAATGTCTTCATCGAAAACGTGAGCGCCCTTGATATGGTCGATACCAGAAAGATCCTAATCGTCGCTGAAAATAACAAGATAAGATATTTGACAGACGCTAAATTTGTCTCTGAGCCAAGTGAGATGGTCTATAAATCACTCGTAAAAGGACTATACTCAAACTGCGCTGCAAAGCCGATATTTTCACCAAATGCAAAGGATCTTAGGCTAAAAGTTAGCATCATCTCACTTCAAATAAGAGGCGACAAGGCCGAAGTTTCGCTAGCTTACGAGCTATTTAACGCAAACACCTCGCTCAAATCAGGCATGATAACAAAAGAAATTTTCTGCCCAGACCCAAGGTCAAGCACTATTTTTGATACGATCAACAAGGCTACAAATTTAGCTATCGACACACTTATCTCTGAAATTATCTCTTAAAAACTTTTTGGCTGTAAATTCCTAAATTTATAGCCAAAATAGCTTATTTTAAAGACCTTTTGTTATAATGTGGCTTTAAATACGGAGAATTAATGAAGAAAATTTTAATAATCGCAGATGGAGCTTTTGCAAGAAATTTTTTAGATAGACTTCTTGGAGCAAAGTCAAATTTACACCACTATATAGTCGTTTCGAGCGAAGACCTTAGTCAAAAGGCAAATTACGAAAATTTTACATTTTATCAGTTTGACCCAACAAGCCTTTCAAAGCTAAAGAGCATAAGCGACGGCTATTTTAGCCAGTTTTGCATCGTGAGTGACAATGAAAAAGAGGCGGTTGCTGTTTATGAAAATTTAAGACAGATCAGCACAAAAACAGAGACCATTTTTATGAACTCATGGGAGCTAGATGAAAAGTGCAAGGAGACTTTCGCGAGTGATAAGCATCTAAGCGTGGTTGATATAAGAGATATCGCAGCTTCAAGGCTCATGGACTATCTGCCAGACATGCCTGTATATGCTGATAATATCGGCTTTAGCGAGGGCGAGATCATGGAGGTTAAGGTGCCTATTGGCAGCTCATATATGTATCGCCATGTAAGCTCGATCGCTCAAAAAAGATGGCGGATAGCGCTTATTTACAGAGGTGCTGAGATCATCTTGCCAAAGCCAAATACAATGATCCAACCAAGCGATATCTTGCTAATCGTTGGCGATCCAAACGTGCTTCAAAATGTTTATCGTTCGATAAAACGCGAAAGCGGGCAGTTTCCAAGTCCATTTGGTAGCAATATCTACACTTTAATAGATATGAGATCAATGAGCAAAGAGCGCGTTAGCAAGCTCATAAAAGATAGCCTATATGTGCATTCAAAGCTAAATAACAAACGTCTTATTTTTAGAGTGATAAACCCAACTTTAGGCGAAAATTTAGAGACACTAAAGGCGATAAAAGAGAAAAATATCCTTGTTTTGATGGATTATTTTAACAGCGATAACAAATCGATAAAAGATGACGTTTTAAAACACGACATCGGACTAATTATAAGCGATGATAGATACTTTTTTAAATTTCAAAAGCTATTTTATGAGCTTAAAATCCCAGTGCTAAAAACGGGTAAAATTTTGCTCTCAAAGGTAAAAGAGGGCGTGATACTTGGCGATCAAAGCCAAGAGGTCGAAAATCAATCAGCTGTCATCACAGACTGCTGCGCGCAGCTTGATTTGGAGATGAGATTTTACTATTTTGATAACAAGCATAGCGACGATGAGGCGTTAAAAGAGCACTTTGAGAGCATTAGCACGCTCTTTTCAAAGCGCATAAAGATAGAAAATCATAGCCTCAAAAACCCGCTAGTGAAGCTAAAAGGCACAAATGATCTGCTTCATTTTGTGATGTTTAGCAAGAGCGTGGCAAATGGCAGCGCTTTTGCCTTTTTATCGACAAATTTAAATAGACTTTATAAAAAACTAAGCCAAAACGCACAGCTTTTTGTGCCAGTAAGTGAGTAGAAAATGCAGATAAATTTAAACCTTAAGGAAAAGGGCTCAATCTATAAAATTTATATAAATGAGCTTGAGAAGTTGGAGCTAAAAGGCAAGGTTGGCATCGTCACAAATGCCAAAGTGGCGGGGCTTCACCTTGAAAAGCTACTTAGTGTTTTAAAGTGCGATGAGAAATTTATAATTAGCGTGCCAGACGGCGAAGAGTATAAAAACCTTGAGACGATAGGGCAAATTTTAGAGCAGCTTTTTGTTAGTAAATTTGACCGAGCATCTACGCTCATAGCTCTTGGCGGCGGCGTCATAAGTGATATGACCGGCTTTGCGGCAAGCATCTATGAAAGAGGGATAAACTTCATAAATATCCCAACCACGCTTCTAGCACAAGTCGATGCAAGTGTGGGCGGAAAAACGGGCGTAAATAACAAATTTGGTAAAAATTTAATCGGCTCATTTTATCAGCCAAAGGCTGTTTTTTGCGAGATAAATTTCTTAAAAACATTGCCAAAGAGAGAATTTGCAGCTGGCGTTGCTGAGGCTTTAAAGATGGCGATAACTTTTGATAAAGAGATGTTTAGCTGGCTAAAGGGCGTAAATTTAGACGATGAAAATTTGGCAAAGCTAGTTGAAAAGTCGATAAATTTAAAGGCTAGGGTAGTCGAGCAAGATGAGAAAGAAAAGGGGCTAAGAGCCATGCTAAACTACGGTCACACCTTTGCTCACGTCATAGAAAATGAGACAAATTACAAGGAATTTTTACACGGCGAAGCGGTGGCGATAGGTATGAATATGGCAAATCGCCTAAGCGTTAGACTAGGTCTCATGAGTGAGGCGCAGGCAGAAGATATCAAACAGGTTTTAGTGAAATTTGATCTGCCTGTAAGCTACAAAATAGAAAATGAATATGCATTTTACGAGGCGTTTTTTATGGATAAAAAGACAAAAGGTGATAAGATAAATTTCATCATCGCAGATAAAATCGGCAGTGCGATCATCAAAAATGACGTCAAAAAAGAGGACGTTTTAGAAACTTTGAGAGAATTTAAATGAAAAAGATCCTAGTTTTCCTACTTTTTTGCTTTGCGCTCTACGCTGAAGAAAACGCTACGCTTGAGCAAAATGTCTCACAAAATTTACAAAATAGCGAGCTTATAAAAGAAATTTCAAACCTAGATAACTCCCTAAAAAACAACATCTGGATCACAAGATACGCCAACTACAACACCTATCAAAAGCTTCTTGATGAGCTAGAGCAAAATGAAAATGAGCTTAAAAAGCTTGATAAAGGCTCAAAAAGAGGTGGCGATCTCATAAAGAGAAGTCAAACTCTAAAAGAGCAGATAAATTTGCTAAAAGAGTATGAGAAAACGCCATTTTCAAATATGCTAGCAGCCCCAGAAATGGAGACGCCGCCTAGGATAAATAGCCCAGTTGCGCTAATATCTGGCTTTTCATACATCAAAAAGATAAGAAGCGACAAGATCGAGTACCAAAGGCACATCAAAGAGCTTGACACCTTGCTTGAAAAGCTTGAAGCAAAAGAAAATTTGCTAAATAGGCTAAATTTGATAGATGACAGCGAGCAAAATAGAGCAAGTCTAAACCTTGCAAAGCAAGAGATAGGCGACTTCAAAGCGGCAAAACAGATCGCTGATACCACTTATAGCGTCTATGAAAAAAGGGCTGATGAAGCGATAAATTTGACGACATCTGACATTAAGGCTCAGTTTTTAAGCATGGGCTACACAGCCATCGTCATCCTTTTAACGATCGGACTAACATTTATCGCTAAATTTATCGTTAAAAGAACGATCACGGATAACGAGAGATTTTACACGGTCAATAAATTCTTAAACGTGCTAAACATCACCGTTATCATCATAATTTTGCTCTTTTCATACATCGAAAACGTCACATATCTAGTCACCGTGCTAGGTTTTGCCTCAGCTGGTATCGCCATCGCGATGAAGGATATGTTTATGAGTATGCTTGGCTGGATGGTTATCATGTTTGGTGGCACGATCCACGTGGGAGACCGCGTAAGAGTCTATCACGACGGGAGCGAATTTGTGGGCGATGTGATAGACATTTCACTACTTCGCCTAACCGTTTTTGAAGACGTTAGCTACTCTACCTATAAGACAAACCGCCGTGCAGGTAGGATCATCTTTGTGCCAAATAACTATATCTTTACAGACCTCATCGCAAACTACTCACACTACGGCATGAAGACCGTTTGGGACGGCATAGATGTCGTGATAAGCTTTGATAGTAATCACAAAAAGGCCGCTTATCTAGCAAAAAATATAGTAAAAAAATATTCAAAAGGCTATACAGACATCGCAAAACGCCAGATGAACAAGCTAAGAAGCCAGTACAGCATCAAAAATCCAAATGTAGAGCCAAGAATTTATACATTTTTTGAGCCTTATGGCATCAATATCTCATGCTGGTATATGTCTAACTCATACGCCACGCTCGCTCTAAGAAGCACGATAAGCGCTGAGATAATCGAGGCATTTTTGGCTCACGATGATATAAAGATAGCTTACCCAACGCAAACTATGTTTATAGGCAAGAAAGAAACGCCAAGCGATCACGTAGCTCACGCTGAGCAAGAGGGTGAAAATATCTAATGCAAAAGATATTTTTTAAGACATTTGGATGCCGCACAAACATCTATGATACCGAGCTTTTAAAGAGCTACATCAAAGACTACGAGATCACAAACGACGAAGAGGTCGCTGATATCGTCGTGATAAACTCATGCACCGTGACAAACTCGGCTGATAGCGGCGTCAGAAACTATATAAATGGCGTAAAAAGGCGCGGGGCAAAGGTCATACTAACAGGATGTGGGGCGGTTAGTAAGGGCAAAGAGCTGTTTGCAAGCGGAATTTACGGAGTGCTGGGAGCTAGCAAAAAGAACGATCTAAACGAGCTTTTAAAACAAGAAAAGCCCTTTTTTGAGCTTGGAAATTTAAACTCGGTCGATAAAAACATCGTCACAAACTACGAAAATCACACAAAGGCCTTTATAAAAATTCAAGAGGGTTGCAACTTTAACTGCAGCTACTGCATCATCCCATCAGTGCGCGGCAGAGCTAGGAGCATGGACGAGGCGATGATCTTAAAAGAAGCTAGAATTTTAGCTCAAAATGGCTATAATGAGCTCGTTCTAACTGGCACAAACATAGGCAGTTACGGCAAGGATACAAATAGCTCTCTTGGCAAACTGCTAGCAAATTTAGGCAAAATTTCAGGCATCAGACGCATAAGACTTGGCAGTATCGAGCCAAGCCAGATAGATGAGAGCTTTAGGGAAATTTTAAAAGAGGAGTGGTTGGAGCGTCATCTACACATCGCACTTCAGCACACGAGCGAGGCGATGCTAAAGATCATGCGCAGGCGAAATAACGCATTTAGCGACTTAGAGCTTTTTAATGAACTAAGCTCACTTGGCTTTGCTTTGGGGACTGACTATATCGTGGGTCATCCAGGTGAGAGTGAAGAAATTTGGGCAGAGGCGGTAGAGAATTTCAAGAAATTTCCTATCACACATCTGCACGCTTTTGTCTATTCGCCTAGGCGTGATACGCACTCAGCGACGCTAAAAAGCGACGTTAGCGGCGACGTGGCAAAGAGTAGGCTCAAAATTTTACAAGGCATTGCTTTGCAAAATAATGAAAATTTTAGAAAAAAACGTAACGGGACTTTAAAAATTTTAGTCGAGCAAAAAAACGGCGACTTTTACGAAGGCTTTGACCAGTTTTACAACAAAGCTAAAATTTCTAGTCAAAAAGATATAACAAAAGAGTGGTTGGAGGTAAGCGAATATGAAATTAAGCCAGATGCCAATTATGCAAAAATTTAAATTTAACAAGAAAAACATCCTGATAATAGCCGCTGTGGCTCTGATAATAGCGCTACTTTTTGCTGTGAGCAAAGAGCCACGAAACATCACCTACTCGCAATATATGCAACTAATGGATGGAAATTTCATTGATAAAGCGGTCATTGACGAAGACGAGGTCATCCTCTATGCGCAAAATAACCGCTTTGCCATCATAAAAGAGGGCATAGACATAAAAGAGCTCATCAAAAAGGTCCCAGTCGAGCGAAGCGTGCAGTATATCACTCCTGGCATGGTCTGGGGAAGCATCATCTTTGTTTGCCTTGTGCTTTGGTACTCCTATATTTTTAGGGCTATTAAGAAAAAAGAGGAGAGCCTTTTAAGCAAAAAGGACGGCGCTTTTGAGATAGAAAGCGTGCTAAATCAAAATGCGATGCCAGTCATCTCAAACGTGAGATTTAGCGATGTGGCAGGCATTAGCGAGGTCAAAAGCGAGCTTAGTGAGATAGTTGATTTTCTTAAAAATCCACAAAAATATAGAAATTTTGGTATCAAAATGCCAAAAGGCGTGCTAATGATAGGCCCTCCAGGCGTTGGCAAGACGCTTGTGGCAAAGGCAGTCGCTGGCGAGGCAAATGTGCCGTTTTTTTACCAAAATGGCGCAAGCTTTGTGCAAATTTACGTCGGCATGGGCGCAAAAAGAGTTAGAGAGCTCTTTAGCAGAGCCAAATCCTACGCACCATCAATCATCTTTATCGACGAGATAGACGCCGTTGGCAAGAGTAGGGGTGGCACTAGAAACGACGAGCGAGAAGCCACGCTAAATCAGCTGCTAACCGAGATGGACGGCTTTGAAGATAACTCAGGCGTTATAGTGATAGCTGCAACAAATAGGATCGAGATGATCGACGAGGCACTGCTTAGATCAGGCCGCTTTGATAGGCGTATATTTTTGTCAATGCCTGATTTTAACGACAGGGTGGCTATCCTAAACACATATCTAAGAGATAAAAACTGCGAAGTGCCAGCCGAGGATATCGCTAGGATGAGCGTTGGCTTTTCTGGTGCGGCACTTAGCACGCTTGTAAATGAAGCAGCGATAAATGCCCTAAGAAACGGCGAAAGCGTGCTTAGGATGAGGGACTTTGAGGCTGTTTTAAACAAGGTCTTGCTCGGCAAGAAAAAGGTGCTAAGCTACAGCGAGAGCGAGAAGAAAATTCAAGCCATCTATCAAGGCGCAAAGGCGCTAAGTGCCTACTGGTTTGATGTGAAATTTGAAAAAATTTCGCTCATTGAAGACCGCTTTATGGCGACTGAGCAAGAGATCGAGTCAAAGTCACAGATGCTCTCACGCATAAAGGTTTTAATCGCTGGCATGTGCAAGCTCGAGATAGATGAGAACGACATCTTTTCAAACTCAAGCAACGATCTAAATTTGGCAAAAGAGATCGCTTCAAAGATGGTTTATGAGTATGGCATGGGAAATTCTTTCGTGCCAAATCCAAACGATGTGGAAGAAATTTTAAAACAAGCAAAAGATGAGATAATCTCATTTTTAAAGGGCACAAACGAGCAGATCGCAAGGATAAGCTCATATCTGCTTGCTTATGAGAGCGTAGATAAAGAGACGCTTGCTAAAATTTTAAATGAAAACTACTAATAAAGGAGAAAAAATGAAAGCAAAAATAGGAATTCTAACTATGTCAGATCGCGCAAGCGAAGGCACATACGAGGATAAATCAGGTCCAGCGATCAAAGAGGTGCTTGACGGCTGGATAGTAAGCGAGAGAGAGTATTTTTACGAGGTGATCCCAGATGAGCTTGATCTCATAAAAGAGAGGCTCGTGCACATGATAGACGTGCTAGGATGCGACCTTGTGCTAACTACTGGAGGCACAGGACCAGCAGTGAGAGATGTCACCCCAGAGGCTACTGAGGCAGTTTGCGAGAAGATGATGCCAGGCTTTGGCGAGCTAATGAGAGCTGCGAGCCTAAAATACGTCCCAACAGCGATCCTATCACGCCAAACAGCAGGCATAAGAGGCCATGCGCTAATCATAAATTTACCAGGTCAGCCAAAAGCGATAAAAGAGTGCTTGGAGCCGGTATTTCCAGCGGTGCCGTACTGCATCGATCTAATCGAGGGTGCATTTATCGAGACTGATGAAAATGTGATGAAAGTTTTCCGTCCAAAACAAAAGAAAATTTCATAAACAAAATTTGTTAAACCACTGAAATTTAAGCCACCACTTTTATGAAGAGGTGGCTTAAATACTGTTACCTCTTTAAATTTGATGCTTTTTAGCTGCTATTTTAAG
>NZ_POYX01000035.1:0-28244 GCF_002913865.1 Campylobacter concisus
ATGACAATTGAAGGGGTTATAATGACACAAATTTAAATCACTCCCTGCCATAAAGTGCTAAAAATTTCTAAGCAACTTTTCAAACTGCACACCATATCTTGTGCGATTATCATCTTTTAGTGTGATCTTGATGCTCTCAAGCACAAAATTTGCTGCCTTTTTGATAGCATTTTGCATGCTTTCGCCATTTATGAGCGAGCCAAAAAGCACTGAAGCGAAAATGTCGCCAGTACCACTTGCATGAAATGGCAAATACTCATGAAAGTATTCCACTTTTTCTTTCGTCTTTGCATCATAAGCTATGATACCACACTCATTTTGCTTGTATCTAATGCCCTTTAAAACGATCTTTCGTGCACCAAAACTAGCCAAGCCATCAAGCAGCTCCAAAATGTAATCCTCGCCGTATCCCTCGCTCAAAAATGGCTTGCCGCACATAAAACTTGCCTCAGTTATGTTTGGCGTGATGACGTGAGCCTTTGTGCAAAGCTCCCTCATCTTTGCCACAAATTTCTCATCAAAGCCATGATAAAGTTTGCCATTATCTCCCATACAAGGATCCACAAGCCTTAGCAAAGAGTCGCTGTCAAATTCAGCAAAAACCTTCTCTATAAGCTCAAGCTGCCTAAAACTACCTAAAAATCCAGTGTAAATTCCATCAAAACTGATGCCCTCTTTGTGCCAAACCTGCGTTATAGCGTCAAATTCATCAGTTAGATCACGGAAAGTGAAATTTTTAAAGCCAGTGTGAGTTGAGAGCAGTGCCGTTGGCAAGATGCACGTCTCGATGCCTTGGGCACTAATTATGGGAAGTGCGACAGTGAGCGAGCATTTACCCACGCACGAGATGTCTTGTATAGTTAAAATTCGCTTCATCTATCATCTTAATTTATAAAATTTAACGCCAGCAACGTCAGTTTGATAAACCGCGCCTTCTTGCAAGAGCTTGTTTAAAATTTGTTTTGAGTGCTCTGAGAAATTTTCTTCTACATTTGCCGCAGTTTGCGGACGGCGCTCTAACATGGCTAAAATTTCACTCTTGCTAAATTCATACTTTTGCTCTATCTTGTGAGCCCTAGCTATGGTAACTGGCACGCCGTTTATCTTGCTTGCTAGCTCTTCAAGCCTGCTAGCATCAACGCCTTTTACATTGTAAGCTGGCGGGCGATCTATCGTACCCACATCCACTCGGTGCGGAGCTATCTCGTTTATAGCCTTATTAAGCACTATGAATTCCTCTTCTTTGTCGTTAAATCCAGCCACGACCAAAATTTCAAGCACAAGCTCGCCCTTAAATTCCTTGCGAAATTTAGCCATTGCTTTTATAAGCTCATTTATTTCTATGCCACTTTTGTTGCGGTCTATCTTTTTAAATGTGCTTTGCACGGCGCTATCAAGGCTAAATTTCACTATATCAAGCCCTTGTAAGGCTTCACAAATTTTTTGATCTCTCGCGCCTGAGCCATTGCTTAGGATAAGAGTTTTTGCCCTGCCCTTTATCTCATTTACTTTTACTATCAGCTCTTTTAAGTGCGGATAAAGAGTTGGCTCGCCATTTGCTGTAAGCGTGATGGCATCGATATTTTGATGAACTTTTAATGCTTCTTTTAAAGCGCTTATGATTTCACTAACGCTTGGCGGATTTTCTATCTCTTCAACTGGCTTTGCGCCCTTTAGCTCGCAATAAACGCAGTCAAAATTGCATGATTTTTGCTTTGGACTTAGATCGATGCCAAGGCTCATGCCAAAACGGCGAGAATTTATGGGCCCAAAGACAATAGTGCTATCTTGCACTTTTTCTTTGAACCTCTTTTATAAAATATTTTGCGTTTTCAACTGGCACATCAGGCAAGATCCCGTGACCAAGGTTGAAAATGTGCGGTGCGCCTTTCATCGTGCTTAAAATTTTATCCACGCCCTCATCGATCGCCTTTTTACTATAAAGTCTTGTTGGCTCCATATTGCCCTGAAGGACGTATCTTGGGCTAAGTTTTTCTTTTGCTAGTTCAATCGGCGTGCTCCAATCAACGCCAAAAACGTCAAAATTTCCTGAAATTTTATCTAAATAGCCGCTTATACCTTTTGGGAAAACTATGACTGGGATCTCTGGGAATTCGGCCTTTACGCTATCAACTATCTTATTTATATAGCTAAATCCAAACTCAAAATATGCCTGCTCCTCAAGCGCAGCCGCCCAGCTGTCAAAAATTTGCACCGCATTTACGCCAGCTTTTATCTGCTCTTTGATGTAAAGAATGAGCGCTTGCGTCACTTTTTCTAAAATTTGATGTAAAAATTCTGGATTTTCATAGAGCATCTTTTTGCAGACCGCATAATTTTTGCTGCCGCCACCCTCTATCATATATGTAGCTATCGTCCAAGGTGCTCCGCAAAAGCCAATGAGCGCCTTATCTTTGGCTAAATTTTCTCTTGTAAGTTTGATCGTGTCATAGACGTATGCTAAGCTTTTAACCGATCTTTCGATGCTAAGTGCATCAAGAGCTGCCTCATCACGCAAAGGCTTTGTAAAAACTGGTCCCTCGCCCTTTTCAAAGCGCAGATCCATACCCATTTCAAGAGGCACGACAAGGATATCACTAAATAAAATCGCCGCATCAACACCAAGAATTTCAACTGGCTGAAGCGTGACCTCGCTAGCCTTTTTATAGTCTTTGCAAAGTGATAAAAAGTCCCCTGCTTTAGCTCTTACAGCCATATATTCTGGTAGATATCTACCAGCTTGGCGCATCATCCAAACAGGCGTGTATGGCGTAGGTTTTTTAAGGCAAGCGTCTATAAAAATCATCAAATTTCCTTTAAATTTTTAAATGGATATTATCCAAAAATAGCTAAAGAAAAGATGTAGGAGAAATTTTAAGCGTAAGAACGCTTAAAATTTTAGTGATCTCCCTTGTGAAGGAAGTAAAGTCCAAGACAAAGTGCAAGGATAGAAGCCGCAAGATAAGCCATCTCAAGCGGAGTTGTGAAGTTTGCGTGAAGCACTCTTTGGAAGAAATTTACGATTAAAACCATGACGATCACTTTGCCAAGCTTGTCTTTTAGCTCATCAAGCGAATGCACTTCAAGCACCTTACTCTGCTTTGACTGCTTTAGCTGTGTGATCTCTGAGATGAAAAGCTCGTAAATTCCGAAGCTAAATATATAAAGAACAAGCGCCATCAAGTATAGATCTATCGCTCCAACGATCTCGCCAACGACCTCTGAGTGGAAATTTTCAACGTGGAAATTCTCTACAAAGAAGTATTTGTATATCTCTAAAAGCACTTTGCCGACATCGTAGCTAGCGATGATGAAAAGTGCGATCGCGCCTAAAAGGCCAAAGACCACCGGAAAAAGCGTGAAACTGTTGCTTGCAAGCAAAATTCTCTCAAATATTTTACGCAATAAAAACCCTTTTTATGAAATTTAAAAAGGGGGTATTTTATAGTTTTTTCCTTAAATTTTAGGTGCAAAATCGCAATTAATTTTAATGCAAACTACTCCTGCATCGCGATCCATTTTTGTGCGATCCTGACAGCATTTGTCGCAGCTCCCACACGGATCTGATCGGCACTGCACCAAAGGTGAAGCACATTTGATCTAAAGTTATCAACCCTGATCCTGCCAACATAAGTCTCGTTTGTATCGCTTGAGATAGTAGGCATCGGATACTCTTTTTTAGCTGGATTATCGACTACGACGACACTTGGAGCTTTGCTTAAAACCTCTCTTGCCGCATCTGCGCTCACATCCTTATCAAAGTGGATAGTGATCGCCTCAGAGTGGCTTCTAAGCACTGGCACACGCACACATGTCGCGCTCACTTCGATATCTTTGTGAAGAATTTTTTGCGTTTCATTGACCATTTTCATCTCTTCTTTTGTGTAGTCATTATCCAAAAAGACGTCGATGTGTGGGATCACATTTAGCGCTAGGCGGTGCGCAAAGACCTTTGGCTCGCACTCATCAAGCTTAAATTCAAAAAACTTTTGCATCTGCACAACAAGCTCCTCCATGCCCTCTTTGCCAGCGCCACTTGCTGCTTGATATGTAGAAACATCGACCCTGTTGATGCCAAAAGCGTCATTTAGGGGCTTTAAAATTTGCACCATTTGGATGGTTGAGCAGTTTGGATTAGCGATAATGCCGCGGTTTTTCCACATAGCAATGTCACTTGGATTGCACTCAGGCACGACTAGCGGGATATCTTTATCCATCCTAAAATGGCTGGTATTATCGATGACTACCGCGCCGCTATCGGCTGCAAATTTGGCAAATTTCTCTGAAACTGAGCCGCCTGCACTAAAAAATGCGATATCAATCTCGTGCTCGCTAAAAACTTTCTCGGTTAGCTCTTTTACTTTATAATGTTTGCCCTTAAATTCGATCTCCATGCCAACGCTCTTTGCACTTGCAAGTGGCAAAAGCTCACCAACTGGGAAATCAACCTCCTCCATAACTCTAAAAAGCTCTTCGCCGACCGCTCCAGTAGCACCAACGACCGCTACGTTAAATTTTCTCATCTGCTCTCCTTGGTTTCTTTTAATTTTCTTAATTTGCATAATTTTACTAGCCAAAAACTTAAATTTTTACCTATTTTTTACTTCTTGCTTGCAAAAATAGATCTTTTGGCAAAATTTCATCGCCCTCGCTTAGTATAGCTGCACGCTGCACGACTGAGATGAGCTCTCTTATGTTGCCTGGATAGTCATAGCCCAAAAGCTCCTCTTTGGCTGCTTTTGAGAAATTTTTAGCCTCAAAGCCATACTCTTTACAGCACTTTTCTAAAGCATCCTGCGCGATAGGCAAAATTTCATCATTTCGCTCGCGAAGTGGCGGGATGAAAAGTGGGATCGTATTTAGGCGGTAAAAAAGATCTTCTCTAAACCTGCCCTCTTTCATCGCAAGCTCTAAATTTGCATTTGTAGCGCAGATGATGCGAACGTCTATCTTTTCGCTCTTTGTAGCACCAAGCCTTGTTATCTCGCGCTCCTGTAAAGCACGAAGCAGCTTTGGCTGTAAATTTATAGGCATCTCACCGATCTCATCTAAAAATAGCGTTCCGCCATTTGCCAGCTCAAACTGCCCTTTTTTGGTAGTAACGGCATCGGTGAAAGCGCCTTTTTCAAAGCCAAAAAGCTCACTTTCTATCAAATTTTCAGGGATCGCTGCCATATTTAAAGCGACAAATGCAGCATCTTTTCTAGGTGAGTTTGCGTGGATAAATTTAGCAAAGACCTCCTTGCCAACGCCGCTTTCGCCACTAAGCATTATTGAGGCGTCCGTTCTTGCAGCTTTTAGCGCGATATTTAACGTCGCTTCAAGCGCCTTTGAAGTGGCTAAAAAGTCGTTATTTTCGCTTTTTGTTTCAACTTTTTTTATGCTTTTTGGGGTTTTTTGCTTTAGTGCCTCTACCCTTTTTATCGCTTCATATAGTGTTGAGACGTCAAATGGTTTGGTTAAAAAGTCCTTCACGCCAAGCCTGACGCTCTCGATCGCCTTGTTTAGAGTGGCGTTTCCTGTCATTATGATGACGTCAAATTTGCCGTTTAGCTCTTTAATGAACTCAAGTCCGTCCATTTTTGGCATGTTTATATCGGTGATTATTAGATCAGTGTCGTCGTCTAGCTTTTTTAGGGCCTCAACTGCGCTCTTATAGCTTTTGATGTTTAGCTCATCATACTCGCCAAGCGCGATCTCAAGCGACTTTCGCATATTGATGTCATCTTCTACTATGACGATATTCATTTGATCTCTTTTTTATTGAAGTGTGCCGATGATAGCGGATTTTGGCTTAAATTCCACCATAAATCTAACTGGTAAAATTTTCAAATTTGAAGCGTTTGAGATCTGTGCATTTTTGACATGAAGCTCATTTTTTATCATAACTTTTTTTAAGGCAAAGCACTCAAATATCTCATCTTTGTGTAAATTTAAAAAGCCAAGAGTTGTGGTGTTTTCATCTTTAAAAGCGTCTATCTGGCAAAGAAATTTTGGTTTTGGATTTGGCGAAAGGGTCATCGCCTTTGAAAATGAAATTTCCTCATTAGCGATGATGTGATTTGTCGTATCGACCTTTGCCCAGAAGATAAACTCCTCCAGGCAAAAGGCAAAATTTAAAAGTATCGTTAGTAAGAAAAGACTTCTCGCCACTTATCTTCGTCTATCTTAAGCTCCATATTTACCTTATAAAGCCCGTCTTTGAAATTTTCATTCACGATCCTTGCGTTTTTGACAAGGCCTTGAACCTTTGAAGTGATAGATGAGTCGTTTAACATCGCGTCTCTTACGGTATCTTCAGCGTTGATCTTTACGCCATAGAGCTTGCCAGCAAGCTGCGAATAAGCATCAGCCATCGCCGCTCTTTTTGCAAGAGTGACCGACTGAGCGTATGAGAGCGAATTTAGCGGAGCTATCCCCTCACCTGTGGCTCTAAATGTAGTCTCTCTTGGAGCGCTATCATATATCATCTTCTCTTTTTTCATCACCTCTCTAAGATCGTCTTTATCGACCTTTTGGATGACTACGTTGCGGTTTGATGTGTTTGTTGGCTCGCCCATAAAGCCATTAAATGTGCAGCCACTAAAAAGCGCCACCATCACAGCAAAAAATAAAATTTTAACCTTCATAAACAACCTTTTTTATGCTTTTATTTAAAATTTAACAGCAAATTTTATTCCAAAAGCCCCATATCTTCGCTTGGTGCTTCATCCTCGTCCTCGCCGTCTTCAGCCTTAGGGCATCTTGCGATACTTACAACATCATCGCCATCGACGTTTACGACGATCACGCCGCTTGTGTTACGTCCTGCTTTTCGGATGCTTTGCATATCGACTCTTATCATCTTGCCGCTTGATGTTAGAGCCATAAGGTCTTGCTCTTCATCAACCATCACAACGCCCACTAGATCGCCTGTTCTATTTGTTAGCTTCATGCAGATGACGCCTTTGCCGCCGCGGTTTGTCAAGCGGTACTCATCAGCAGTTGTGCGCTTGCCGATACCTTTTTGAGATATGCTTAAAATTTCTTGATCATTGCTTTCGATGACTGCTGCACCTACGACCTCGTCGCCTGGCTCTTTAAATTTGATACCAGTTACGCCGCGTGCAGTTCTTCCCATTTGGCGAACTTTGCTGATCTTAAATTTAAGACACATACCCTTTTTGGTAACTACAAATAGCATTGTCTCATCGGTTGAGCTTGCGTCCTCTTCAGTATTTGCACCATCTTCATCGATCTCGTTTTGTATCTCTTCTATCTCAAGCACTTCGCTCTCAACGCTTAGCTCATTTTCAGGGTCAGTGACTGGCATATCATCGTATGTTTGAGCGATGAGCGCAGTTACTAGCTCGTCGTTCTCATCAAGGCTTATAGCTCTTACGCCAACTGAGCGGATGTTTTTAAATTCGCTTAAATTTGTGCGTTTTACGATGCCGTTTTTAGTGAAAAACGCTAGCGATTTGCTCTCGTCAAAGTCAGTCGTTGGGATGATCGCTTTGATCTTCTCATCAGGCTGCAGCTGGATCAAATTTACAACTGCTTTGCCCTTTGCTGTGCGGCTTCCCTCTGGAATTTTATAGACTTTTAGCCAGTATAGCTGTCCGCGGTCTGTCACAAACATAAGCGTGTCGTGAGTATTTGAAGTAAAGAAGCTCTCTATAAAGTCATCATCATATGTCGTGACCGCTACTTTGCCCTTGCCGCCGCGTTTTTGCTTCTCATACTGCTTGCTTGGCACACGCTTGATGTAGCCGCGGTGAGTTATGGTTACTACCATATTTTCATTTGGTATGAGGTCTTCAATGTCGATATCATCGTAGTCATCAACGATCTCAGTAACCCTTGGTACTTTAAATTTATTTTTGATCTCAAGAAGCTCTTCTTTGATCAAATTTTCAAGCAATGTCTCGCTCTTTAAAATTTCATCAAGTCTTGCGATCTCAGCCATAAGCTCAGCTAGCTCGGCTTCTAGTTTTTCTCTCTCTAGGCCTGTAAGCTTGCTTAGGCGCATATCAAGGATAGCGTTTGCTTGAAGCTCTGAGAGGTTAAATTTACTCATCAAGCCTTCTCTAGCAACGGCTGTATCGGCACTATTTCTAATAAGCTCGATCACCTCATCGATGTTATCAAGTGCGATCTTTAGACCCTCTAAGATGTGGGCTCTTGCGCGCGCTTTTTCAAGCTCAAATATCGTTCTTCTAATGATGACTGTTTTTCTGTGATTTAAAAATAGCTTAAGTAGCTCGATAAGGTTAAATACCTTTGGCTCTTTGTTATTAATAGCAAGCATAATAACGCCAAAAGTGCTCTCCATCGTGGTTGATTTAAATAAGTTGTTTAGCACGATGTCGCTCATTGCGTCGCGTTTTAGCTCGATGACTACGCGGATGCCGTCCTTGTCAGACTCATCTCTAACCTCGCTGATGCCCTCTATCTGCTTATCTTTTACAAGCTCGGCGATCTGCTCGATAAGCCTAGCTTTGTTTGTCTGATAAGGTAGCTCGTCGATGACGATCACATCTTTATTTGGCTTTTTTTCTATGTGAGTTTTAGCTCTTAGTTTGACCCTGCCACGACCTGTGCGGTAGGCCTCTATGATGCCCTTTTTACCAAAGATGATACCGCCAGTTGGGAAGTCTGGACCTTTTATAAATTCCATCACCTCTTCAAGTGTCGCCTCTTTGTTTTCAAGAAGGAGTAAAAGACCGTCTATTAGCTCATCAAGGCTGTGTGGCGGGATATTTGTCGCCATACCAACAGCGATACCGCTTGAGCCATTTAATAATAAATTTGGCACACGGCTAGGCAAAACATCTGGCTCAACCTCTCTATCATCGTAGTTTGGCACAAAATCAACCGTGTCTTTGTCAATATCTTTTAAAAGCTCTTCAGTAAGCATGGTCATTCTAGCTTCGGTATAACGCATCGCAGCTGCGCTGTCACCATCAATCGAGCCAAAGTTTCCTTGTCCATCAACGACTGGATAACGCATAGAAAATTTCTGAGCCATACGAACAAGTGCGTCATAAACCGCTATGTCGCCGTGTGGGTGGTACTTACCGATGACTTCACCGACGATACGAGCTGACTTCATATAAGCACTTCTGCTGCCAACGCCGAGGTTATCCATAGCGTATAAAATTCTTCTATGAACTGGCTTTAGTCCGTCTCTAGCGTCAGGCAAAGCACGTCCGACGATGACGCTCATAGAGTAGTCAAGATAGCTATTTTTTATAGAATCTTCGATATCAACTGAAGCGATATCTTGAGTTAATTCAAGTAGATTGTCTTTCATTTTTATCCTTAAATTTAGCTTGTGGGATTTTAGCCAAAAATTGATAAAAACTTTCTAAGGGCAAAGCGGCCTGGGTTAAATTTAACCCTTAAGCGCGCTCGTAATATGTAGCTCCGTTTGAAAAACGCTTTGTATAAAGTGGGGTGTAAGGCACAAGATCAGCGTGTCCTGCATAGAGCCTGCCCTCTGGCTTAAGTAGCTTATGAAGCCTTTCGACGCATTTTAGTCTAAATTCGTCGTCAAAATATATCATCATATTTCTTGAAAGGACGATGTCAAATTTACCAAGATTAAACATCGCATCGTCAAAGACATTTAAAATTTTAAACTCGCACCTTGGCAAAATTTCCTTTTTGATGAAAAATTTGTCATCTTTTTTTGTAAAAAATCTCTCCTTTTGAAACTCGCTTAGCCTATGTAAGCTCCTCTCGCCGTAGCATCCCACACTACAAGCTTGTATGGCTTCTGAGTTTATGTCGATGCCAGTTAGCTGGATATCACTTTGTTTAAGACCAAATTCATAAGCAAGCATAGCAAGCGAATAGACCTCATCGCCAGTTGAGCAAGGCGCGCATAAAATTCTAGCCTCCCCAAGCTCTTTTGCGTAGTAGATCACGTCTTTTAGCTGTGCTAGCTCTCTATAAAAATATGTCTCATTTACGGTGACTAAATTTAAAAGATCTTGCCTAAGCAGCGTGTCAAATCTTATCATCGAAACTAGATCTTTAAAGCTTTTTATCTGGCGATTTTTGGCAAATATACTAACTCTTTGCAGAGTGATGTCCCGCTTTGGCTCCAGATCAACACCGCAAAGCGTCTTTATAGTGCTCATAAATTCGTTAAATCCATCCATATCGCTTGGTGCTTTTGCCTCTAAAACTTCGCTTTGTTTATCCACTTTGTTAAAAAGCATTTAAAAACTCCTCAAGCTCTTTTCTTATCATCATTAAATTTAACGATTTTAAATTTTGATTTAGCTCTTTAGCGCGCTTTGGCATGCCATAAACTATCGCGCTCTCTTCGTTTTCAGCTATACATTTTGCACCTGCTTTATAGAGCTTATCAAGCCCAGCTGCGCCATCATCGCCGATGCCAGTTAGCAAGATCGCTAGTAAATTTACATTTTTGGAGATCTGCGTGCCTGAGTTAAAAAGCACATCGACATTTGGCGTATATATCGTTTTTATCTCAGGTTGTGGCTTTGCACTAACTGGCAAAGTCGCTGAAATTTCAAAATTTTGATCACAGATATAGACGATATTTTCTCTTAAATTTGTCTTTTCGCTTAAAATTTCAACATTTATGTTACACTCCCTGCCCATTTGCGTGACAAATGAGTTTATAAACATCTTGTTCATATGCTGAGCTATGACGACCATCGCACCATTTAAATTTATATCTTTTAATAGTTTTTTTATATGACCTGGGCCTCCTGTAGAAGCCCCTATTAAGACCAGTTTTTGAGCCACTAATTGCCTTTAAATTTAAAATTTACCACACAAATCAAGTTCTAAATTCGCCAAGTTTTGCATTTAGCGCATCTGTCATCTTGTTTAGATGCTCAGCAGCTGAAGCTATCTCTTCTACGCTTCTTGCACTTTGAGATGAAATTTGACTTATGCCCTCCATGCTTTTTACTATATCGTCAATATCCTTACCAGTCTTTATATAGTCCTCGATAGTTTTATCAGATAGTCCTATGGCTGATCTCATGATACCACTCATATCTCTTATGGTGTTTTGCGCGTTGTTTGCCACGCCTGTTAGCTCGCTTATTTGCTTAGAATTTATACTCATTTGCTCGCTACTTTCATTTATCGCTTGAACGATGACGTTAATAGTTGCGTTTATCTCAGTGAGGCTCTTTTGAGTGCGCTCAGCTAGCTTTCTAACCTCATCTGCAACGACTGCAAAGCCACGTCCATGCTCGCCTGCACGTGCTGCTTCGATGGCTGCATTAAGGGCTAGTAAATTTGTCTGATCTGCTATGTCGTTGATAACAACAAGGACTGATTTAACCTGCTCGGCATCACGGCTAAGCTGCTCGATCTTGCCAGCCATTTGATTTTCAATATCTGATGTCTGAGCGATCTCTGAAGATAAATTTGAGATAGTATTTAGCGTCTCATCAACGTAGCTTAGCGCCTTTTGAAGATCATCTTTGCCGCCTTTTGCAACTTCGATTGACTCTTTCATATATGATTGTATCTCAGTGCAATCCTTCCCAGCGTCCTCAACTATCTTGCTTGAGTTTTCTACCCCGCGACCAGTTTGGACTGAGGTTGAACTAAGCTCATTTGCGATGGAGCTGTTTTCATTTGAGATATCTTTTGCCTCCGAGATTAAAACCCTTACTTTTTCTATAAATTTATTTATAGCTTCGCTTGCCTTTGCTATCTCATCTTTGCCTACAACTTCTAGTTTTCTTGTTAGATCGCCATCGCCACTTGAGAGGTTTGTAGCTCGCAAGATTAGCTCATTTAGCGGTTTTGTGATAGAAAATTTAGAATAAAGCATAGCAACTATTAGTGAGATGATTAAAACTACTACGGCTATAACAATGAAATTTGTAGTGTTTGCCTTAGCGTCATTTTGCATAGTGGCTGAAATTCTATCTATCTCTTTATACATGCCCTCAAGATTAACAACAGACATCAGCACTACATCTTCATGAAAGAGGTTTAGTTTTAGCCCTTTTCCTATCTTTCTAGTCGTTGAGCCATCTTTTGCTTTAGCTACAAAATTTACAAAAGCGCCCTCGCTATTTTCCGAGGCTTTTTGCATAAGATCTTTTATGTATTTATAGCCATCTGCATCAGTTGCTTCAAGTCTATCAAGACCGTTATACTCAGGCACTCCAGGACTAGAGATAACCACGCCTTTTGTTGTATAGATACTAAAGTATCCCTTTTTGTCATCGCCAAATCTAGCCTTTGAGAGATAGTCGATGATATCTTCTTTTTGATCTTCAATGGTCTCGTTTGCGTCGTCATAGACCTCTTGAATTTTTAGCAAAATGTTTGAAACGATATCCATCTCTTCACTTAAAGCTGCCCTTTTGTCGGCTAAGATCGTTTCAGTCAGCTGTTTGGTAGAAAATTCTATCGCTTTGTTTTGCTCGTAAATATTTAGAAAGACTAAGATGGCTCCAAGCACCAGTAGGGACGAGACGATCATCATCGTCACTTTTGATGAAATTTTCATAATACCTCCTTTTTAATGTTTAAATTTCCTTAATTTCGAGATTATAGCACTATTAGAGTGCAATATTTACTTTTTATTTGTGATCTTATATAAAAAGCTAAATATCTCGGCCACCGCTTTATATAAATTTGGCGGTATCTCTTGATCGACCTCGACCTTGCTTAAAATTTCAATGAGATCAGGATCCTCTTTGATCGGTATATCATGCTCTTTTGCAAGGCTTATTATCTTATTTGCTATCTCGCCAGCACCGCTTGCAAGCACCTTTGGAGCGTTATCTTGCGATCTGTTGTAGCCAAGAGCGACGGCTTTTTTCTTATTTACTTGCATCAAATTTTCTTATCAAAGCCCACATCAAGGCCACCAAAATTTTTAAATCTATCGTTTAGCTTCACCTTTGGCAAGGTTTTGATGTTAAAATTTGAAACGATCAGTCCAAGCTTTGAGATCGCTTGCTTTAGCTCGCTTGAATTTCCTAAGATAAGCTCTTTAAACTCATTTGTCTGCGTTGCCACCGATAGATCGATATAGCGTTTATCCACAAGCCCAACCATCACATTTATCTGGCCAAATTTCTTAAAATTTAGATCGATCTGGGCATAAAATTTATCCTTTTTGCCCTGTTTAAACGCGACATTTCCGCCCTCAACGCCGTCCCAGATATAAGGCATATAAGTTTGTATGCCTCCTTGCAAGCTTGAGACCATCTGGTGCATCTCGATTTGCGAGATCATCTTGTTTGCAGCATTGACGGTTTGGGCGTTTTGGCTCTTTTCGCTTATGTTTAAAAGCGTGCTTTTTACATCTTGATTTAGCACCTTTGAAATTTCACTCTGGCTCTTTGTCGTGATGTTATTTATATCATTAGTGGCTAGTTTTAGCTGTTTTAAAAGCGCCTTACTTTCGGCTAGATCGCTTTTAGCCGCACTTGCTTCTGGATCTGCTAGGCTTAGGCTGTGAGCGAGGCGTCTTGCTGCACTTTGGAGCTTATCTTGCAAGCTACCCTCTTTTGAGACGTCACTAACCTCATTAAATGCCTTTACAAGCCCAGCCTCATCGCCTATGTTATTTAGCATTTTTAGATCGTTTTTTAGGCTCTCAAGGATAGCTTTTAGCTCTTTGTGATTTTGTGTAAAGCCAAAGTTTTGATTTAGTTTTTCGCTAGCTAAATTTCCTACCTTCTCGCTTAAATTTGAGATGAAATTCTCCATCTTACTGGTCTGATTTTTAACAGCGTCTGCGCTTTGCTCTTTTGAGAAGTTTTTATCTAGAAATTTAGCCACATTATCAAGCTTATCCACATCTTTTAAAAGCGTTTTTACACTTGAGTTATCAAGGATGTTTTTAGCATCACCGCTCGCTTTTTCAAGCATAGAAGTAAGCTTCATAAATGAGTTTTGATTATCTAAGCTCTCATCATTTAGGGTTAAAATTTGACTAAGTAAATTTTGATTTGAGAGATTTTTTATATCGCTTAGTAGCTTTTGTATCGAGCTTGGTAGCTTCTCTGGAGTAAGTGCATCTTTTAAATTTGCTTCAAGCATGACGCCTGAGTTTTTGATCTGATCATTTAGCGAGCCAGCTTTAAGATCGGCTATTGGCTTTAGAAATTCTTTTAGTTTTAGCGCAAGGCTCTTTATCTCAGGGCTTTCATTTTGCGCAGCTTCTGCCTCTAGGCTTTTGGCAAGGTCAGAGAGCTCGCTAGCTAAATTTGGAGCAATCTTCGTATCTTTTGCCTGAGATAAAATTTGCTCAGCTTTGCTAAGACTTGAAGCACTTTTTAGATCATCAAGCACCCTTGCAACTAGCTTGCCAACGTTATCAAGGGCGTTTGAGACGGTTTGTTCGCTTGGCGTCTGGGCTGGCTGATTTTTAAAAAGCGAACCCTCGTTTTTACGGACAGGCGCGTTTTGGGTGGCGTTTTGCCCAGTTTGAACCGAGGTGTTTGAGATATTTAGAGAATTTGCTACGTCCATTTTTTACTTTTTATTTTCTCTATCGGCAAAATTGCCATTTTGCTGAATAGTAGCGATCCCAGCCGTCCTTGCAACGAGCCTGTCGTTATACTCTTTTCTCATGTGCTGTGGTATGGTCTTTTGCGTTAGCGCAAATAAAATGAGCCCAACATAAAGCACCAAATAGACATAGATAAAGCCAAATGCGCCAAAAATTTTCATCGCATAGCTCATAAGAAGCGGTGAGAAAAGCGAGGCAAAAGAGTAGCTAAAAAGTAGCGCACGTGCCACTTGAACGCTCTTTGTCTTGTCTGTGATCTCGTCATTTGCCCTAGCAAGCGAAAGTCCGTATGTGCAAAAAATGCCACCACCAAAGAAAAATGAAAGTATGTATTGAACGATCAAATTTGAGCCATTTAGCAAAAAGAGTGCTGCACTAACTAATGCCACGGCGCTACAAAGCAAGAGCGCTGGGCGTCTGCCGTATCTATCTGAAAAGCCTCCGATAAATGTTTGAGCTAAAAAGCCCCCAGCCATCGCTATGGTCATAAAAAATGACGCCTCTTTTGCGCTATATCCTTGAAGCAAGACAAAGAGGCTTGCCATAGAAAAAAAGCCATTTATCGCTAAGCCAGCAACTAGCGCTCCCACAAGGGCAAGTGGGACGATGCCAAAAATTTTAGGGATGTTTATAGGTTGGCGCTGCGGGATTTGAGGCTGGTTGATGCGGATTAAATTTAAAGGTATGCTTGAGAGCATGATAAAGGCTGCGCTGATGATGAAAATTTCAAATGCGCTAAGATCAAGCGCTAAGATCAAAATTCCAAGTCCAAAGCTCGTGTAGAAAACACACTCGTAAAAGGCGATGACACGCGATCTTATCTTGTTTGGGATCTTAGCATTTAGCCAGCTTTCTATAACCATCAAAAGTGCGTAGTAGCAATATCCCAAAAAGGCTCGCAAAATCGCCCAAAAGATCAAATTTTCACTTATGGCGTGAAGCATGGCTGAGACTGCAAATATAGATGAAAAGATAGCAAAAGCTCTGATGTGGCCGGTGGTTGAGATCACTCTGTGCGCTGTGATCGTGCTAATTAACGCTCCTATAAAAAATCCAGTGTTAATTAGTCCAATCGCAAGCTCGCCTACGCCATTTTGTTTAAGAAGCGCACTACAAGATGCGATGACTAGGCCATTGCCTATAAAAAGTAGGCTCATGCCTAAAAATAGCGGTCCCATCGAGCGAATGATCCTAAAGCTACTTGCCATCTTCGTCCTTTTTTAAATTATTTTGCATTATCCCAAAGATAAAAGCTCCAATAGGCATCGGAGCAAGCCCCACTAAAAAGCCAGGCACGTTTAGTAAATTTTCATTTTTTAAAAATATAAATCCAAAAAAAAGTATCGCATATGCAACCAAGCGATAAGGCATAAATGCCACCACAAAGCTTTTATCTTTAAATGAGAATTTCTGCTTTTTTAGCCTTGCTTTTTCATCTTTTAGACTAAGCTCTTTTGCCTCATTTTGGGGCAAAATTTCATCATCTTCTTCGTCCTCTTCTTCTATCTTGGCTAAAATTTCCTCTCTTGCATTTTCTAGCCTTGAATTTATGCGGTTTTTATAGGCAAAAAAGCTAGCCGTTAGGATGATAAGCGAGGCAAAAAATGAAATTTGCGAGCTTATAAAAAATTGATTTGATATAAATTTGCCAACCACACTAAGGGCGAGCCAAAGCGCAAAGTAGCAAATAAAAAGCCTGCTAATCGTCCTCGTCATCATCGTCTTTTTTATAGCCTTTATATCTAGCCTCATCCTTTAGCTCATCTAAGCTTTTTACCTGCGCTTTATAGGCCTTATAGACGTTTAAAATGGCAGCTGCGATGCCAAAGGCAAGCCCTATCCAAAGCGCTGGCGTGAAATTTGTAGCCTTTTTTACAAGATACCCCAACCCAGTGCCGATCACCACAGCCACGACCATCGATATACCAAGGCTTAGCTGCTCAGCGCCAGCAACGATATCTTTTATCTTAAATTTTGCCATTAAGCTTTTATCTCCAAAAATGCCTCTTTAGCTGCGCTTATCGCAAGATCGATATCCGCTTCGCTCATCGCATCGCAGATAAATCCAGTCTCAAACTGGCTAGGCGCAAGATAAATTCCGCGCCTAAGCATCGCTTGATGAAATTTAGCAAAGAGTTTTGTATCGCTCTTTAGCGCATCGTCGTAGTTTTTCACGGCGTGCTCTGTAAAAAAGTAGCCAAACATCGAGCCACGAACATCGGTTTGTATAGCGATACCAGCACTCTTTGCTGCCTCTTTAAAGCCGTCCATTAGCTTTTTAGCTAGTTTTTCAAGTCTAGCGTATAAATTTACGTCGCTATTTATCTTTGAAATAGCCGCTATACCAGCGCTCATCGCCACTGGGTTGCCACTTAGCGTGCCTGCTTGATATACAGCGCCCTCTGGGCTTAGGCAGTCCATTATCTTAGCCTTACCGCCAAATGCAGCGACGTTCATGCCTCCGCCTATAACTTTGCCAAATGTGACAAGATCGGCATCTACTTCGTGAAATGGATATGAGCCAAGGCGAGAAGCCCTAAAACCGCTCATAACCTCATCAAGAATGAGCACAGCGCCAAATTTATCGCAAAGCGCCCTAAGCTCCTGCAAGAATTTCTTATCAGCTGGCACAAGCCCCATATTTCCAGCGATAGGCTCGATTATGACGACGCCTATCTTGTCTTTATTGTTTTCAAAGATGGCTTTTACGCTCTCTATATCGTTGTAGATAGCTAAAAATGTGTTTTTCACAACATCTTGTGGCACGCCGCCACTTGAAGCATTGCCGTATGTCGTAGCGCCACTTCCTGCTTTGATAAGAAGTGCGTCGCTGTGTCCGTGGTAGCAGCCTTCAAATTTGATAAGACCATCTTTTTTGGCATACCCTCTAGCCACTCTGATAGCGCTCATAGTAGCCTCTGTGCCAGAGCTAACGAAGCGAATTTTGTCTATTTGTTTAAACTCATCACATATTAGCTTTGCTAGAGCGGTCTCTTTTGGTGAGGGAGCGCCATAAGATACGCCTTGTTTTACAGCAGAGATGATCGCTTCTTCTATGTCTTTGTCGCAGTGACCAAAGATGAGCGGACCCCAGCTTTGGATGAAGTCAATGTACTTTTTGCTCTCGACGTCGTATAGATAAGCACCCTTTGCGTGATCTATCATCACAGGCTCGCCACCAACGCTGCCAAATGCACGAACAGGTGAATTTACGCCGCCTGGGATATATTTTTTAGCTTCACTAAATGCCTCTTTATTTGTCATTTTTTATCCTTTTGATTTTGTGTTTTTAAATTTGTCTTTTGATTATCTTTTTGATTTGTTACTGGTTTTACTGGCGGTTTTGGTGCCTGCGTGCTGGCTGGTTTTACAGGATCAGCTGGTTTTACTGGGGCCTTTTGTGCCTGCGCGGTGGCTGGCTCTACTGGCTTTGCAACAGGCGCAGTTTTAGTGGATTCAGGCTGTTTTTGCGTAGCAGCAGGTGTGGCTGGCTTGGCTAAATTTTGCGATTTTGCCACTTTTGCGGGAGGTTTCATCTGATTTGTGATGTATTCATAAAGGATGGTTGTCTCCTCGTCTGTCAAAAAGTAGCTTGGCATGACACCTTTTGGCTTTGTAAGAGCTGCTTTAAAGCTTTCAAATTCTATATCATTTATCTTTGGTGCTCTAAGCTCATCATCTACTGTTTTGTTTGCCTTTTTGTCAAAGTGCTTATATTTAGAGATCAGGCTACCCTCGCCCTTTGCGCCGTGACATTTATCACAGCCTATGCCACGTGGATTTAGGTAGAGCATCTTGGCGTACTCGGTCTTTGTGATAAAATCAGCTCCAAAAATCGCCACGCAAAATAGCAAAATCAAAAAAACAGACCTCATAAACCTCTCTTTTAAAAATTTAATTTATTTTTAGGTATGATACCACCCTTGTGATTAAAAAAGCTTTTAAGTAAGGATCGAATATGAAAATTTTAGACGGAAAAGCCGTATCTTTAAAGGTCAAAGAAAGCGTAAAAGTAAGAGCTGATGAGCTAAAGAAATTTGGTGTCGAGCCAACCTTGGCTGTGGTATTAGTCGGCGAAGATAAGGCATCTCAAACATACGTTAGAGCCAAAGAAAAAGCCTGCAACGAATACGGCATAAAAAGCGTAGCTCACCGTCTAAGCGAAAATACAACCCAAAACGAGCTACTTGCCCTTATAAACGTGCTAAATTTAGACGATAGCATCCATGGTATCTTGGTTCAGCTACCACTACCAAAACACATCGATACAAATGTCGTGCTCGCAGCGATCGATCCGCGAAAAGATGTAGATGGCTTTCACGCTGTAAATGTTGGCAAGCTTGTTAGCGGGCTTGATGGCTTCGTGCCTTGCACACCGCTTGGCGTGATGGAAATTTTAAAAGAGTATGGCATAGATGTAGCTGGACTAAATGCGGTGGTGATCGGCAGAAGCAACATCGTTGGCAAGCCTATGGCAAATTTACTCCTAAATGCCTCTGCAACGGTTACGGTGACACACAGCAAGACTAAAAATTTAAAAGAAATTTGCAAAAATGCTGACCTCATCATTGCAGCCATTGGCAAGCCATTTTTCTTAAAGGCTGATATGGTAAAAGATGGCGCGGTAGTCGTTGATGTGGGCATAAACAGACTTGATGATGGCAGGCTTGTGGGCGATGTGGATTTTGAAGAGGTCGCACCAAAATGCTCATATATCACGCCTGTTCCTGGCGGCGTTGGACCTATGACCATAGCCATGCTTTTAAACAACACCATCCTTGCTGCACAGGCAAAGATAGCTAAAAATTAAAGAGTGAGATAATGAAGAGAGCTTTTACTAAATTTTATGACTTTTGCTCGAGCTGGACAGGCACGGTTATCATCGTTTTGCTTGTCATTTTCTTTGTAGCTCAAGCCTTTGTAATCCCGTCTGGTTCGATGAAAAACACACTTTTGGTTGGGGATTTTTTATTTGCTAAAAAGTATGTTTATGGCATACCAACGCCAAGAATTCCATGGCTTGAGGTGAAAATTTTACCTGAGCTAAATGACAATGGTCACCTTATAACTGGCGATGGTCCTGCAAGGGGCGATATAGTCGTTTTTCGCTATCCAAACGATGAGAAAACTCACTTTGTAAAGCGCTGCTTTGCAACTAGCGATGACGAGATCGTTTTTACTGAAAAAGCCCTCTATCTGCGCCCAAAAGAGGGAGATAGCTTCATAAAGGCAAACTGCCGTGAAAATTTAAATGGCAAAGAGAGTAAATTTGGCTACTCATGCAGCGACATAGCCGAGCTTGATGGCAAACTTTTCATAAAAGAGCCATATAGATTTAGTGGCATCCACTACGACGAAAATGTAAATTTATTTGAGCAGATGGTTTTCATGCTAAATACAAACAAATCAAACGTTTTTATGAAGCCAGCGCTCATTAGCTCACTACCGCAAAATCCAAATTTTAACTTTAACGCTTTTTATGTCAAAGTGCCAAAAGATGAATACTTTATGATAGGCGACAACCGCGACCACTCAAACGATAGCCGTTTTTGGGGAAGCGTGGCTTACAAAGATATTGTTGGTCAGCCTTGGTTTATTTATTTTAGCTGGGACAATAACTACAATGTGCGCTGGGAGCGTATCGGACGCTTTGTAGATACGATAGAAAATGATGAGTTTTTCACAAAACAAGCTCTAAAAGAGGGAGAAGTCGATGGACTTCACTAATTTTGATCCCATAAAAGTCACCACTATCGTCCTCTCTTTAATAATCGCCATCGTCGGTCACGAGATCGCGCACGGATATGTCGCTTATAAATTTGGCGACAACACCGCAAAAAGCCTTGGCAGACTTAGCATAAATCCCATAAAACACATCGATCTTGTTGGCACTATCATCGTGCCACTGGTGCTTTATCTAAGCACTGGCATGATGTTTGGCTGGGCAAAACCAGTGCCTGTAAATACCTACACAGTCGTGCGAAATGGCGGATACAAGGCAGCTATCTACGTAAGTCTAGCTGGCATTTGTTACAACATCATCCTAGGCATCTTGTCGCTTTTTGTGTTAAAAGCTTTGCTAAACATAGAAACCTTTGAAATTTTACTTCAGTTTTTATTTACGCTTGCGCTTTTAAATTTGATGTTAGCCATCTTTAACCTCTATCCGATCCCGCCACTTGACGGCTTTCACGCACTCGAGTATGCGCTTAGAAATTTTGGCTTTCACGCACTAGCTGAAAAGCTTGAGGGCATCTCAAGATATGGCTTTGTCATCCTTATCATCATCCTCATCTCGCCTTTAAAAGATACTATCTTTTATCCGACAAGATACGTTTTAGAAATCGCAAGCGCCTTTATAAATGGCTAAATTTAGAGCAAATTTGCTCTAAATTTTTGGCTTTGTGATCTTATAAGAGTACTCTTTTTTAAATTCCTCTTTTGGCGCAAGGCTAAATTTAAGCTCCACCTTGCCATCTTTGCTGATATCTTTTTTATCAAAGCCCTTTATCTCGACCTTTACCGCCTCGTCAGCAGATACTGGTGCGCGATCAACTAAAGTGACATCTACACTTTTACTTGAGTTATTTTTAACACTTATCTCATAGCCCTCTTCGCTTATGCGGTCTTTGCCAAGAAGCGAGCTCTTTTTAAATTTATTTAATCGCTCTTTTTTAAGCTCGATTAGCTCGTTTTGTCCTAAAAATAACTGCACTGGCTCATCTTTAGCTTTCATCTCAAACTCGCTTGGACTGCCAACACTCACACCATTAACGTAAAATTGCGTTTTAGCTGGCGTTAGATCATCATTTAGCTTAAAGCTAGCTACGTTATATGCCTTTAGAGAGCCGTAAAAATCAGCAAAAACGCTAAAATTTGCATCCATTTTTTGCGTATCATAAGTTATATATTTGCTCTCACCTTTTGCTAAATTTATCCCATCTATCTTCCAAATTTTGGCAAACTCATTCTCATCTCTTTGCACACGCATATCAGCGACCTCAGCGGCGACTTTCGCAGCTCTTAGCATATTTTTTGAAGCGCCGTAGCCATCAGCTTCAGCCTCGCTCTCCTCGTACCAAGGGTAAAATTTACTTGGAGCAAGCGCCTTTTGATATCTGGTCGGATAGATAGCGAGCTTTAAATTTTTAACATCACTGGCAAATGGGTTTGTGAGTAAAATTTCTTGTTTTATCAAGATGTTTTTGTTTTTTGTGTCTGCATAAATTTCATTTAGCGTCTTTGGGGCCTCATCATCCATATATGAAAGCGTCGCCTCTTTTGGGCTGCAAGCAAATTTCATATCAAGCTGCAAAAATCCAGCCATCTCGCTTTTTGGCTCATTTTCTTTAAGCGCTTCAAGCTCACTTTTAGCAGCTGAAATTTTCTCGATATTTTCTAGGCTAAATTTATAAAATTCATCAGCTCTTTTTGTCACATCGTTACTTTTGTTTTCTCCTACCAAAGCTTGCTCTATAAACCTACCTCTTGCATTTAGCGCCCCAAGTTTATTATTTAAATTTACAACTTCTTGCTTCCATTTTATGTAACTTTGGCTATTTTCTTCGCTGATCTTTTTTAGATTAGCATTCGCGTCACAATCCCCATTTATAGTGATGCTCTCACTCTCCACACCCTCTGGCACAAAGGCGCTAAAAGAGCTGTTTGCGTCACTAAATTTTTGAGTGATGATGGTTTGATCTGTATAGATCTCTATTAGATTTTCATCTGCAAAGGCTAGCGTAGAAGCCACTAAAAAGAGTGCTTTTTTCACATTTTCTCCTTTAAATTTTTGGTAAATTATAGCTTCATTTTGGCTGAGAGTAAAATTTTATTTTAATGCAACTTTGACTATAATCAACAAAAAATTTAACGGACTTTTCATGAAGATAGACAAAGTTTTCTTAGCTAGCGATCACGCTGGTTTTGAGCTAAAAAACGAGCTTAAAGAGGCCATTAAAGGGCTTGGATACGAAGTGGTTGATCTTGGTACAAACGATAAAAATAGCGTTGATTACCCTGATTATGCGCATTTGTTAGCGAGCAAACTTGAGCCTAACTGCTACGGCGTGCTAGTTTGTGGCACAGGCATAGGCATCTCGATCGCCGCAAACAGGCATGAAAATATAAGATGTGCCCTTTGTCACGACGAATTTACCGCAAGGCTTGCTAGAGAGCACAACGACTCAAATGTCATCGCCTTTGGTGCAAGAGTGATCGGCGCAGGTGTGGCTATATCGGCGGTTGAAGCCTTTTTAAAGACTGAGTTTGCAGGCGGCAGACACGAAAGAAGAGTCAAAAAAATCGAGCTTGAGGCAGGCAAATGATAGGCGAGTGGATCGTTTTTACCGCTCTTGTTTGTGCTGCGATCTACCTAACCGTCATGGTTTTTTACTTCAAAACGCTTCTAAAAAAAGAGCGTGCGACAAAAGATTTTATGAAAAATAACCTCCAAGATACCGAGGTCGTCATAAGAAAATTTCAGATCCAACTCCAACGAAGTCTAGGTAACATCGACATCTTGACAGACGAGCTAAACAAAACTAAAAATGACGTTACCTCACTTCGCACAAGAAACTCCCAGTACCGCCTAGAAAACGACAAGCTAAGACAACGCATCCGTGAGCTTGAAGGCAAGATCGAAGCGCTACTATAACCTCAAATTTAAGGAAATTTATGAAAATTTTAGATCAAAAAGGCAAAGAATTTTTACTAAACTCTATTCGCTGCATAAACGACTTTCCAAAGCCTGGCATAGTCTTTCGCGACATCACGACACTGCTAAACAATAAAGAGGCATTTAACTTTTTGATAGATCATTTGGTGGCTAGATATGAGGATGCAAATATCGACTATATCGCTGGCATCGAGTCTCGTGGCTTCATCTTTGGCGCAGCGCTTGCAGCAAGGCTAAGACTGCCTTTTGTGCCTATTCGCAAGCCAAAAAAACTGCCTTTTATCACGCTTTCTCAAAAATATAGCCTAGAATACGGCGTCGATGAAGTGCAAATTCACATCGATGCTTTTGGAGAAAAAGCAGGCGCTAGAGTGCTTTTAATGGACGATCTCATAGCCACTGGAGGCACTGCAAAAGCTTCAGTTGAGCTTATCAATCAAACTAACGCAACTTGCGTAGAAGCGTGCTTTCTCATAGATCTAGTCGATCTAAAAGGTAGCGAAAAGCTAAAGTCGCTTACTAAAATTTACAGCGTTTTAGAGGTTTAGAATGGAAGAGTTTTTTATAGAACTGCTTAAAGAGTACGGCTACATCATACTTTTTGTCTGGTGTATCATGGAGGGCGAGATGGCCTTAATAATGGCTGGAATTCTCGCTCACACCACGCACATGCACATCGCACTTGCTATCTTTGTGGCTGGACTTGGAGGCTTTGTGGGAGATCAAATTTACTTTTATTTAGGGCGTTACAATAAAAAATATATCGCAAAAAGGCTTCACACGCAGCGGAGAAAATTTGCAGTGGCACACATAATGCTGAAAAAATATGGCTGGCCGATCATCTTTTTGCAACGCTATATGTATGGCTTTCGTGTCATCATACCGCTTTGCATAGGGCTTACTGGCTATGACGCTAAAAAATACGCCTTTATAAATTTGATCAGCGCTTGGTGCTGGGCGGCGATCACCACCATACCTGCTTGGATACTTGGCGAGCATATACTTGTGCTTTTGCAAGAAGCAAAAGAGCACTGGTACGTCGCTATCCCAGTGGTTGCTATATTTATGGGGCTTTTGATCTATGCATTTAAACGCATCGAAAATAAAATTTTAAACGAAAGGAGAGACAGAAGACATGCAGTTTCAAATAGTTGATAAAAAATTAAAAGACATAAAAGCTGATATTGAACTAATTTTCGTAGTTGATAAGGAGTTAAAACATAAATTTATAGGCGATAAAGAGGCTATTAAATTTAACAATTACAAAGGCGAGAGCGTCCTTATCCTAAGCGAGGCAAAAAGAGCCTACGTGCCACTTTCTAAGCTTGATCTTGACGAGCTTAGGGTTGCAGCCGCTAAAGCTTATAACGCACTAAAATCGCTAAACATCAAGAGCATAAAACTAGCTTCTTACGTAGCGCAGTGCCAAAAACTAAGCTTTGAGGCGCTAGCTGAGGGCTTTTTGCTTGGAAGCTATGAATTTAACAAGTATAAAGAGAAAAAAGAGAGATACACCCTTGAAAAGGTAATCTTTAGCACAGAGGAATTTAGCGCCCAAAAGATCGATCTAAAAGCTGCAAATGAGGGCTTTAAAGAGGCAGAGATAATAGCAAGTGCTACAAATTTCACAAAAGATATCGTAAATGAAATTCCAGAAATTTACACACCACAAAAGATGGCGCAGGACGCTTTAAATTTAGCCAAAAACATCGCAAGCATAAAGTGCGAGGTCTATGACGAGAAATTTCTAGCTAAAGAGAATATGAACGCATTTTTGGCAGTAAATCGCGCAAGCGTGCATAAACCAAGGCTCATCCACCTAACCTATAAGCCTAAAAAATCTAAAAAACGCATCATCTTTGTTGGCAAAGGCCTAACATACGATAGTGGCGGCCTTAGCTTGAAGCCGGCTGACTATATGCTAACAATGAAATCAGACAAAAGCGGCGCAGCAGCAGCTCTTGGCATCATAAAAGGTGCAGCGGAGCTAAATTTGCCATTTGAAATTCACGCCATTTTAGGTGCGACTGAAAACATGATCGGTGGCAACGCTTATAAGCCTGATGACGTGCTTATTTCAAGAAGCGGCGTTAGCATAGAGGTGAGAAACACCGACGCAGAGGGACGCTTGGTGCTGGCTGACTGCCTAAGCTACGCACAAGACTTTAAGCCAGACATCCTAATCGACATGGCAACCCTAACTGGCGCTTGCGTCGTGGGACTTGGCGAATACACAACAGGCATCATGGGTAACAGCGAGAGCCTAAAAAGCGAGTTTAAAAACAAGATAAAAGATAGTGGCGAGCTAGCGACTACGCTTGATTTTAACCCTTATCTTAGCGAACTTATCAAAAGCCAGATCGCAGACGTTAGCAACTGCGCTTCAAGCAGATATGGCGGCGCGATCACAGCTGGCATGTTTCTAGCTAAATTTATCAAAGATGAGCATAAAGACAAGTGGCTACACCTTGATATCGCAGGCCCAGCATACCGAGAAAAGGCTTGGGGATACAACCAAGCAGGTGCGAGCGGGGCTGGCGTTAGGATGAATTTATACTTTTTACAAGCACTTAGTAAGGAGAATTGATGGGACTTTCAGTTGGAATAGTAGGCCTACCAAATGTGGGCAAATCAACAACATTTAACGCACTTACAAAGGCACAAAACGCAGAAAGTGCGAACTATCCATTTTGCACTATCGAGCCAAACAAAGCCATCGTGCCAGTGCCTGATAAGCGCCTAAACGAGCTTGCAAAGATAGTAAATCCAAATAAAATTCAATACTCAACCATCGAATTTGTCGATATCGCAGGCCTTGTAAAAGGGGCAAGCTCAGGCGAGGGACTTGGCAATAAATTTTTATCAAACATTAGAGAAACCGAGCTTATTTTACACATCGTTCGCTGCTTTGAGGATGAAAATATCACTCACGTCGAGGGTAGCGTCGATCCAGTAAGAGACATCGAGATCATCCAAACCGAGCTGATACTAGCTGACATCGAGCAGCTAAACAAAAAGATAGAAAAGCTCACAAGAGAGGCAAAAGCAAATGCAAAAGGCGCTAAAGAGGCGCTTGAGATAGCAAATTTGCTTTTAGCTCACCTAAATGATGGCAAAAGCGCAAGTAGCTTTGAGCAAAGAGATAGCGAGGCGTTTTTAGCACTCAACAAAGAGCTAAGACTTCTAAGTGCTAAAGAGGTAGTTTATGGCGCAAATGTCGATGAAGAGGGACTTAGCGAAGATAATAAATTTGTAAAAGCACTAAAAGAGTATGCTAAAGCCTCAGATCACGAGGTGATCAAGCTTTGCGCCAAGGTCGAAGAGGAGCTAATAGGTCTAAGCGATGAGGAGGCACACGAGTTTTTGGCATCTCTTGGCACGAGCGAGAGCGGTCTTGAAAAGATCATCAAAACGTCTTTTGCAAAGCTAAATTTGATAAGCTATTTCACCGCTGGCGTCGTGGAAGTTAGGGCTTGGACGATCACAAATGGCTGGAAAGCGCCAAAAGCAGCAAGTGTCATCCACAATGACTTTGAGAGAGGCTTTATCAGAGCTGAAGTGATAAGCTATGATGACTACATCGCACATGGCGGCGAAAATGGAGCCAAAGAGGCTGGCAAGATGAGACTTGAGGGTAAAGACTATGTCGTGCAAGATGGCGACGTGATGCACTTTAGGTTTAATGTCTAAATTTAGCCCTTTTTGGGCTAAATAGCTAAAATTTATACATAAAATATTCAAGCCTTGGGTTGCAAGGCAAATTTAAGCTTCTTTGTTGCAAGTTAATAAAATTCTTTTAAAAATACGATAAGTCATAATCTTATGAGCCAATTCAGTCTTAAGAAAAAGTAAAGCCTAGAGAAATTTCGATAGATAAAATAATGCGCTCACTATCTCTTACAAGCTTTCACGTCTATGATAAATTTTAAATACTATGAGTTTATGGATCAAAAACTGTGATACTGTTTTAGGCTTATATAATGAACACGTGAAAACACCACCAAAGTTTAGGCAAATAGACCAATCCTAATAAACAACATTGACCAAGTATAAAAATTTACCTATATGCTTAGCGTATTTATTTTATAAGTCTGATCGCCTCAGTAAATTTTAGCTCTTTATTTTCAAAGAGATTATACTTGGTTGCATTTCTCGCCAAGTATGACAATGTTTGAGCCAAGCTCGAAATTCCTAGACGCTCGCCCTTTTTGATATGTAAATTTTCATACTCATAAATTTGCGTGAAATTTGCCACCACATTTGTCTGGATGCGCTCATCAAAGCTAAATTTCATCTTGCTAGCGGTTTAGTGTGCCTACTAAAATAGGGTCGTTACAGCTAGGATAAATTTATCTTAGCATTAGTTATTCTTTTTAAAGCCAAACAACGCAAATTTGCTCTTGCAAATTGATTTGCCACCTTGCAAATTTAATTATTTATCTTTTTGCAAATTCTTTTTATTATCCCTATGCGCCATAAAACATGCACATATAAAAACAAAAATCGTTATGGCTAGGATTAAATTTTGCCCTGGCATTTTAGCTACCTTTTTCATAGTATCTTACTATCAGCCGAGTAGTAAGATACTATTATTTTATTTATTCTTCTCTGATTAGTTTTATATGAACACTGTCACCAAAACATTTAGGATTTTCGCCTTTTAGTTTAAAAATTTCACCTTCTTTTTTGACATATCTTATTCTATATCCCATTAGGTCACTTGGGTTTTGGAGTATATGCACTTTTTCATCTCCATTTGCATCATAGAATTCTATATAATTTCCTTTTGGAGAATCTTTGCCTGGTCCTATTGCAAATTCTATAAATTTATAATATACGTTTGCTTCCAGGCTTTCGTATTGTTTTTTTGGATTGTCGCATACTTCTTTTAGGCTATGCGCCACCCCCCCTCACATCCAAGTAATGCTAGTGCAACAATACCACTCAATGCAAATAATGAAACTTTTTTCATATACTTTCCTTTTATATTTTTTAGATTTAAGCTCTAAAAACAACTCTTTTTTTCTAAATTTTCCTTGCGGAAATGAAAAA
>NZ_POYX01000036.1:0-2456 GCF_002913865.1 Campylobacter concisus
AAAAGGATATTTTGCTCGTTAGGGTTTAGGCTTGCAAAGCCCATTTTATTTAGCTCGTTGGCATATTTTACTACTTCGTTCATTGCCTACCTTTTTGAGTAGATTTGGCATTGTATCATAAGGGGACAAATTAAGTCAATAGTCCCCTTATTTTTTGCGTAATTATGTCCCCTTATCTGCGTAATTATGTCCCCTTATCTGCGTAATTATGTCCCCTTATGACTTCTGTAGCCCCTACTACAACGGCTCTAGCGACCCCCCTACAATATATAACAAGATATACAATAATAACAAAGATGGTTGCAAATCGATTTTTTTGAAAAAATCTGACTAAAAATTTCGGACGCTTCAGCAGCGCTCAAATTGCTAGCGCAATTTTCGTCCGCGAGTTTTACGCTTTGCAATGTCGCTATCGCTCCGCAAAGCTCTAGCACATAGGCGAGCAAATGCTCGAGGGGCGCTTATTTGAAAATTCCTGGGCTACTCAACCTCGTTGAGCTTTTTCTTTTTGACAAAAGGCGGTAAAATTATATTTGTGTTTTTGAGTTCTACTCTTAAATGCAGATTTTAGAGGGTAAGAGCTAGAAGCTGGCACTTCTAGCTCAATATTTTCACCTCGGGAAGGAGGCATATATGCTAAAGTTTAGATTCAAACTTTTCGCTATTATAGCGATAATTTGTTTTATCGTTACAAAAGCTCGATAAGAAACCAAAGGGCTTTAACTCTTGAAGCCCCACTAGGGGGGCTAGGCTTAAGAAGCCTTTGTAACTAGCAAACAAAGTGCTATAATTACAATCAAGATGTTAAACGGCATTCAAATCACCGCCTTTCCGAGGCGAAATTTAAAGCCAGAGGTCGCACCCTTTGGCTTTAACCTCTATCAAAATTATATCAAATCACATTCTAAAAGCGACTAAAATATGGGATTTATTATTAAATTTCATAGAAAAAACATGAGCTACAAAGCCCTAAAATAGGGCATTTGCTAAAAAATATATAAAAAAACAGCTCCAGCTGGTAGCCAAATTTGTAAGCCATGATCTAGCCATCCATGCAAAATCATAGAAAAATCTTAACCGATACTTAAAAAACCATGCGTATTTTTGAGAAAAAATTTTTTCATCACCCTTTTTTTGGTTGGATTTTTGGGAAAATTTGTATTTATCTTGGCGCAAAAACCATGCGTATTTTTGAGAAAATTTGTTTTTTAAGTCAGAAATTTATGAAATTTGTTCTAGTGCAGGATACATCTTTTTTCTCAAAAATCCGTATATTCATACGGGAAAAAAGATACTGGGTCGCTTACGCTCTCACCTAGCAAAAATTACTAGGTTTTTTAAGATTCTTATAAGTTCATAGAAAAAAAGTGATTTAAATTTTTGAGAGATTATTTAACATTTTTTAGTTTTTATAAAACCTACTATTTCGTCTAAATTATTAAAAGTTGAGTGAATTATTTCCACAAAATTTGAATTTATTAGGGCAGGCTTTTTATAATAGATTGCCACTTCATAAGTTATTTTTTCGCCTTCGTCTAAAAATATTTTCTGGATTATTCCGTAGCGTTGTGGTTCTTTGCCATCTTTTGGCGGATTATATTTTAGCCATGTATTGCGAAAGAAATCATCGGCTCTTTTTACTTCCGCTTTTAGAAATTCTAGTCTTGATTGATTTTCTTGCTGGAGCTTGAGTATAAAGTTTTCAGTTAAAGACTTGTTTTGCTCCTTTCTTTGAAAGGCAAAAACTATTCGATCTATTTTCTTGCCGTCCTTGACTTTTTCAAAATTTAGCCCCTTAAATGGTATTCGTTCAGGGTCAAAAAGTCCAGGCTCTGATAAGTATTTTATAGCTGGAGCTAAAACTCTTCTATCTACATCTCGTGCTCGGTAGCTTTTTGGAATTTCTAAAAGCTCGTTAAATTCTTTCCAGCCTATGCTCCAAACTCCAGTATCGTGAAATTGTTTTAAGCATCTATAAATCGTCTTTGCGTAAGTGCTTGGTATTTCGGCGAATTCGGCTAGCTGATATAAAGTAAAGTTCTTATATACGGCTAAATACATTTGCTTAAAAGCTGGGTTTATAGTTACTTTTAGGCTATTCTTTTTTTGATCGATAGCTACTCTAGGAAATATTGTTTCTTGTATATATTGCTCGGTTTTATCGTCTTTGTAGCGAAATACAAAGGCTTGCAGGTTTTTTAATTTATCTAGCAAATCATCAACGTATTCAATATTGCTACGCTTATCTATTTGGGCTAGTTTTAAAATCTCATCTAGGTCTTTGTCTAGCTCGTTGCCTTCAATGTCTTTCATCAGTGTAAAGATTGTAAAAAGGATATTTTGCTCGTTAGGGTTTAGGCTTGCAAAGCCCATTTTATTTAGCTCGTTGGCATATTTTACTACTTCGTTCATTGCCTACCTTTTTGAGTAGATTTGGCATTGTATCATAAGGGGAC
>NZ_POYX01000037.1:0-7363 GCF_002913865.1 Campylobacter concisus
AGGTAGCATGCACTGGTGCTTCGCACTGCATGCGAATTAAAACTCTAGCAAGTTTAAAATTTGGTGTTGTGGTATGTTCGCTTGTAAATTTTAAAATTTCTTGTTCCATCGTGCATAAATTTGATTAAATAAAAGATAAATTTAGCCCAATTCATGTGTTACTTTTCTACTCAACTATTTAAATAATTTTATAATTTCTTTTTTTAAGATTTACTTGTACAATTCCTATAGATATGTAAAAAATTTGGTTTAAGTTATCGTCTTACTTCTTTTATAATGGGCTATTTATATAAATTTTCTTAAACTAATATGTAATTTTATATCTTAAGTTTATTGAAATTTTTATCTACGTAAATCAGGAGTAAATAAGCTTTTCAAAGCTAATATCTATCTAACCTTGTTTTAAATCTTTGAAGGAGAAAAAATGAATCGACGAGATTTCATCAAAAGTGCTGCAGCTAGTGCTGCTTGTGCTAGTGCTGGCATCGCTGTGCCAAGCTCGCTAAGTGCGGCAAGCGAAGCTGAAAAAGGCTGGCGTTGGGATAAGGCTGCCTGTAGATTTTGTGGAACCGGATGTGGCATCATGGTTGCTACAAAAGAGGGCAAGATAGTAGCTGTAAAAGGCGATCCAGAAGCACCAGTAAATCGCGGTCTAAACTGTATCAAAGGCTACTTTAACGCTAAGATCATGTATGGCGAAGATAGGATCACTCATCCACTTTTACGCGTAAATGAAAAGGGCGAATTTGACAAAAAAGGCAAATTCAAGCAAGTAAGCTGGAAGCAAGCATTTGACGTGATGGAAGCTCAGTTTAGAAAGACTTATGATGAGCTAGGACCTCACGGCGTTGGCGTGCTTGGCTCTGGTCAATACACTATCCCAGAGGGCTACACAGCTGTTAAGCTTATGAAAGGTGGCTTTAGAAGCAACAGCATCGATCCAAATGCAAGACACTGTATGGCAAGTGCGGTTCTTGGTTTTATGCAAGTTTTTGGTATCGATGAGCCATCAGGCTGCTTTGATGACATCGAGCTAACAGATACTATCGTAGCTTGGGGCGCAAATATGGCTGAGATGCACCCGATCCTTTGGGCGCGCGTAAGCGATAGAAAGCTTAGTGATCCTGATAGAGTAAAGGTCGTAAATTTAAGCACTTACTCAACTAGAACGTCAAATTTAGCCGATATAGAGATCATTTTTGCTCCGTCATCTGACCTTGCTATCTGGAACTACATCGCTCGTGAGATAGTCTATAACCACCCTGAGATGATAGATGAAGAATTTGTTAAAAAACACTGCGTCTTCACAGCTGGCCCAGTTGATATCGGATATGGTCTTCGTCCAGACATCCACCACAAAAAATATGCTCCAAGCGAGCTAGACACAGCTGCGACTGAGAAGTCAAAGGTGCTAAGCGAGGCTGAGGGCGTTACGCTTTCTTACCTTGGCCTAAAAGCTGGCGATACGCTGGAAAATAAAAATGCTGCAAAAGCTGGCGATCACTGGCAAATAACATTTGAAGAGTTTAAAAAAGCTCTTGCGCCTTACACACTTGACTTTACAGCTAAGGTAGCAAAAGGCGATCCAAACGAAGATATCAATGAATTTAAGAAAAAATTAAAAGCGCTTGCTGATCTTTACATCGAGAAAAATCGCAAAGTCGTTAGCTTCTGGACTATGGGCTTTAACCAACACCAACGCGGCACATGGGTAAATGAGCAAGCTTATATGGTGCATTTCTTGCTTGGCAAGCAAGCACTTCCAGGCTCAGGTGCCTTTTCTCTAACTGGCCAACCAAGTGCGTGCGGAACAGCAAGAGAGGTTGGAACATTCGTTCACCGCTTGCCAGCTGACATGGTTGTTGGCAATCCAAAACATAGAGAGATCACTGAAAAACTTTGGAAACTACCTGCTGGCACATTAAACGGCACTCCAGGCTCACACTATGTAAAAATGATGCGTGATCTTGAAGATGGCAAGGTCAAATTTATCTGGGTTCAAGTAAATAACCCATGGCAAAACACTGCAAATGCAAACCACTGGATCAAAGCAGCTCGCGAAATGGACAACTTCATCGTCGTAAGTGACCCTTATCCAGGAATTTCTGCAAAAGTAGCTGACCTTATCCTCCCAACTGCGATGATCTATGAAAAATGGGGTGCATACGGCAACGCTGAGAGAAGGACACAGCACTGGAGGCAGCAAGTACTCCCTGTTGGCGAAGCGATGCCTGATATCTGGCAGATGCTTGAGTTTAGTAAGCGCTTTAAACTAAAAGATGTTTGGGGCGAGAAAAAGCTAAATGACAAAGTGACACTTCCAAGCGTGCTTGAGGCTGCAAAAGCTATGGGATATAGCGAAGAAGATACGCTATTTGACGTGCTTTTTGCAAATGAAGATGCTAAGAAATTTAGCGCAAACGATCCGATCATGGAAAACTATGACAACACAGAAGTCTTTGGCGACAGCAGAAAAGTGATCGGCTCAGATGGTAAAGAATTTAAAGGATATGGATTTTTCATCCACAAATATCTTTGGGAAGAGTATAGAAAATTTGGCGTTGGCCACGGCCACGACCTGGCTGACTTTGACACTTACCACAGAGTAAGAGGTCTTAGATGGCCAGTTGTCGATGGTAAAGAGACTCAGTGGAGATTTAACACTAAATTTGACCCATACGCTAAAAAAGCCGCTCCAAATGATAAATTTGCATTCTACGGCAACAAAAACGCAGCCCTTCCAACAGGCGATCTAAAAGGCGTGAAAAATCAAGAGAAAACTCCTCTTGCAAACAAAGCAAAAATTTTCTTCCGCCCTTACATGGATCCATGCGAGATGCCAAGCAAAGATTATCCATTCTGGCTATGTACTGGCCGTGTTCTAGAGCACTGGCATACAGGCACGATGACTATGCGTGTTCCTGAGCTTTATAGAGCCGTCCCAGAGGCGCTTTGCTACATGCATGAAGATGACGCTAAAAAGCTTGGCGTGCTTCAAAACGAGATCGTTTGGGTCGAGTCACGCCGTGGCAAAGTAAAAGCAAGAGTAGATCTAAAAGGTAGAAATAAGCCACCAGTAGGACTTGTCTATGTGCCTTTCTTTGATGAAAACGTATTTATAAATAAAGTCTGCCTTGACGCTACTTGCCCTATCTCAAAAGAGACTGACTATAAAAAGTGCGCGGTTAAAATTTACAAGGCGTAAAAGTGGCTGATATGGAATTTTCAAGTAGGCGTGAAGCTTTGAAATTTGGAGCTAAGGCAGCGATTTTGGCACTTGGTGGAGGCTTTATATGGTCACTTAGTGCCAAAGCCTCACCGCTTGTACTTCTTAGACCGCCTGGTGCGAAAGCGGAGAAGCAGTTTTTAAAAAGCTGTATTAGGTGTGGGCTTTGCGTAGAGGCCTGTCCATTTGATACGCTAAAACTTGCTACTCTTGAAGATGGTATAAGCGTCGGTACGCCTTATTTTGAGCCTAGAAAAATTCCTTGTCATATGTGCGAGCATATCCCTTGCGTGCCAGCCTGTCCGACTGGGGCACTGGATGCAAATTTAGTTAGCACAGCTGGCAAACTCGATATCAACAAAGCCAAAATGGGCGTTGCAGTGGTCGATATGAAAAACTGCGTGGCATACTGGGGCATACAGTGCGACGCTTGTTATAGATCTTGTCCGCTCATAGATAAGGCCCTATATCTCGAGTATCGCCGCAACGAAAGGACGCAAAAGCATGCGTTTTTACTCCCAGTAGTTGATAGCGATATCTGCACGGGTTGTGGCGCGTGCGAGCGAGCCTGTATCACCGAAAAAGCAGCCATTACCGTGCTAAACCGCGAGGTTGTGCTTGGCAAAGTTGGCGATAACTACGTCAAAGGCTGGATAAAAGAAGATGAAAGGCGCGTGGATGATGCCAACAGCAAGATAAAGCTCGACATCAAAAAGGCGACTGACTATCTAAATGGCGGTGAGCTATGAAATTTTTAATCTTAAGACGAATAACTCAAATTTCCATCCTAGTGCTATTTATCCTAGGAAATGTTTATGGAGTTAAGATACTTAGCGGAAATTTAAGCTCATCTTTGCTTTTTGGACAAATTCCACTAAGCGATCCATTTGCGGTGCTTCAAATTTTACTAGCAAGCTTTAGCGTAGGCATAAATGCGGCAATCGGCGCGATCATCGTCTTTGCATTTTATGCGCTCATCGCTTCTAGAGCATTTTGCTCGTGGGTTTGCCCTGTAAATTTACTAACCGACATTGCTTACAAGCTAAGAGAGAAATTTGGCTTTAAGGGTGAGAAAATTTTAAACGTAAGTAAAAATTTACGCTACTACTTGCTAGCGCTTGCTCTTATCCTAAGCCTAGCTCTTTCACTGCCAGCTTTTGAGAGCATTAGCTTTGTTGGCATCATCCAGCGCGGCATCATCTACGGCTCAGTTAGCGCCATTGGCATCGCCCTTGGCATAGTGGCCTTTGATATGTTCGTGCTAAAGCGTGGAATTTGCTCACACGTCTGCCCGCTTGGTGCATTTTACGCGGTGATATCGAAATTTGCACTCATTAGAGTAAAACACGACGCAGATGCCTGCACAAGGTGCATGAAATGCAAGCTCGTCTGCCCAGAGGTGCAAGTGCTAGATATGATCGGCAAAGAGAGCCGAGCGGTTAGCTCAAGCGAGTGCATAAGCTGCGGTAGATGCATCGACGTTTGCGGCGATGGGGCGCTAAATTTTAGTATTAGAAATTTAAGGAGAGAAAAATGAAAATGAAAATAATGGCGCTTGGAGCACTATGCGCTGCCTTTTTAGCGGCATGTGCATTGAACAATCCAAGCATTAGCGATTCGCAAATCGGCCTTAGAAATGTCGATTTGTTAGATGATAAAGACGTTGTTTTAAAAGACATCAACTATACAAAAGAGCCAGCGGGTATGGCAAAGAGATTTGACAGATCTTTTGAAAATGCACCTCCATTTATCCCACACGACACTGAGGGCTTGGTGCCTATCACAAAAGATTCAAATATGTGCGTAACCTGCCACATGCCTGAGTTTGCAAAAGATAGCGGAGCAACTCCGATCCCAGCTTCTCACCTTTATGACATCAGAAACAAAAAAGATCTTGCAGGCAAGCTTGATGATGAGAGATATAACTGCACAACTTGCCACGTCGAGCAACAAAATGGCGTAACTCAGCTTGTTGGCAATAAATTTAAGCCTGACTTTAGAGATAAAAACGGCTCACATAAGTCAAATTTACTAGACGTTTTAAATGACGGCGTTAAGTAATGCAAAGCAGGCGAGAGCTTTTTAGCAAAATTTTGGGGGCAAAACCTGCTCCCAAATTTATAAATCCACCATTTTTTAGCGGTGAATTTGACTGCGCTGGCTGTGAGGCTGGCTGCGTCAGTGCCTGTGAAAAAGAGCTTCTTAGCTTTGAAAATGAAAGAGTTGTTTTTAAAGTTAAAAAGCTAGGCTGCGACTTTTGCGAAGAGTGTGCGAAGGCTTGTCAAAGTAGCGGCCGAGAAACACTAAATTTAAACTCACCAAAGAGCATAAACGCTAAAGTTAGCATAAATGTAGCAAGCTGTCTGGCGTGGAATGACACGATTTGCTACAACTGCCTTGATGCTTGTAAATTTAAAGCGGTTGAGTTTCTTGGTGTTTTTCGCCCTATAATCAATCAAAATTGCGTAAGCTGTGGCGAGTGCTTTGATGTTTGTTTTAAAAATTCACTTCAAATGGAGGCTTTATGAGAGCTTTGTTTTTTCTTTTTACTCTGCTAAATTTTATCTTTGCAGCCCAAATTTCTGCTCCGTATAAAGAGATAGAAGCCAGCGCAAACGTGCTTAGCACGACACTTATTTCAGGCAAACTTTTCATAGCGACTGACGGCGGCACGGTCGAAATTTACGATCCAAAGCAGAGTAAATTTGAAGAGATCATCAAAATGGATGATATAAAAACATATGTGAGCGACCATGAGAGGCCAAAAATTTTAAATGTCGATGAATTAAATGGCAAGATACTCATCCTAAGCGAGGGCGACTACGCTACAAAGGTACTTTATATAAGAGAAGATGGGCAGATGAAAAGCATAAATTTAACAAATCAAGCGATAAAAAAAGCTCTATTTTTAGATGATGAGCATATAGCACTTGCATCAATTAGCAATGAAATTTACTTTTTAAACCTAAAAAGTGGCGAAATTTATGATAGTTTTAAAATATCAATCGCAATGCTCTCAGACATGGAGATAAGCGAGGACAGAGGCACGCTAGCGATCGCTTGCGAGAGTGGTAAGGTCTATTTTTACAATGTTCGCACTAAAAAGATGGATAGAATTTTAGATATCCACACCGATAATATCTACGACATCGCCTATAAAAATGGCGTCATGATAAGTGGAGGCACCGACAGGATCGTTGGCATCTTCTCTGCTGGAGCGCTAAAAAAGATAAACACTGGCTTTTTGGTTTATGGCGTGGGGCTTAGTAGTGACGGCAAGATCGCTGCATATATGAGCGATGAGATGAGCGATGTAAATTTAGTTGATAGCGTTACTTTAGATAAGATCGCGATGCTAAAAACTGGGCAAAGCACGATAAATAGCATAGTTTTCATAAGCGACAACGAGGTCGTAACCTCTGCTTATGAGAAGAAAATTTTATTTTGGAGAGTTAGATGAATATTTCAAGTCTGATAGTCTATACGGATAATAAAAATGAGAGCGTAAAAGGCGAGATAGGCAAGCTAAAAGAGTGCGAGATCATCACTGACGCAGAAGATAGGATCGTGGTGGTCGTTAGCTCAGAGAGCATAGAAGATGAGATCAGAGTTTTTAAGATGATAGAGGGCATTAGCGGCGTGGTGAGCGTTGCGATGGTTTATAGCTATCAAGAGGACGCTCAGGAAAATAGAGAAAGGCTTGAAGCAAACGGCAAGATAAGTGAAATCTTAACAAGCGATGACGTAAAAGCCGAAGATATCGCATATGGCGGTAGCGTGCACTATAAGGTGAGGTAAATTTAACTCCGTTTTGGTTTGAAATTTAATCAATATTGATATGTTTTGCAATTTTTTAAATTTTACTCGGTCGCTCTGGCAGCTTATTAAATTTAAGCCCTTGTCTCCCTTTTTGACAAATTTATATCTAAAAGCAAATTTTAAACTTTCATTCACTCGCAAGAATTGACTACTAAAATTTGGCTTCGCCTATAGCTTAGCTCAAATTTTAGAGCCGAAATTACTCGTTCATAAAATTTTAAAATTTAAGGTAGGTTTTTTAGAATAAACTGCATGCAGTGCACCAGCACCATTGCATGCCACTTCTAACGTTATCGGGGTTAGGGGATTGTTAAGGGG
>NZ_POYX01000038.1:0-2399 GCF_002913865.1 Campylobacter concisus
TCTTACCAGTCATTTTTCGTTTAAATATAACAAGATAAAAGATACCGTAGCGCCTTTTTTAAATAAATTGCACTCTCTTATAAAAGAAGTAACAAGTACTGTTTTTGATTTTAAAAATATATATGTTGTAAATTTAAATTCCGATGGCACCAATAACATCTCAAAGATAAACAAGGCATTAGAAGAGCGAGAGAGAAATTCTGAATTTAAAGAAGAGTCTAAAGAGGAAATTTTACTAATACTTCCTTATAAGTCAGCTCAACCAATAGCACCATATCAGCCTAAACATACAAAACTTACCATCATCTTAGCGGATAAGACACATCTTGATTGTGTAAATTTAAATCCATCAGGAAAAAAAGAAGAGAGCAAGATCATACTAACTAACTATAAGTATAATCCTTACAATACAAATAAAAACGACAATATAAAATTTATAGTTCCATCTACAAGTGCAGAGGTAACTCTTTACAAAGATAATACTGGCAAGTTTGTCTCTCAAGATGGAAAGTATTTTTTTGATAATACAAATAAGTTAACCTTAAATTTCTTTAACAACCTAAACTTTAATCTACTAAATTTTGCCAAAGAAAATAACTTTAATCTAAGAAACGATAAAGCTTCTTCAATGTTTAATATAAAGTTAAAACTATCAGATAAAGAGCCAAGTGTTTCAACTACTCATAAAGGAAATTTCGATCTGACTGTTTCGGATTTAATTATCACTGATGAAAATCAAAACAGCACAGATATCAAAAAAATTTATTTGCATAATGGAGAAGATAAAAAGGTATATAAGTCTTACTATCTAGAAAAAAATGGTTCTAGCGACAATGAAGCAGATAAAGACTCATATACGGCTAAATTTAATATAAATCTTATACAGGATAAAGATCAAAGTGCTTTTAAAAAGACTACAAAGATGATATTAGCTTCACGAGATCTTAGTAAGGATCACTCCACAGAAGAAATTCATAGCATGAGTGATAATGGCGTTATATCAGTCGAAGCAAAGAAAAAAGCTGAAGGTAGTACTACATATGATCTAAAAACTTCACTTGTTGATATCGCAAATAACATAACTAATGTTGTTATAGAAAATACAGGCAAGCTAAATGTAAAAGAAGCTATTAAACTAAAGGCAATGTATAAACCAAATAAAGGCGATGATAACTATAAAGATATAAACTGGGCTTATGAGATCATAAGACAAGATGAATACAACAAAGAGATAAAAGATAATAATCCTACAGGATATATAGTATTAGAAGGTGATAAATTTAAAGGTAAAGAGATAAGTTTTACTCCGCAAAATGACATAAAAGATAAGGAGTTGCTTGAAAAACTAAAAGAAAATAACAGCACAATAGTTTTTTTTGCATATTTAAGAAGCCCATCTTATAAGACAAGATATGGTAAGACACATATAAGAGCAGACTTTAGGGTTCCTATGGAGCTAAAATATGAAAATAATAAACTTTATATATATGAATTTGGGCATACGGATAAGAGTTTAAGCTTTGATGCAAGCTTGTCAAATGCTTTTATTAATGAGATTAATGATACTAAAAAAACAGATAATGCCAAGGGAAGATACTATATAAGCTCAAATATAAATTCTCAAAGCATAAGTATTTATAAAGATCATAAGTTAAAAGAGTTGGCTTATTGTTCTATAAATGATCGCAATAGACCTGCTAGAGCACTTCTGGAAATTTATGCATTAGGTGACAACACTAAAAGCTCAATATCTAATTTCCAAAATGGAATAAATTTAATAAATAGTGAAAATAAAAGTAAATTTATATCCAAATTTAATGAAGTAAAGCAAAGAGTTAAACTAGAAAATACCCAGAGTGTTAGCCTTGAAGTTATTGAGGAGGATAATGAGATAATCTTCCCTCTTAAAGTAAAGCCATTAAATGATAAAGATGGAGTTCATAGTAGGTATTACTGGGCTAGTGCGCCAGGAGCACATCAGGCCTCTTTTGGTAGTGGCAGAAGCGGTGGCAAGAGAAGACATGCGGGTAGGGATTTATATACTTTAGCGAATGCAGAGATTGTTGCAATAGCAGATGGAATTGTCTTAAATACAAGCTTCTTTTATTGTAAAACAAATCAAGTTACCATTATGCATTATTTCAAAGGCCGAAAAATTATAATAAGATATGGGGAGTTAGTTAACATTCCTGTAAAAGCAGGAGATAGGGTAAAAAAAGGTCAATTCTTAGGGCAAACTGGCAAATTATTAAATGATAGAAATCAACATATTAATGTTGTTTCAGGATACACAATATATATGATTCACTTTGAATATTACACAGATGGAAATAACACAAAAGATCCATTGACTGTTCGCGATCCAAATAATAAATTTAAAAGAAGGAGCGATTTATCAG
>NZ_POYX01000039.1:0-1571 GCF_002913865.1 Campylobacter concisus
AACCATCACCGAGAAAATATTTTCAGATCACGTTGGCAAAGAGGTAAGCGCAGGAGAGATCATCGAGAGCAAGATCGATATGGTCATAGGCAACGACATCACGACGCCTATTTCCATTAAGCAGTTTGAGCGAAGTGGTGCTAAAAAGCTAGCTAACCCAGACAGCTTTGCCATCGTGATGGACCACTACATCCCGACAAAGGACATCCTAAGCGCAAATCAAGCCAAAATTTCACGCGAATTTGCCTACAAACACGACCTTAAAAACTATTTTGACGAAAAAGATATGGGTATTGAGCACGCGCTTTTGCCTGAAAAAGGGCTAGTCATCCCAGGCGACGTCATCATCGGCGCAGACAGCCACACCTGTACGCACGGCGCTCTTGGAGCCTTTAGCACTGGCATGGGTAGCACCGACCTAGCTTATGCGATGATCACTGGCAAAAACTGGTTTAAAGTGCCTGAGAGTATCAAAGTCGTCTTTAAGGGCAAGCTTGATAAGCACGTCTATGGCAAGGACCTCATCCTTGAGATCATCCGCCAAATAGGCGTTGATGGCGCACTTTACAAGGCGCTTGAGTTTAGCGGCGAGGTGATAGAGGGGCTTAGTATGGATGATAGATTTTCAATGTGCAACATGGCGATCGAAGCTGGTGCAAAGAGTGGTATCATCGCGGTTGATGAGATCACAAAAGAGTTTTTAAAATATAAAAATTTGCGCGATAAACCAAAATTTTTCTACTCAGACGAGGGCGCAAAATACGACAAAATTTTAGAGATAGATGTCACAAACCTTGATCCAGTCATCGCATATCCATTTTTGCCAAGCAACGGCAAGAGCGTAAGACAGGCGGTTCGCGACGATCTAGCTATCGATCAGGCATTTATCGGCTCATGCACAAATGGCCGTTTAAGCGACCTTCGCATAGCAGCGCAAATCCTAAAAGGTAAAAAAGTAGCTCGCAAAACAAGGCTCATCATCACTCCAGCGACGCAAAAGATCGCAAGAGCTGCTGAAAAAGAGGGACTTATCGACATTTTCATAGAAGCTGGCGCAGTTGTGAGCAACCCAACATGTGGTGCTTGCCTTGGCGGATATATGGGTATTTTGGGTGCAAATGAGCGCTGTATCTCAACAACAAACAGAAATTTCGTCGGCCGCATGGGCGATAGAACGAGTGAAATTTATCTAGCTAACTCGGCTGTTGTGGCGGCTTCAGCGATAGCAGGTAAAATCGCCGATCCAAGAGACTTATAGGCGTTAGATTTTAAGTATCTTTGAATGAGTTAGAAATTTTCACACTTCGATAAACTAGATGTTTTATCTTGTGTGAAAATTTCGTCACAACATCCAAATCTATCCTAAAATCTTGCCGCTAAATTTTTAAAAAAGAGCTAGCTAATCGGCAAAATTTAATATCCAGCTTTGGGATAAAATTTGCTTTGGCAACCATTAAACCCATCTCACGATACTTTGCCTTATATTTGTGACAAAATTTGGTGAAATTCTTTCTGAAAATTTCGTCACAACATCCAAATCTATCTTAAAATCTTGCCGCTCTAGGCTTACT
>NZ_POYX01000040.1:0-2763 GCF_002913865.1 Campylobacter concisus
AACCATATCTTCTATAAAAATTCCTTTGGCTGTCAAATAATCATCTTTCATACCATATTTTTTATAGACCATTTTTGCATATTCATCTTTTTTAAGCTGCCATTGTTTATATAACAAAGAATTTGTATTTTTAAATTCCTTATTAAGCTCATTTCTATAGTTGTCTTTATTTGCTTTCATATTTGTTTCTGATAGTTTTATTTCTCTTTCCCTTTTCTCTATCTCTTCAACAAATTTTTGATTAAATATATAAACCCCACCATATTTACTAGCTAAATTTTCTAGTTCTGAGTTGCTTATCTTATTGCTTGCTTGGTTTGCAGAGCAGGCTATTAAAAATATGCTTGTTAGCAGTAGAAGTATAATGCCTATAAATTTCATCCTATATCCTTTTAGAAAATTTATTTTGCTTATTTTATTGTCATTATATTTATAATATTATTAATTTATTATGCTTTATTTGTAGATTGTTAAATTTTTTATTAGGCAACTAATATATTTATAAGATGTAGCTTGTCTGTATTTTTATAGTCAAATTCTGCCCCATCACCTACTCTAGTAAGTGGTTCTAGTCCATATCTAAATCCAAGGTCAGATATCACCGAAGTGCTTGGCTCATAGAGTTGGTTCCACTCTCTTTTAAAGCTATCCTCACCACTATCATCACTAGCGTCAAATAGTCCCTCGTCATTTTTATCATAAATTTTATGTCTGACACTATCGCAGTGGTGTATCTCTACTTCATGGCTTCCTTTGCTAGATTTATTGATATTAGAGCTTACCTCTTTATCTCCTACTTCCTTGCAAGCTTTCTCATTATCTTTGATAGTATCTACACACTCTTTTAGTGTGCTATTGTCATCTTTAAAGCCAAACATACCCTTTATCTTTTTAAAGATAGAGCTAGCTATCTTTCCTACAAAGCCATTTGGATCAAGCACTCTTGCTATCCACCTTACACCTTTTAGTATTGCCTTAGCTATAAAGCTAACAAATCTTAAAGATATAGTGAGCAAACTAGCATATATACCACCAAAGCCAGGAGCGTTAAAAGTATATAGCTCTTTTACATCTTTAGTGTATAAAAAGGCAAAGGACTGCGCTAGATGGCCACCTAAGCTGTGGCCTGATAAGACAAGATTAGAGACTTCGCTTTTATCGTTTGGATTTAAATTTAGCTTATGCTCTCTTATAGCATCATACATATCACCTTTTAGCATAGCCATAGAGGCTATTTGGCTTAGTCCTGCACCTAAAAAGGTTATCATGCCATCAGCCAAAACTAAGTCATTAAGCTCAGTTTCAGTTCCCCTAAAGCCTATGATGTAGTTTTTAAATTTACTATCATAAAAGAGTGTCGAGCTAAAGCCAGTGATAGATGTATTTTTGATGTGATGGACTAGCTCATAGCGATTGACAAAGGCTTTTGTGCGAAGGGAAATTTGGTGGAAGTTTGGCTTGTTGACAAAAACGTAAGACTCTTTGGTTATCTTATCAGTATAGACAAAACTTTGAATTTCATTATTTATAGGTTTTACTTCAGGCTTTTCACCTTCGCTAGATATAGGTTTTTCTATTACCATATCTTGATTAAAGCGTGCTTCAATGGTTAGGGCATAGGCGGTTGGGTCACCTGCTTTTCTTACAATATTTCCATCTTTATCCTGAATGCTATCGTTTAAAATATCACCCTTTCTGATATTGTCTTTATATCTCCAAACGGGCTTTTTTATCTCTTGTTCTTTGTATGAATTTACAATGTTTTCAGGGACGTTTTCTTTGCCAGATTTGGCGTATAGATCATCTAACCCATTTTTCTCATTCTCACTTACCCAGTGAAGCATTGCATAACTTGCATCTGCTATATCTGCATAGTCTTTAAATTTAAGTATTTGTTCTTTGGTTGAAATTTGGCTCATTGTTATTTCTCTAAATAAAATTTATTGTCATTGATGATATATCTAGTTTCAGTATCTTTTAGTCTAAATCCCCTACCTTCATCGCCATATAGACCATAGTTAGTTACTTTAAAACTATAAGAAACTCCCATAGTTATAGGTATGGCTTCATCATTGTCATTTATATAAAAGTATTCAGTATTTATGCTAGGTGGATACTTATTAAAATTTTCTTCTCCTATAAATTCTTTTACTTTACTGCTATATCCTTGAGCTATCTTAGGCTGTTTTTTAAATTTCCTAGCATAGTCGCCTTTGTCAGTATAGTATGGCTTGCCATTTGAGAGTGTTTGTTGCATTTTAGGATTGTCATAAAATTCTAGCTTTAAAATTTCTCTCATTTTTTTATTTCTCTCATTTTTATTAGGTATCGTCTTTATTCTTTCTAAAATTTCTTTTCTCTTGTTGTCTCTTATTTGCTCTTGTTTTTCTATCTCATCATAGAATTTCTTATTAAATATATAAACCCCACCATATTTCTTGCCAAGCTCTTTTATTTCAGAGTTACTCGCGTTGTTGCTTGCTTGATTTGCAGAGCAAGCTATTAAAAATATGCTTGTTAGTAGTAGAAGTATAATGCCTATAAATTTCATCCTATATCCTTTTAGAAGATTTATTTTGCTTATTTTATTGTCGCTATATTTACGTTACGATTAATTACCTCGCTTTTAAATTTTTAATCCTTAAGAAAAAGAATTAATATTAAGAGTAAAATAGGCTCTTTTAGGCGAAATTTCGCAAATGGCGTATCTGCCAAATATTGATAAAGAATTTCAATATTTTTTACTATCAAAATGAGCCAAAT
>NZ_POYX01000041.1:0-12580 GCF_002913865.1 Campylobacter concisus
CTTCTAAAAACTATGCTTACATTTGCCTTGCAGTACAAAAATCAAAACAGCAGATGATCTTTAAAAAACTTGATTTAGTAAATTTTGACCAAATTTCGGCTATATCTAAATTTATAATACCACAGCCTATCACACCACAATAGCGCGAGCCTAAAAACAATCAAACAGATCGCCACACAATGGCATTATCTAGCAAGTTTATAAGCCAAATTTACTAGCATTATTTTAGGTTTTCTTATAAATTTGTTTTAAAGCAAAAGACCAGCAGGCAAAGTTTTATATTTCAACACAAAACAAGCACGTAGCCTAACTTAAAATACTTTAAATTCCACAAGCTCACTATTTTAAATTGGATCCAATACGTTAACTTTAGCTATTTAAAAACTAAAAAATTTGCATAAGTCAGCTAGTAAGGCTTTTATTTGCATCCAAAATTGCCAAAACAAGCACAATAGAGCTTTTTAAAAACGCACCTGTAACCTGCTAACTTTATTAAATTTAAAAGTTTTCACATCGCTGGTTTTTTAAATTTAAATGTTTATACGCCCATCGCAGCAGATCAACTAGCACACAACTCCAAATTTTACCTCTCATAAGGCAAAATCATATTATTTTGCATAATTTTATACATATTATTTTTAGTATTTTAAGAAATTTGAAGTGCTAAATTTAAAAATTGCGTTTGCAGGTGTAAATTTTGGTAGTTTTCAAGCCAACCAAATTTAACTAAAAATTTTCATAAAAATGTTAAGAAATTTTATGCTGTGATATAAAAATAGCCTTAAACTAAGCCATTTTTAAGCATAAAAACCGATCTATTTTAAATTTAAAAGCAATTTTATCAAGCCAAAAATGCTAAATCAAATTTAAAGCTTAATGATCAAGAGCTTTGTCTATACGGCCAAGAGCGAACTTGAGCGATCACACTGGCGTTTACACGCGGTTGAGCCATTTTTAGCGATGGAGACAGCTAGCAAACAGAGGTCAGCATTTCACACGACTGCGACCGGCAAGTAGCCACTTGAATATAAGTACATGGGCTGGGCGGCTGAGCGCATTTTCTTGCCGCTTTTACGCACGAGCGTGCCAAATCCACTAGGCTACAACACTACCCAAATATCTCAAATTTATGAAACAGCTCCGGCTCATCTTTTACTACGCCACGCTTCACAAGAGTAGCCACCACTTCGCGGTCGCAGTCAGTTTGCATAGGCCAGCCACGCGTATAGCCCTCTAGCTCGTCCTTGCTCGTCGCATCCACGCAGAAATTTTCGCCGTCTATGTAGATATCGCGCAAGGCATCTATGTTATTTGTCACACGCCAAAGCAGCATATATGGGTTTTCTAGGTAGTTTTGCATATCCACAACAACCAGTAGCTTAAAAAACTCCCTAAATTCTAAAAGCTTTTCAAATAGCTCTTTTACAGGGCGATCTTTCTCAAATTTCACCACGCAAATAGGCGTTTTGCTCCTGGTTTTAAACTGCCTAAGCTCCTTAACATTTGGCGCAAGGCTTTGAAATTTAGCCAAAAGCTCATCGTCGCTTAAAACTACAGGGCTAAATTTACAAAAGTCCTGCGTCGCGTCGATGCCTAGCTTACCGCCAAAGCACGAGTTTGGGCTCGCATGATCGAGCTGGTCGCACACGCCTTGGCTTATCAGCACACTCTCACTGCCAAATCTATCAAGCACAAAGTCCGCAAATTTGTCGTATTCTGCTAGCTCTGGTGCATCGTTACCCACAAAGATCGCATGCTTTACAAAGCTCATCTGTCCAACGCCCCAAAATGCGTGCATAGCCTGCTTTGCGTGCGCTGGATAAAGGGCGTTGATCTTAGCTAAGATAAGGTTGTGAAAGACGCCATTTTCAGGCATATTGTAGTCTAGTAGCTCTGGCACGGTCGTTCGCAAAAGTGGTAAGAAAATGCGCTCAGTCGCCCAGCCCATGTACTTATCCTCAAGCGGCGGCTTGCCAACCACGGTCGCATGAAATACGGGGTCTTGCTTGCTCGTTATCGCCGTGACCTCCATCACTGGAAACGGCTCAACTGGCGTGTAAAAGCCAGTGTGATCGCCAAATGGCCCCTCAAGCTCGCTCTTAGTCGTATCGACAAAGCCCTCTATAACGTAGTCTGCGTCATACGGGACGTAAATTTCATTGGTTAGCGACTTTACAAGCTTGGCTGGTTCTTTGCGGATAAAGCCATAAAGTAGCAGCTCAAAGACGCCCTTTGGTAACGGCGCTTGAGCGCACCAGATGTAGAGTGGATCGCCACCGATCGCCACTGAAACTGGCATCTTACGACCTGCGCGCTTATACTCGTGAAAGAAATTTGCGCCGTCTTTGTGGATCTGCCAGTGCATGCCAAGGCGATTTTTATCATAAATTTGCAGTCTATACATGCCTAAATTTTGCAGCGCGCCGTCTAAGCTTTGCGTATAGACCTGCCCCATCGTGATAAAAGCACCTCCGTCATGCGGCCAAGTCTTTAGCGCAGGCAGGCTCAAAAGATCGGCCTGCTCGTCTATAAATTTGACCTGCTGGCACTCACCCTCACCTTTTAGCCTTTTGGTAAATATCTTTCTCATATTAAAAAGATATGATAAAAAATCAAGCTTTTCTTTGAAATTCTCAGGTTTTTTGGGCTTTAAAAGCCTCTCTATCTCAGCTGCTATCTCATCGGGCTGCACGCCAAATATCAGCTCAAGCGCCCTTTTTGAGCCGTAGATATTTGTAAGCACTGGGGCAAATTTACGCCCAGTTTTTTTGCAGACTGGGTTTGTAAAAAGTAGTGCTTGCGAGCCCTCGCGTTTGACCTCGATGTAGCTAGCGTGCGCAATCTCTAGGTCGATATCCACTGGCTCATTGATCACCCTAAGCAGGCCGTTATCTTTTAAAAGCTTGATGTAGTCCATATTTTTCCCTTAATAATTTATATCCGAACAAGCCGTTTTCAAAGCTAAAATTTTGACCGCGTTTTAAGTCAAATTTGCAAACATTTTGAGCCAAAAACACAGCTTTAACTGCCGAAAAATTAGTAAAATCATAAAAATTATCGGTTTTGGCGGATGCGCTAATTTAATGCCGACTTCGCAAAAATTTAATCTCTTACAACCCCTAACCAAAAGCGCGCTACGCTAAATTTACAGCGTTAAGGCAAGCAAAAAAAGCTACAAGCCGGCCTAGTTATCCTATATCTGTCTAAGTCGTCTTAAAAAGATACCATTTTGAGCTTGTAGAGAGACGTTCTAACATTATAAACTCGCTCGGACTCATCTGCGGCAGATTAGATTCGTTTTCCACGCGCATAAAGCCCACTACGTTATCTGTTATGCCGCCTACGGTAAGCTCAAAAACTCCGTCGTCGTACGACGCATGAGATAGATGTAATCGCTTTGCGACTTCGTTTGCCGCCACTTCGTCCTTTTGATATAGCGCAAATAGCTCTTCAAATTTTGCCTCATTTTCGCGTCCGAATTTTAGCAATGCATTATCGCTTGCCAAAATCAGTCTTAAATTTTCTATATCCACGCCCATTGCTCCAAGTCGCGCCTTTTCCGCCTCGCTCGCAACTTCATAGCCATTTATCGTTGCCTCTATGATGCCGGTTTGCGCGAGCAATCTGAGCGCATAAATACCGTCTTCTTTAGCAAAAATGTATAGATCAAGGGATGCGCCGTTTTTAGAAGCGAGCCAAACGCGAAATATCCCACTAAATTCGCTACTCTGGCCGAGTTTGGTGACTTTTATTTCGTCAAATTTGTCGGATGAGTAAAAATTATTTTTTAAGCGATCTCGCATCTCACCCTTAAAATAGACGTTTTTATCGAAATTTTTATCGGTAAAGAGCGAATAAATAAGCTCTAAATCTACCTGTGCAAAAAGCTCTGACATCAAAAACGCCAAAATAAGCGCTTTTCTCATATATTCGCCATCTCCTCGGCGCGTTTTAGTATCTCTCTCGCACCTTTTTGTATAAATTTATGCGCTAGCTCCTTGCCGACGCTTTGAAATTTATCTTTGCTAGTCTTTAAGCTATCTTTTATAAACTCGCTTCCATCAGGCAGGCCAACGATCGCATCGATAGAAATTTCATCCCCTTGTAGCCTTGCGCTGATGCCTATTGGCACTTGGCAGCCACCCTCTAAAACGCTTACAAAGTCACGCTCTATGGTCGTTTCTATAACTGCATTTTCGTCGTTTAAAAAAGAGATCTCATCTAAAATTTGCTTCTCATCTCTAGCCTCGACGCCAAGAGCGCCCTGCCCCATCGCAGGTATCATCTCGTCAAAGCCAAATGTGTAGATGTGCGCCACTTCAGCCTTGATATTTAGGCGGTTTATGCCAGCCATCGCCAAAATGATCGCGTCAAATTCGCCCTCTTTTAGCTTGCGTAGGCGTGTTTGCACGTTTCCACGAAGCGAGATGATCTCAAGATCAGGCCTCATGATAAGTAGCTGCATCTTGCGGCGCAGGCTCGTTGTGCCAACCTTTGCGCCGTGCGGTAGCTCGCTAAATTTAGCAAATTTCTCACTTATCATCGCATCTCTCGTGTCCTCACGTGAGCAAATGGCCGCTAGTTTAAGCCCTTCTGGAAAGACTACTGGTACGTCTTTTAGGCTATGCACGGCGATATCAGTCTCGCCTTTTAGCATGCTATCTTCAAGCTCTTTTGTAAAAAGCCCTTTGCCGCCGATCTTTGCAAGTGGCGTGTCAAGTATCACGTCGCCCTTTGTCTTCATGCCCTCAAGCACGACCTTCACGCCCTTGTGCTGCGCCTCGATCCTAGCCTTGATATGCTCGCTTTGCCAAAGCGCTAAGATGCTCTTTCTAGTTGCTATTTTTATCTCTTTCATCATCACTCCTAATTTACTCTTTTTGGCTCTTCGATGACCTCAACGTCGATGATCTCGCCCTCATCTTTCTTACTGCCCTGCTCGCTAAAATTTTGAAATTTAAACTCCTGATAGCTCTCATTTTTCGCTGCATTTTTCTTAAACACTAAAGAAAAAACGATCACGGCGATACCAAAAATATCTGTCAAAATTCCTGGTAAAAAGAGCAGCGCTCCGCCAAAGCTAAGCCCTAGCTGACTAAATAAATTTCCGCCAAGAAAGCTTTTAAATGCCGCTTGAGGCGAATTTAAACTAGAAAATCCAGCATTAAAAAGAAGTGCGATGCCAACAAATCCAGAGACCAGCACCTCGAGAAAGTAGTTTAAAAAGCCAAATTTATCAACAAAAAGATAGATAAAGACCGCTTCTATCAAAAAAAACAAAAATGCAAAAAATCTCATAAGCTTTCTTTTATCTTTCTAAAGGCGTCGTTTGCCTCTATCGCCTCTTTGCTTAGCCCATCTCTTGTTATAAACTCGACCTTACCATTTGCAAATTCTTTACCAACAAGCAGTGCATAAGGGAAGCCGATAAGTTCAAAATCATTCATCTTAACGCCAAATCTCTCGTTTCTATCATCGATGATGACGCTAACGCCAGCTTTTTTAAGGCTCTCATAAAGTTCAAATGCAAATTTCACGCCCGCTTCATCTTTTAAATTTGAGATAATGATCTCCACGTCAAACGGCGCGCACTCTTTTTTCCAGATGCAGCCCTTCTCATCGTGGCTAGCTTCTATCATCACAGCGATAAGCCTGCTTATGCCAATGCCGTAGCAGCCCATCAAAAATGGCTTTGCCTTGCCGTTTTCATCAAGATATGTCGCGTTCATCGCAGCCGAATATTTATCACCTAGTTGAAAGATATGGCCAACTTCTATGCCTTTGCTAAGTTTTAAATTTCCGCCACAAACTGGGCATTTATCGCCCTCTTTTACCTTTACAAGGTCTTTAAATCTCTCTTCGTTAAATCCGCTAACACTAACGCCAACAAAGTGATAGTCTTTTTCGTTAGCGCCACATATCATGTTATTTGCGCCTTTTAGCTCGTTATCTATGAAAAATTTAACATCCTTTAGCCCAACTGGCCCACAAAATCCAGCCACAAGCCCAGCCTTTGCCACGTCAGCCTCGCTAGCATCGACAAGCTCTAGCGCCTTGCAAGCATTTTGCGCCTTTGTCTCTTGAAGCTCATCATCACCCCTTACAAAAAAGACCACGACCTCTTCTTTATCCTCATAAATCGCCTTTTTCATAACAGCTTTTATGCAGTAAAACTCGCTAACTTTGAAAAACTCAGCGACATCTTTTATAGTTTTTGCATTTGGCGTTAGAAATTTAGCCGCGTCCGCCTCTGGTGCCTCAGCCTCGCTAACTCTTGGTTTTCGTCTTGCCGCCTCAACGTTTGCAGCGTATCTGCAAGCCTCACAGCAAAGTATGTCGTCCTCTCCGTTACTTGCAAGCACCATAAACTCTTTACTGCCACTTCCTCCTATGGCTCCGCTATCAGCCTCAACAGCTCTAAAATTTAGCCCTAGACGAGTAAAAATCTTACTGTAAGTTGCCTCCATAAGGTCAAACTCACGCTTAAGATCCTCTTTGCTTGAGTGAAAGCTATAACCATCTTTCATCGTAAATTCTCGCCCTCTTAGCAAGCCAAAGCGTGGTCTTGCCTCGTCACGAAATTTGGTGTTTATCTGGTATAAATTTAGTGGTAGCTGCTTGTAGCTAGTCACCTTGCCACGCACCAAAGCAACGGCTGCCTCTTCATTTGTCGGGCTTATGACAAAGTCATTATCCTTTCTATCTTTAAAGCGCAAAAGCTCCTTGCCAAAGACGTTGTAGCGGCCACTTTGCTTCCAAAGCTCGCCTGAAGTGACCACGCTAAAGCTCACCTCTAGCGCTCCAGCCTCGTTCATCTCCTCTTTCACCACGCGTGAAATTTTATCATGCATGATCTTTCCAAGCGGCAGATAATTATAAAGCCCAGAGCCGATCTGCTCGACAAAGCCGCCTCTTATCAAAAACTGATGGCTTGGTAAAGATGCATCTTTTGGCGCTTCTTTGGTCGTTGGGGCGTAAAATTTACTAAATTTCATCTATATCTCCTGCTTGAAAATTTTGTTCATCTTTTATGTCAAATAAAAATTTAACTCCGTTTGAAAGTTCGCTCGCTCTCTCCTCGTCTGCAAGCCCTTTTAGCTTCATCGTTGGCTGGTGCAAAAAGGCTTTAAAGACTTGATGAATGAGCTTTTGCGCCTCATCATAATCGCTATGTTTTAAATAGCCCTTTTTCATCGCCTTTTCTAGCTCATTTTTCGCGCAAATTTCAGCCTGCTTGCGGATTGATTTTATAAGAGGCACGCTCATATCTTCTTTTAAAGTCTTTAAAAACTCGCTCGTATCTTGACCGACGATCGAGTAGGCCTTTTGCGCCTGCTCCTCTCTGAGGGCTAAATTTTTACGCACGATCTCCTCTAAGCTATCGACCGTATAGACGCTGATAAGCTCCGTGTTTAAAAGGTCGATGTCTCTTGGCACGGCGATATCAAAAAAGTATCTGTGAAATTCTCTTGGCTCGATGATCTCTCCTGTGATGATGGCGTGTGGGGCTGCGGTGCTTGAGAAGATGAGATCGTAGTTATTTACGTATTCTTTTAGTTTTAATATACTATCCCAGCTCGCGTTATCTCCTAGACTATCAACCAGCTGCTCGACGCGCTCAGAGCTTCTGTTTATGATGATCACTTCTGCACCGCTTGATATGAGGTGCTTTGCTGCTAGCTCGCCCATCTCGCCAGCGCCCACGACGATAGCCGTTTTGCCCTCAAGCGTACCAAAAATTTCTTTTGCTTTTGCTACGGCGACGCTTGAAACTGATATTGGGTTTTTAGAAATTTGAGTTTCGTTTCTAACCTTGGCAGCGCACTTACATGCGTAGTGGATGATCTTACTGATATCTTCGCCACATGAGTTGTTGTCGTAGGCAAATTTAAAGGCATTTTTTAGCTGGCCAACTATCTGCGTTTCGCCAACGACTAGGCTATCAAGCGAGCTTGCCACAGCAAATAAGTGGTGGGCGGCACCGCTGTTTTCGTAGATGTCAGCTCTCTCATAAAGCTCATCTTCAAAAACGCCTGAAAATATCGACATACACCTGATGATATGAGCAGTGGCAGCCTTTACATCCTCCACGCTAGCTATGATCTCGACGCGGTTGCAGGTGTTTAGCACCATGCTCTCTTTTATGTTTTTGTTTGAGTTTATCAGCTTTAAAATTTGCTCTTTTTTCTCGTCACTATCAAATGCAAGCTTTTCTCTGACCGAAATATCAGTATTTTTATATGTAAAACTTATGTCTAAATAGTGCATCAAAATTCCCTATCTATCATGCTTTTTATGATCCCTTCAAGCTCGGCGTTTTTATACTCTTTTATCGCTTCTATCGCCTCAGCTCCAAGCCTTTTTGCCTCGTTTATGGCTTTGCTAACTGAGCTAGTTTTATCAAAATTTTCTTTTAGCCACAAAATTTCGTCAGCGTTTAACTTCTTTGTCCAAAGCGATCTAAGCTTTGTTTTGCTAGCCTCATCTAGGCTCTTATAAAGATATATGTAAGGAAGCGTCGTTTTGCCCTCGACAAAGTCGTTTAGTGCTGGTTTGCCAAGCGTTTTTTCATCTTGAGTTATGTCTAAGATATCATCAACGATCTGAAATGCAAGACCTAAATTTTTGCCATAAAGTCCAAATTTCTCACTATCTTTGCCAGCTAGCTTTGCCCCACAAATAGCCGTAGCTTCTATCAAAACAGCTGTTTTATAATAAATCATCTTTAGATATTCTTGCTCGTTTTCATTAAAATTTTCAGCCATTTTCACATCCATCATCTCGCCTATGCTTAGCTTGCTGACCGCATCTGAAACGACGGCTGCGATGCTTGGATCAAATTTTGTAAGCTCAAAATAAGCCTTTGAGTAGAGGATGTCGCCTAGCATGACTGAGTTTTTACTGCCAAAAAGCGCGTTTATACTTGGCTTGCCGCGTCTTATATTTGCCTCGTCTATGACGTCGTCGTGTAACAAGCTTGCGAGGTGGATGAGCTCGATGATAGCGCAAAGTTTAAGTGAAATTTCACTCTCGCCTGCGATTTTTAAAAGAAGTTTTGAGCGCAGCTTCTTGCCTGAGCTTATCTTTAAAAACATCTCAAACGCCTCTTTGTAACCAAGCTCGCTTATAAATTTGCTCATTATTTCATCGATTTTATCCATTTTTATCCTTCTATTTATCCTCGTGCGGATCTCTAAAACCCACGTCCACACGCTTGCTCTCATCTAGCAGCGCCACCCTAAAATGCGCCTTTTTGTCCCTAAAATCAACAAATGATATGTAAAGGCTCACGCTCTCGTTTGGCGGCATAGTAAAGTCAGGCAAAACTCGCTGCATATAGGTGTTTTGTCCTTGTCTTAGCGAAAAGACCATCTGCCTTGGATAGCGCCTAAAAAAGCTTTGCACAGTGATATTTGTGCTATCAAATAGCGTCCAACGAAAGTCAAAAGTTTCAACTTTTTGAGTTTTTTTCTCGGTTATAAAGACCCTCGCCCACTCATCTTTTTTAAGCTCAAATGTATGGACCGAATTTGGGTCAAAATTTGGCTCTTTTGCAAAAAGAAGAGTGGCCAGCAAGGCCGCAAGCGCAAAAATTCTACTCATTTTGGCTTAAAATTTCTCCGCTAAGCTCGATATATAGGTCATTTACTCCGTTATAAACTTTATCTTGCTCTGAGACTATAAAATTTCTGATCTCATCTTCACTAACGCCAAGCTTTTCGCAAAGCTCACTCATAGCTACAAATTTCTCAAAAATTTTATCTATCTCGTTTTTAACCAAAACGGCATTTGCGTTAAACAAAATGTCATAAAATTTATCCCTCGCACTGCCCTCAAATATATCTATCATCGCTGTTTCTTTGAAATTTTCTTAAGATTATAGCCAATTAAAACTAAGTTAAAAATTTAATATTATCTCCCACGCTTCGCTGACATTTTTGGCATTATAGGTGGCACGTTTGCTCTCCTCGCCAAATCCCCAGCAAACTTGCACATAAGGCATACTTGCATTTTTGGCCGCCAGTTCGTCTTTTAGGCTATCTCCTATAAAGATCGCTTTATCGGCTCCTGTTTTACTAACAGCTAGGTGAAGCATCGCAGGATCAGGCTTTTGCGGTATCTCCTTGCTAGCGCCGATGACCTCGTCAAATAGCTCATAAATTTCATTTTTCTTTAAAATTTTCTCTAGCGTATCATGCGGTGCGTTGCTTGCCAAAACGACCTTATAGTGAGCATCCCTACACTTTTGTAAAAGCTCTTTTACGCCATCATAGGTAATCGCACACTCATCGTAAAATTTCTTAAATTTCTCTTCAAAACCCTCTTTTAAGCTCTTGCTTGGCGTGTCGATGCCGTAAAACTCAAAGGCTAAATTTCTACCTGGCTCGTTGATCGCTTTTATGATAAATTCTTTTTCTAGTGGCGATAAATTTAGCTCGCCCCTTACTTCATTTACCGTCTTATATATCGCCTCGCCGCTATCGATCACCGTGCCATCCATATCAAAAATAACTACTTTCAATCCTCATCCTTAAATTTATTTTTATGCTTTTCTTTCTTATACGTCTTTTGATTTTTTAGCTTATCAAGTAGATTTGCCGCCTTTAAAAGCTCATCTTTTGGGGCATTTTTGATAAGCAAATTTATAAAATTTTCTAGCGCCTTTGAGTATGGCTGATCAAGATATACAGCCTCGACTTTTTCGATGACTTTCGCGTTTTTCTCAACTCTTTGGCGAAACTCAGTCTCGTCAAAGTCATCTCTTTTTAGCCCGTTTATCGCTGATTTTGCAAATTTTTCTAGCGCACGAAGATATTTTACACGCTTAAATTTGTCCGTGACTTGGTTCAAATTTTTCCTTTTTTTTGGCAAATTATATCAAAATTTGATTTTATCCCCTAAATTTTGGCTTTGCTAATGTATAATTTACGCCAAAATTACTTAAACAAGGAGCAAAAATGAGGCAAGAAACCGCTGCGATCCACGTAGGCTACGATACAAACGAGGGCTTTGGCACGATGGCTGTGCCTATTTTTCAAAGCACAGCTTATGACTTTGGAAGTGCCGAGACCGCGGCTGCTAGGTTTAATCTAAAAGATAGTGGCTACATCTACACAAGACTTAGTAACCCAACGACAGATATATTTGAAAAAAGGGTCGCCGCACTTGAGGGTGGAGCCGCTGCGATAGCGACTGCAAGCGGTCAGTCAGCTTTGTTTTACAGCATCATAAATTTAGCCCAAGCTGGCGATAACATCATCATCGCAAAGAAAATTTACGGCGGCACAACGGTGCTTTTTACGCACACGCTCAAAAGATTTGGCATAGAGGCCAGAGTCTTTGACAGTGACACGGCTGATGATCTGGAAGCTTTAATAGATGATAAAACGAGGGCTATATTTTTTGAAACGCTTTCAAATCCGCAAATTTCTATCCCAAATATCGAAAAAATCGTAGAAATCGCAAACAAATATGGCATCATCAGCATCACAGATAACACAGTGCCAACGCCTATCATCTTTCAGCCACTTCGCCACGGCGTCGATGTTTGCGTGCATAGCGCTAGCAAATATATGAGCGGTCAGGGCCTTAGCCTAGCAGGTGTCGTCGTAAGTGCAAATCACCTAAATGAAAAGCTAAAAGGCAACAAGAGATATGAGCACTTTAACGTGCCAGACGCAAGCTATCATGACATCGTCTATGCCGATATGACCGACAACTTCGACATCTATACGCTAAGAATGAGGCTTGCTATCGTGCGTGACATCGGCGCTGTGATCTCTCCGTTTAACTCTTGGCAGCTTATACAAGGGCTTGAAACGCTCGCTGTTAGGGTTGAAAGACACTCGCAAAACGCCCTAAAAGTAGCTAAATTTCTAAACTCTCACAAGCATATAAAAAGTGTGGCTTATCCTGGGCTTGCCGACAATATAGATCACGCAAAGGCGCAAAAATACTTTAAAGACGGCATGGCAAATGGGCTATTTTGCTTTGAAACTGATAGCTTTGATCGCGCAAAAAAGATGCTAGAGCGCGTAAAACTCTTTAAGATCGTGGTAAATATCGGCGATACAAAGTCGCTCATCACGCACCCAGCCTCGACGACGCATCAGCAGCTAAGCAGCGAAGAGCTTGTAAAAGCTGGCATCACAAAAGAGCTCATAAGAGTTAGCATAGGCCTTGAAAATGCCGAGGATCTGATAGCTGATCTTGCTCAAGCCCTAGAATAAACAAATTTCTAGCTCATTTTGGGCTAGAAATTTAAAATTTACTCAAGCTTGCCGCACGTCCTCTCGCACTCTTTTGCTTGCCTTATAAATTTTATAACGATATAGATGACAAGTAGCGGCACGCTTATATACCAAAATGCAAAAAAGGCGAGTATAAAAACATAAATAAAAATGTTGCAAAATATACTAAGACTGCAAGGATGATAATATCAAGCATTTTGCCTCCCATTTTGCTAGTGTTTTGGTGATTTTATAAAAAGCAAAATAAAATGAGACTGAACGTATTTATTTTCGGCTCTAAAATTTGAGCTAAGCGGTAAGCTAAGTCAAATTTTAGTAGCCAATTATTG
>NZ_POYX01000042.1:0-1465 GCF_002913865.1 Campylobacter concisus
GGTATATATAGGGCTTTATTGTAAATATGTATTTCATTTCTTCTTCTATATATAAATTTAAATATTTTAAAAAGAGTCCTAGTTCTCGACCGTTGTTGAAATTTATCAATACCCAAGATAGAATATTTAACTTTTTTATTAAAATCATAGAAAAGCGGCACATCAATATTAGAAACTATCTCTACATCGTAACCTTTATCTATAAAATGATTACTCCATAAATTAATAACTCTAGCTGGACCACCAGCTTGCATTGTAGAATTTAAAAAAACTATTTTTTTCATTATTTGCCTAGTACTTTTTTGACAGCTGAAAGCAAACCAAGATGGTCTAAAATATTTCTAACTCCGTTTTTAAGAAGCAATAAAGCATTTTTAGCTTTTATTTTAAACATATTATCTTGTTTTTTTATATATGACATTACTTCATCGTAGTCAGTTGCTATGGCATTGTCTATATTTAAACTATTTTTTTTAAATAATGAAAAAACAACTTCATTTGATTTTATACACTCGAAACCGTATTTATTCATCAGGTTGGTGAGTGTCCTTGCAGAAAAATAATAGATATGGGGCAATGTAACAAAATTTAATAGATCAAATTTATGGAATGAATTATTATGTAAATTTTTAATTCCTGGCACCCTTAAAAATAATATTCCATCTTCTTTTAATAAATTATTAAGTTTGTGCATATGCGATGATATATTACTTATATGCTCAAATACACTATTGTAGATAACTAAATCAAACTTGGTATCAGTATTAAAGTCTGGTAAATCTATATTGATCAAATTTAAACCGTGTACTTTTTGCCCATACCCAATAGCATCTACACCAAGATCTAGCCCTACGGTATCACATCCCAATTCTTTAAAATATTGTATTGCCCCCCCCGATGAACAACCAACTTCTAAGACATTAAAATTTTTATTTAGCTTAATAAAATCTCGCATAAACGGAAAAATTGAATCTTTGGCATTGTTATATTGAGATTTAAACGATTCACTAAAACCAATAGAATACCCTATATCTAAATCATTAAAATGATGTACATAAAAATCATTATACGATTTTTGGTCTAATCTTCTATTTGCAAAAATAAAACCGCATGCGGTACATATTCCTACTTGATGAGGTAACCAATACTTATCTTTCTCTGAGATATTCTCAATATCATTATTGTCACATATAGGACAGTCTATTTCTTCGAATTTGTAACAACCATTATCTATTTTTTTTAGAATATCTTTTTTTGCTTTTTTTTGAGAGAAATTTAGTCTCTCACATTCTCTACCATCATTTTTGAATCTACTACTCAACATACTCTATCCTATATCTTTTTTAAAATTAATCTCAATAAATCAACAAAATTATTTATTAAAACAAATAGATTTTTTACAACTATTTTTCCGTCTGCTATCTCCATATCATTGGCAATATTATATGTATGAAAAGCTATATAG
>NZ_POYX01000043.1:0-1256 GCF_002913865.1 Campylobacter concisus
ATAAAGACGTAGTAAATTTCGGTGAAGGGCATGAGCTAAATGCGATACTTTCAAAAGTTGGCAAATCACAAAGCCAAAAAAATAGAGCAATACTTGGTGAGCTTGGCAAAAAATGCAAGGAAAAACTTGCTAAAAGAGTGCTAACTCAAGACGAATTTGGTGAGTTTGTAAAAGCACACCTAAAAGAGCTTGAAGACAAAAAAGCTTAAATTTTCTGGGGGCAACCCCAGAAAATTTACTTGCAATCCTCTTTTGTCAAATTTATCACAGCAAAATTTTTGCCGTTCTCGTAGTTGTATATCCACGAAGCTTTGTCGATAAGAGGGTTTTTACTGCTACAAAAGTCCTCTTTTAGCATTTCAGTCTGCAACTTTCTAAACTCATCTATCTGTTCTTTAGTAAATTTACTAAATTTAATATCCTCGCTATCATTTATAACAAAGGTGGTTTTTAGGGTCTCATTTTCGCATGTAGCACCTGTTATTACGCTATTTTCATCGACTCTTGTGGGAGCTGGCTCATCGATCATGCTTACAACAGCTTTAATAAATGCGTTATCACAATCAACCGCAAACGTAGCCGTTAAGAGCATACATCGAGACAATATTATTTTCTTCATTTTGTAGCCTTTTTGAAAAGTATATTAAATTTAATGGTAAAAATACTTGAGATAAATTTGCGCCCAAACTAGGACGCAAATTTCTTAAGGAGGGAATGTTTAATATTAAAATTTATAAGTGTAGCCTACGTAAAGACCGATGTTGCTCTCTCTAACTTTAACTTCTTCAATTTTTCTATAAAAAGTATAGTCAGCCTTAACGCCAGCCTCTAAAATATTGTTTTGATCAAGCAGGTACTCAGCACCGAATTTTGTGCCCAACACAAAACCAGTTGAGTGTTGTGCACTATCTGAATTATCTACTTTAAATTTTATTCTTGAAACGCCAGTGTAAGCACCTGCTACAAGCTTAACATCTCTGGTAATGCTTGGAGTATAGTCAGCACCTGCTAGAAAGCTGTGTTTATTCCACTTAATTGTATATTTTTCACCATCATCTTCTAACTCTTTTTTAGTCTGAAAATTATAAAAATAAGCACCATAAGCTCTGAAGCTGTCAAAATCATAACCAGCTTTTACACCGCTGTTAAATTGACCTTTTCTAAGTCTTGCTCCATCGTTAGCCTCAGATAACTTTACATTTGACGCAAAAGAGTATCCGCCCTCGTAACCAATAAATGCTCCCTCTGCCATAGCA
>NZ_POYX01000044.1:0-6965 GCF_002913865.1 Campylobacter concisus
AGTATATATTTAATCATTCTTTCTTCATTAAATTTAAATATATGTAAGCTACTAAAAATATTTATTACCGCTTCGAAATCATCTTTATATATGAGATCAAAAATATCTGATTCCCATAGCCTTCTTTTAGTTAGGCCATTTAACTCTTTGCCTCTTTGGGTGTTTATGGTATAACGCAAATGAAACCATATTAAAAATCTATCTCTTTGCGATACAGCTTTCATAAGAGCGGAGCCATAATGGTTGTATGCTCTTGAGACTAATGCCAGTCTTTCGTAGGATTTTGGAATGTTATTATTAACTTTATCTTCATAAGCACTAAGAGTTAAAGAGTATAGTTTATATGCATTATCTCTTGTTTTTAAATCTAAGCTTAAATTTTGAATAGAGCTAAATTTACTTAGCGCTGCTGAGGTTGTTATTTTTCCATTTTTATAGTCTTTTAAAACTAAACTCTCTTCTTGCGTTAATTGCCATTTATCTCCAAAGACACCTCTATACAATTTCGTAATTTGAGCTGTATCATTTACTTTTAAATCAAATCCATAGCCAATAGCGATATTTCCTTGATTAACATTTTTATAATTATCAGCGTGAGGCTTAAGGAAGCGTCCTGACTTAACTAGCTCAGAGTTTGGATCCACTTCTGTATTACACATGAATATGCCCAATAATTTGCCATATTCATCTTTGCTTAGCTCTTTAAAGATCATTTATCTTTCCTTATAAATTCTCCGTCCCAATATGGATCAGTTCCCTCTCCGCAACCATAATCTATAAGTATATTTGCGCACTCATTTGCATTTATTTCTGGCTTAGTAAATTTAAAGCCTTTATCGGTCTTTATGATATTTGCACTGCATTTTTTACTTTTATCATTTGTTGCTAATTTTAAAATCGCTTCTTTAGAAGAAAGAATTTGTAAATTCATCGCTTTATCATCAACTTCTATCAGGCAAATATTTGCACCTTCGCTATCTTCATCTCCTTTAACGCCATATGTACGGTAACTTTCAAACCTAACATTACAAATATTGTTTTTACACATCGATATATTCAAATCCTGAATATGCCCACGATAATTTTCTTTATCTAGCATAATCTGATCTTCAAACGAATAATTTCCTACCCACTCTTTTGACTCAAAATTTTCATTATCTGAGTATAAATTTACAATTAAAAATAGTATAAAAAAGATATTCTTCATATTATTCTCCATTTATTTTTACAACGCTTTGATATCTCCGCCGATGACTCTTAGTCCCATGCTGTCAAATATCGCTTTTATGCCGCCAACTTCTATCACAACACTTGCACCATTTATGGTTACTTTAGTGCTCTCTACTTGGTGTATGATCTCATTTTTAGCATTGACTTCGTATGTCGTCTCGATCTCGCTATACTTAGAGTCCGCCATCTCGGTATGCTGTGCGGCTGTCTTTGTCGTGAGATTTGACTTGGCGTTTATGTCGATATAGTTGTTTGCCTGAAGCACGATGTGCTCGTTACTAAACTCATTTATGCCTTTTTGCGAATTTAGCTTGTAGCTACCATCTATGTTTTGCTCTTTAGTACCTTTTATCTCTTTGGTTTCGTCGTTGTGTATGGTTGTATTAAGATTTGATTTTATCTCGACAAATTTATCATTGCCGACAAACTCATGTCTATCTTGACCAACTCTAGTTGTATCATCAACAGCTACATTTAGTGTGTTTGAGACGCCTACTACCGTATCTTTTGAAAGTCCAACCGTCGTTAGATATTCGCCACCGACATTTACGTTTTTAGCAAGATCTATCGTTTGGATGTGCGCTTTTTTTACCCTTTCGGTGTAGCTACCATGCACTTGAGAACTTTTGTCGTTTAGGATCGTTTGAGAAAAGTCGTTATTTACTAGCTCGTCGTAGTCTTTCTCCGCTTTTACATAAATTTGCTCTTTATTTTTTAAGTTTGACAAAGTGATCTCGTTTATGCCAGTCTCGTTTGCACCGATTGTTTTTGAGCTAAGCGATGTTTGGTGGTAGTTGTTATCTACATTTACTAGTGGCATATTTGAGGCATTATATAGGCTGCCGCTTACCACTGGGTTGTCTATGTCGTTTTGCAAAAATGAGATGATCACCTCATCGCCGACCCTAGGTATCGCAAAGAAGCCAGAGCTGTTGCTAGCTATCGGCGTGATCACTCTTAGATAGGCACTTTTATGATAGCTTGCGTTTATGGTATCATCTTTATCTATCTGCTCTTGTGTGCTAAAGGCATTTAGTCTTACCTTTACCCTACCGTAGCTATCCGTATGGATGGTGTTTATTTGGCTGTTTAGCCCATCTTGTCCTACAACAAGACCTAGAGTGATGTCAGGCGCTTTTGGCTTTTGCTTGTAGCTTGGTACAAATTTCACACTGCTTGGGATGATGCTTAGTTCATTTGTATATGAGCTTATAAATTTCTTATCTTTTAAAGGGACATTGTCGCCTAAATTTAGAGTATTTTCTAAGACACTTTCGTCTATATAAGTGTGTTTTATGGCTATTATTTTAAACTCATATTCGCCACTACTTTGATCTATGGCGACTGAGATATTGTCGTTTAAATTTAGAGCAAAGACATTTGAGCTAGCGACAAATTCTTTCAAAAGCATATCGCTTCTTAGCTTTTTAAGATAGGTGCTAACCTCAAGCAACCTCGTATCACTGAATGAATACTCATCTAAATTTATATGCTTATCATAGATATTTACCTGCTCGTCAAATATCTTCTCATTTTTGCTCTCTAGCACGTTTGGATAGGCTGTGTTTTGAAATGAGTGGGTGAAGCTGTTTGCTTTTAGAGTTTCGCTCTTTGTGATTTTATTTATGTGTTCGCTTGCAAGATTGTTATTTAAATTTACATTAAAGCTTACTTTTCTAGCCTCTTTGCCTTTGCTCGGTTCGCTTTGTGCTAGGCCTTCAGCTTGGTTGCTATAAGCTAGGATAAAGGTATCGTGAAAGTAAATTTTCTCATTATCTTCATAAAAATATATACCGCTATCATGGCAAAGTCTTGTTATAAAGGCTAGGTCGCTTTCGTTGTACTGCGCTATAAATTCTTTTTTATTGTAGCTATTTTTGATGTTTGAGAAGTCTAGCTCTTTAGTTAGCCTTTGCTTGTTAAAAGACAAAATTTCTTTTACCACTTCAAGCACGCTTTGATCTGTGTAAATTCTATTTGCTCTATTTATACTTAGTCTATATAGCGAAGATGTGAGTTTAAATTTGAAGAAGTATTTTTTGTCTATATTTGTGCTGCTGTCATCATCAACGCCTAGATACTCGACATCGCTTACTATGCCACTAAAGTAGATATAGTCGCTGCCATTATTGCCTGGGATGATACTCTTGTTCGTAGAAGATGGTCTTTTTATGCTTAGCTTCATGCCTTTATCAAGGTATCTATATATGCCAGTTTGAGCGTTATCGTTATAAATGCTCTCTAAATTTTCATAAAGCGGGTTTTTGACTAAATTTATATAGGCAAAGCACTCTATGCTAAATATATCTTCTAAACTCTCATTTATATCAGCCCTTGTGACTATAAATTTGTCATTTGCTATCTGAAGAGTCGAGAAGGCATCGTTAGATACGCCATAATCCACAAAGCCGTCTGTCGCCACCGAGTTGCCAGATGCTAGCATGACTGGCTTAGTTAGTGATGATGTTGGTGATGTTATGTTTTTGTCCATTTGTTGCTCTTTCAATCTTTTTTCGTTTTCTTCTTCTTGTAATCTTTTTTCAAACATTTCGATATCGGTATCGGTTGAATTATGTAGTTCCCTAAATTTATCAACCATATCCATTCCCTTATAAAATTTAAATTCATTATAATGTCTAATGTTAATAATATCGACCCCAGTTTCAGCTATATCTGCAGCCTTTTCATATACTAAACCAAGGGTCCTTCCGAATAACTTCATTGTATCCTTAGCATTTTCATAAGTAGTTTTGTTAAAGTCTTTTACTTCTAGATTGTCATTTTTTATATCTAGTTTCTTTTTGCTTGTATTAAAAAAATCCATTATTTATTCCTACTTTCAAGCAAATTTCTTAATTCTTTGTCATCATTTATGTATTCTAGTGTCTCAAGCAAATATTTAAATAGATCCAATTTAGCTCCATTGTCTAATATTTTTTTAATCAAAGTCATTTTTTCTTCTTTATATCTTTTATATTGCTCTGTTTCTAGAAATTCTAAAGACTTTAAAGTATTCGGTGTTTTCTTAGATACTGAAATGCCATTTTTTGCCAAATAAATTATATAATCTGAAATTATTTCACCAATTAATTCTCTTGTTATAGTAGGTTTTTTAGACAAAATATAATCAAAGGTTTTTGGCTTATCAACTACATAAGAAAGATACAATAAATCAATCCAAGTGGATGTCAGTTTTGTTGATTTCACACCGATATTTGGGCTACATTTAAAATCTTCTATATATGTTTTCATATACATTGCTGTTTTTTCATCGCTTATATCTTTGTTTGCTACAATGTTTAATGAATTTACGCATCCAAGATAATGTAAATTGATGATTGCTATATTAATAATAAATGAAATCAATATGCTCATTTATTATCCTTTTTATATTGCTCTAGCAACCTATCTAAATCTTTTTCATCTCCTACTATCTTTAATATAACTCTCAAATAACCATAATAATAAGGATCTTGCCCATGATCTAATAGTTTTTTAATTAATTTAAATTTTTCTTCTTTAAATTCTTTATATTTCGGTGTTTTTGTAAATTCTAGTAGCTCAGGGCTTGCTTTTTTGTCTTTTATGCCATCGCTATTTTCTCTAAAAAAGACTAGGAATTCTGTTGCTATAATTGCAGTTAGCCATTTATCTGGCGTAATATCTTTATTCAAAAGTAAGTCAAACGTTTTAGTCTTATTATTTTCATAAGCAACATCTAGTAAATTGGAGCCATCATTAGCGAAACTTGGGACTATATTAGCATCACACCCAAGCTCATCTATGTAATATTCTATACATTTAGCAGTATTTTCATCGGTTGTATTTTTGTCAAATACCACAGCAAACATATTTAAACAATTTGCTTCATGCGAATATAAAGATGTTATGAGAAATATGATTATTGCCAATTGCTTCATTGTGCTAATTCCTTTTTAGCTCCATCTTTTAATAAATTCTCTAAATCTTTTTCTTCATTTATAATTTTCAGAATAGTCTTTAAAACTTTATAATCTTTTGGATCTTGTCCATGTTCTAGGAGTTTTTTGATTAGCTTAAATTTTTCTTCTTTAAAATCTTTATATTTTTGAGTTTTTATAAATTCTAGTAGCTCAGGGCTTGCTTTTTTGTCGTCTATACCGACACCATTTTCTCTAAAGAAAAATGCAAAGCTCATACCTATAGACGTTGCCAAGCTTGCATTAGCAGCTGTTCCTTTTGCCAAAAGAGTATCAAAAGTTTTTGTTTTATTTGTATCATAAGCATACTCTAATAAATTTGATCTTATTGAAAGATCTGGTATTTTAATAGTCATATTAGCATCGCATCCAAGATCATCTATGTAGTATTTTATATACTTAGCTGTTTCAACATCGCTTAAATTTTTACTGAAAATGAGTCCAAACATATCCGTACAGTTTGTTTCGTGTGAATATAAAGATGTTATGAGAAATATGATCATAGCTAAGTGTTTCATATCGCATTTCACATATCATGGTGTTTTAAAAGATAATGATAAAAAGGGCTCATTTGTGTCCTTCCAACGAGAAGATTGATATCCCTAGGGAGGATCCCTAGGTTATTTTTTAAGCTTTTTTAGTAGCTTCTCTCCAGTCATCGCTTCCGCTTGTACCTGCAGCTACGTGCTCCCAAACTATCTTTCTATAGTTCATTGAAACTTTAAAAAGCTCAGTTTTGTCGCTATTTAGCTTATCTTGAGCATTTGGGCTTACTAGAGTGATATCTGTTATAGTTGCATCTTCTAGTTTTGTAGTAAAGAAGTGCTCAGCGCCACCGCTAGTTGATGTTCTATACCAGTGGATCTCAACCTCTGGAAGTCTCTCGCCTTGAGTTAATGCGTTGTAAAGAAGTGGAACAGCTTTGTTTAAAGATGTTGTAAAGCTAAATGGCTTATGTACTCTTTGTCCTGATGGTTGGCCACTTTGTGGATCCACTGGAACAGTTACGATGTGAGAAACCTCTTGTGCCATGATCTCATCTTCGTGACCTGACTGATAGCGATTACCGATACTAGCTTCTGTTGAAGCACCACTTGAGATAAGTCCTTGAGTAGAACCTTTCACCTTAATATACACTGGTTGTGACATATTTACTCCTATTAAAAAATTTGGTTATTTTAACTTTTATTAACTTTCTATTTTATTAAAAACATTACTTTTTTAGCATATAGCTTTCAAGTGCTTTATGTAATAAATAATTAAACGCCTCTTTATCTTCTTTGGTACTTTTTGTTACAGCACCAGAGAGATATTTGAAAAATGAATTATTCTCGACTATATCGTACATTTGACTATACAGCTCCTTGCATATTAGCTTAAGTAAAACAGCATTAACAAGCGTCGTGTTGTCGCTTAGAGGCAGCGTTTTTATAATTGTTTCCATATCTTTTGTGTTTAAAGTCCTGCTTTGATCACTTATAGGGCTCATATTTGGCTGTACTTTTATGCTCTCAACTAAATTCATCAAAAGCTCATCCATACTCTTTGCTGTTAGCATCCTTTGAGTATTTATATCTTCTTCATCAAAATTTTGAGCGCTCTCATTTAAATTTAAAGGTACATCATTAACATTTTCATTTAAAGTGATATCTTTTTCTTCATCTATGAGAGAATTTATCTTTGGCTCTTCTTTAAAATCAACATTTGAGATTTTTCCAACTGGTTCAAATTCTTTATTATCAAGCTCATCAAAATTTTTAGTATTTTCTATGATCT
>NZ_POYX01000045.1:0-14266 GCF_002913865.1 Campylobacter concisus
ATGGTATGATGAAATTCTATGTTCCGTTAATAACTAAAAGTCACCATAAGGTATTCCAATATCCTTTTAAAATTCTTAGTGTTATACATTTAATTATTTTTAATATATTTTATTAAATTACTATGCAAAATTTAGATATTTTATCTATGAAAATAGTTTTTAGAGATAATGATTTGTCTGAGCTTTTATATTTTTATTCTATTATGAGAATAAAATATTGGTCGTCTGCCAAGACTTTACAGTAAACTCAATTTGAGTTTACTAAATAAGTTATTATCGTACATGCTATAAAAATAATATTTGGGCTCTGGTTTTATTAAAATCAAATCGCCCTATAAAGAAATATAAATTTATTCTTAAGAAAATATTTTTTTAAGCCTTGATTGTGTAGAATAGTTGCAACTTTACCAAAATGGCATAAAAATATCATATCAAAAAGATACAAAGCTAAATTTATAGAATAAAATAGCCTTAAATTTTTTGAAAGGATTTTAGATGAAAACTACTTCTTTGGCACTTGCTGGATTGCTTTTGGCAACAACACTTTCAGCAAAAGAATTTATCAGTATCGGCACTGGCGGCATGACAGGCACGTACTATCCGATAGGTGGAGCGATCTGCCGCTTGGCAAACAAAAACACCGATGTAAAATGCTCAGTCCAATCAACTGGCGGCTCTGTTTATAACGTAAATAACGTCCTTAAAAAAGAGCTTACTTTTGGCTTTGTTCAAAGCGACGTCGTCTATGATAAGTATAACGGCACTGGCAAATTTGACGGAGCAAAAGATGAAAATTTACGCTCAGTAGTTGCGATCTATCCAGAGCTTCTTGCATTTGTCGTGGCAAAAGATAGCGGCCTAACAAGTGATATCCAGTCTTTTGCAGGTAAAAAATACAACGTAGGCAACCCAGGTAGCGGCAACGAAGTGAGCACGCTTGAAGTCTTTAAAGCAAAAGGCTTTGATGTTTCAAAGCTAGGATATCGCGGCGTTTTAACAGTTGGCGAATGCCCACACGCACTAAAAGATAAAAAGATAGATGGATATAGCTTTGTCGTTGGTCACCCAACTGCAAACATTACTGATGCAGCGACATCTTTGCCTATTGATATCCTAAACATCGAAGGCAGCGAGATCGATAACCTTCTTAAAGAAAAACCATACTTTGCAAAAGGTGTGATCCCAAAAGGCTCATATGATGGCGTCGATCACGATGTAAATACTATCGGCGTAAAGGCTGTTTTGGTAACTAATAAAGATACAAAAGATGAGGTTGTAAAAGCTGTGATAAAAGCTATTTTAGACAACTTTGATGAGTATAAAACTCTTCACCCAGCGCTAAAATCAGTTAATAAAGAAGATCTCGTCCAAGGTCTTTCAGCTCCACTTCACCCAGCTGCAGAGGCTGCATTTAAAGAGGCTGGTATCTTAAAATGATCCATTTCCAGGGGCTTTTGCCTCTGGATAAAATTTAAATATGCAAATTTCTTCTAAATTTATATATTTAAATTTTAAAGGAGAAAGATGAACGAAGTTAATGACAACGAAGAACAATTTGTCGAAGTAAAGACAAGAGAGATAAATAGCAATTTTTACAACTATTTCATCGCATTTGCGTGTTTCTCTTGGTCGGTTTTTCAGCTTTATATAGCGTATTTCCCACTAAATACTAACATTTCACGCTCAGTGCACCTAGCTTTTGCGGTTGGGCTTGTATTTTTGCTCTATCCAGTCACTTTTCATAAAAAGGCTCACTCAAGTTTGCCGTTTTACGACCTAGTTTTTTGCGTTGTAGGCGTTGTTGCCGTGCTTTATCCAGCGGTTTATTTTTACGAGCTAGCTGATAGGACAGGGGACTACATCACTCAAGATATCGTCATATCGTTTTTGGCGATCATCGTCTTACTTGAGGCTGGCAGACGTGTCATGGGACCAGCACTTCCTATCATTTGTATATTATTTTTGATATATGATCACTTTGGTCCTTATATGCCAGACATCATCGCTCATCAAGGCGCTAGCTTTGAAAAGATCGCAGGACACATGTTTTTGACGACTGAGGGCGTCTTTGGCGTGCCTATCGGCGTTAGTGTTAGCTTTATCTACCTTTTTGTTCTTTTTGGCTCATTGCTTGAGCGAGCAGGCGCTGGACAATACTTCATAAATTTAGCCTTTTCTCTTCTTGGCAAATATAGAGGCGGCCCAGCTAAGGCTTCAGTCATCGCAAGTGGCCTAACTGGCATGGTTTCAGGCAGCTCAACAGCAAATGTCGTAACCGTTGGTACATTTACCATACCACTTATGAAAAAAGCTGGCCTTTCACGCACAAAAGCTGGAGCTATCGAGGTTGCAGCTGGCGTAAATGGACAGCTCATGCCACCTATCATGGGTGCGGCTGCTTTTATCATCGCTGAGTTTTTAGGCATGACATATACAAATGTTATGATGGCGGCGGTCATCCCAGCATTTGCTTGTTATTTGTCGCTATTTTTCATCGTGCATTTAGAGAGCGTCAAACTTGGACTAAAGGGCATAAATCAGAGCGAATTTCACTCAAGATTTAAAATTTTCGTTAGCGGTCTTCACTATATAACGCCGATTCTAATCTTGCTTTACACGCTTTTAATAGCAAAAGAGTCAGCCATAGCCGCAGCGTTTAATGCGATAGGATTTTTATTTTTGATAATGATCTTTCAAGAGCCAACCAAAAAGCTAGCTTCAGGCGAAAAGGTAGGGCTAAACGATGTGCTTCTTGGCTTTGAGGATATATTTTGGGCGATGGTTGCAGCTGCAAAGAGCATGACTACAATAGCCATCGCAACTGCGCTTGCAGGCATCATCGTGGGCTCTATCTCGCTAACTGGCCTTGGTCAAGTACTTTCTGATCTGGTCGAACTTCTAGCAGGCGATAACATCATGATGATCCTACTTTTAACGGCTCTTATGTCGCTCATCCTTGGTATGGGACTTCCAACAACGGCAAACTACATCGTCGTCTCAAGCCTTGTTGCACCTGTCATTTTATTTTTAGCGCACAAAAATGGCTTCTTGATCCCAGCCATCGCCGTGCATCTTTTTGTATTTTACTTTGGAATTTTAGCCGATGACACACCACCAGTTGGCATCGCAGCCTACGCAGCAGCGGGCATTGCCAAGGCAAATCCAATAACCGTTGGCGTTCAAGGATTTTTTTACGATCTAAGAACAGCGATCTTGCCATTTGCCTTTTTCTTTAACAACAAACTTATGCTTATTGAGAGCATAAATACGAGCGATCCGCTTGATTCAAAAGGGATAGTCTGGATGAGCAATCCACTTGAAATTTTGCTCGTCTTTGGCATGGCGATCGTGGGAATGTTTGCCTTTTCTAGCTTGCTACAAGGCTACTACGTCACAAAGCTTAGAATTTGGGAGAGGTTGCTACTTATACCAGTCGTACCCCTAGCTCTTGTGCCAAATATCTGCGTGAAATTTGGTCTGATGCCAAACGAATACACAGCCTACATCGTGGCAGCTGCTCTTTATGGCTTTGTCTTTATGACTCAGTGGGGCATAAAAGATAAACCGCTCGATCAAATAAGAGCGATTTAACACTAGGCAAGAGCCCTCTTGCCTAAACTTTTAAATTTATTTATAAATTTCCATTGATTTTGTAAAAAGTGAGAATTTAGGCTTTAAAAGCCTAAAGATCAAAGTTGTTTTGAGCGTTTCAGATCGCCTGCAAACTCGCAAGACATCTTATCATTTAGCTTGCAACCTTTTTCTAAAAATGTGTAAGCCTCTTTAAATTTCTTAGCTTCTATTAGTATCGAGCCTATCATGCCGCAAGAGTAGCCGTCGTTTTGCTCGCAAGCTTTGTTAAAAAGCTCTCTTGCCTTTTGTGGATCACTGTTTAGATAAATTCCACCAGCTGCTGAGCAACCCTCTTTTTCGCCACCTTGACAAGCTTTGTTGTAAAACTCTAACGCTTTGTTACTATCAGGCGCGCCAGTTTTGCCTAGCTGATAGATCGCACCTGCTTTTGTGCATGATCTTGCGTCATTTGCCGCGCAACCTGCTTCAAATTTAGACAGAGCTTCAGTGAAATTTGAGTCAGCATAAGCTTTCAAGCCATCTTCAAAGTCGCCTGCTAGAGCGCAAGCTGCTAGAAGCGAGATAAAAATCATTTTTTTCATAAAATTTTCCTTTTGTAAAGTAATATGCAATTTTAACATATTAAATTTACACTTACTTGATGAAAAATAATTATGATTTTAAAATTTGCTCTTGTTCTTTGTAATCAGGCATAATGGCTTCTATAAATTTATAAAAGCTGCTTTGATGATGCGGATAGAGCAGGTGAGTAAGCTCGTGAAGCACGACGTAGCGCACGGCAGAGAGCGGTTTTTCGATGAGTCTTAGACTTAAGTTTATATAGCCTTTTTTGTGGTTGCAGCTGCCCCATCGAGTTTTGCTATCTCTTATGACGATGCGACTAACTGGCTTATTGATATGAGGCTGATAGTAGCTTACAAGCTCTAAAAATAGCTCTTTTGCTCTTACTTTTTTAAAGCACTCAAGCGCCTTTAAATTTGGTGTTATGATAAATTTATTTTCAAAAAATGGCCCTTTTGCGCTCTCATCAAATTTGATCTTATAAATTTGTCCAAGAAATTTCATCTCATCGTCTTTTGGTAAATTTAAAAGAGCTTTTTTATATGAGTTTTCAAGCCAAATTCTGTGCGTTTCAAGAAAGCCAAGAGCCATCTTTTGTGTGCTGTAAAATGGCATAGAAAGCGTGATCTTAGCGTCCTTGCCAACTCTTAGGCGCATAGCTCTTACATTCGTTTTAAAATTTACTAAAACGCTTAAACCATAAAAGTCTAAATTTAAGCTCTTTTGCCTCAAACTAAGCGTTTTGACTGCCATTTTTTGCTTCTCCAGCGCCAGGTATTTGCAAGGCCTCTTAGCCACTCATCAGCGCAAAATCCTATCCAAACGCCGATGATCCCCCAGCCAAGGTGTATGCCTAAGAAATATCCAAGCGGCAGCGAGAGCCCCCACATAAATATAAGGCCGGTTATGAGTGGAAATTTAGCGTCGCCACTTGCACGAAGGGCATTTACGATGACGATGTTAAAGGTTCTGCCAGCCTCTAGCACGATCGAGAGCGTAAAGAGTGGTAGCATTATCTTGCGCAAGTTCTCATCCAAATTTAGTGCGTCCATGATCTTATACTTTAAGGCGTAGGCGATCAAAACGACGATGAGCGTGATAGAAATTCCAAGCCACAAGGCTTTAAAGGTTCTGGTATAAGCCTCGTTAAACTCGCTTGCCCCAACCAAATGCCCAACGATGACCTCGTTGGCTACGCTGATACTTGCTCCACAAAGCAAGATGAGAAGCGTGATCTGAAAGTAGATCGTCTGCACGCTAAGAGTTGCCTCGCCCATGCTCGCGATAAAGCCAAATGCGACCATGTATTGCGCCATCCAGAGTAAATTTTCGCCAGCACTTGGCAAGCCAACTGAGAGTATTTTCTTTAAAATTCCAAACGGCACGACAAGTAGCTTGCTAAGATAAATTTTAACTTTTGCCACGCGTATAAGCATGTAAAGTAGGACAAAAACGCCAATAAGCCTACCTACAAATGTCGAGATAGCAACACCTTGCAAGCCTAAATTTGGCAGATCAAACCAGCCAAAAAGGGCGATGGCATTGCCAAAGATGGTGATGATGTTCATCAAAACTGAAGTTAGCATCACGGCAGTTGCTAGATTATAGACGCGAAGCACCGCAGCTAGCACCATGCCGATGCCATCAAAGAGCAATGCAAAGCCAAGTATGTGAAGGTATGAGAAACTATCGTTTATGAGATCGTTTGGAACGTTTAGTAAATTTAAGATGTTGTAGCCAAAGACGTAGATGATGATGGCTGAAAAGATGCCAAAGATAGTATTTGACGTGATACTTGCGTGTATGACGTTTGAGGCTAGCTCGTTTTGCTTTGCTCCAAGGGCTTGTGCGACGACGACTGAGCAGCCCATGCTTAAAAAGTTAAAAATGGTCATAAAAAGATCCATCACTTGATTGCCAGCACCCATGGCGCCAACTAGATGCACGCTCACTTTTGTCACCATGTAGGTGTTTATGATGAGTGTTATAAAGTGTAAAAACATATCTAAAAATATAGGGACGACCAGTTTTTTCATAGAAAGATTCATAAATTTCTCCATTTTTAAATTTTGGGGCGATTATAGCCAAATTAGGTTTTAGCTCCCTTTTGATATAATCCAAAAAATTTAAAATTTGAGAGAAAAATGGCATTAATCGACCTAATAGACGTAAGTAAAAAATTTGGCGCAAATGAAATTTTAAACAGCGTAAGTCTTAGCGTAAATGAAAATGAAAAGATAGCGATCATCGGTAAAAATGGTAGCGGCAAGAGCACGCTTATGAAGATCATCTCTGGTGAGGTGGCAGCAGATAGCGGCAGACGGATAGTGCAAAACCTAATAAGCGTTGAGATGCTAGCGCAAAATCCAAATTTTAACGCCACATTTAGCGTAAGAGATGCGCTAAATAACGAGCTAAAGGAGATATTTGACGCGATAAGCGAGTATGAAAAAAGTGGTGTTTTACTAGCAAATGAGCCTGAAAACAAAGAAATTTTAAAAGAGCAAGAGAGGCTTATTAAATTTATAGAGGCAAAGGACGGCTGGAATATCGAGCACAAGATCGAGCGAATTTTGCAAGAATTTAAGCTAAAAGAGTATGAAAACAGACCCATTTGCTCGCTTAGCGGCGGTGAGATCAGGCGTGTGGCACTGGGCGCTCTCATACTTAAAAAGCCAGATGTGCTGCTACTTGACGAGCCGACAAACCACCTTGATGTCTATATGGTCAAATTTCTTGAAGATATGCTTAAAAGCTCAAATCAAAGCATAGTTTTTATAAGCCACGATAGGTATTTTATCGATGCGCTCGCTACTAGGTGCGTTGAGGTCGAGGATGCAAGCTTAAAAAATTTCGAGGGCGGATATGCAAACTATCTAGCCAAAAAAGAGGAAATTTTAGCAAGCCTTGCAAAGTCGCATGAGACGCTGCTAAAACAGCTAAAGGCCGAAGAAGAGTGGCTAAGGCGCGGCGTAAAAGCTAGGCTAAAGCGAAACGAGGGCAGAAAAGAGCGGGTGCTCGCCATGCGCGAGGAGGCCAAGAAAAACCCAGGTGTGATAAGGCGGGTGAGGCTAGAGCTTGAGCGTGCTAGTAAAAATTTCAACCAAGTTCAGAGCCAAAACCGCAAAAAAATGCTCTTTGAGTTTAAAAATTTAAGCAAAAGTATAGACGGCAAGGTGCTTTTTGAGAAATTTGACGCAAGAATCTTGCAGGGCGAGAGGATCGCCATAGTCGGACGAAATGGCAGCGGAAAGAGCACGCTACTTAAAATTTTGCTAGGGCTTGAAAAACAAAGCAGCGGCGAGATAAAAAGGGGCGAGGTGAGTATCGGCTACTTTGACCAAGCTAGAAATGTCCTTGATGATGATAAGAGCCTTATAGAGACATTTTGCCCAAACGGCGGCGACCACGTGCTAGTTCGTGGGAGAAATATGCATGTTTATGGCTATCTTAAAAATTTCCTCTTTCCAAAGGAATTTCTGGATAAAAAGATAGGCGTTTTAAGTGGCGGCGAGAAAAACCGTGTCGCACTTGCGATGCTTTTTACCAAAACTTACGATGTGCTGGTGCTTGATGAGCCGACAAACGACCTTGATATCGCAACTATCAACATATTAGAAGACTACTTGCAAAGCTTTGAGGGGGCTATCTTGCTAGTTAGCCACGATAGATATTTTGTCGATAAGATGGCAAATAAGCTTTGGGCGTTTGAGGGCACAAATATAAATGTCTTGCACGAAGAGTATAGCGTCTATTTGGAGCTTGAAGATGAGATGAAAGAGCTTGATAAATTTGAAAAAGAGCTCTCAAATAGCCAAAATGAAGCCAAGCAAAAGAGCAAATCTGGTGCAAAACTAAGCTACAAACAAACGCAAATTTTAAACACATATCCAGATAAAATTTCAGCCCTTGAAGCAAGTGTAGCCGAGCTAAATGAGGGGCTTAGCGATCCTAAAATTTATCAAGAAGTGGGACTTACTAAGCTTTATGAAGAGCTTGAAAAGGCAAAAGCTGAGCTTGAAAGCCTAGAAAATGAGTATTTTGAAGTGCTTGAGATCGCCGAGGAGCTCGAGTAGCTTGAAAAAGATCGGTAGGATAAGCGCGCTAAATAGAAGAGTTGTTAGGCAAAATTTAGCCACAAGTATGAGCCTTTTGATAGGTAAAGAGAGATTTAGCGGGGTATTTTCACCAGAGATAGAAAAATATGAAGTAGGCGATCTAGTCGAGATAAAATATAACAAGGTTGGTTTTTTAAATAAAATGGAAACCATTTGGCTCATCGCAAAAAACAGCGAAGAATCAGGGCTTTCTGCAAGGATCGAAAATTTATTTTATTTGCTTGTTGCCTTGTATCTTTGTTTTATTGCTTTGGGAGTTATCTATTATGGGATCACGTTGGAATTTAGCATTTATAGGCTTTTTGTTATATTAGCAGCCGCTTGTTTTCTATTTTGGATGGGTAAATCCGCATATTTTAGGTTTTTAATTTTTAGATATTTTATATTTGGATAGGTACTTTAAAATTTAAATTTATGAAAGGTTTTTGTGACATGATGAGGTCGCTAAATTTGTTTGAAACGAGGCTAAAATGCTAAAAAAACATCCGCTAATCTCTGTAGTGATCGCTATTGTTGTGATATTTTTTGCTACCTACTTTTTTATCTTTGGGTTAGTTTCTGTTTTAGATGACGACATTGGCGATAGTAAAGAGCTAAATAATAGCTATTTTTACGTCAAAGACGACAAGGTCTATGCCATGGTGCCAAGTGGCGGTAAATTTGAGCTAATAGGCGTGAGGGCCAGTAAATTTAGATACATTGACACCGGCAAATACGACAACAGAAACGTTGGCGCTAGCGATAAGGCGGTGTATTGCGGTAACCTTGTGATGAGTGGGCTTGATCCAAATGGTGTTAGAGCGCTTGGCAATGGCTACTTTGGTGACGGCAAGATCACATATTTTTGTGATAGCGAAAGCGAGACAAACCTTGAAATATCCGCACTTAAAGAGTTTTGGGATATCTTCTCACATAAAATGTTTAAAACCCCAAAAGCACAAACTCACATCTATAAATTTAGGCAGGTTGATAACGCAAATTTAGCAGCGATCTTGGGCTTTGGCTACGCAAGCGACGGCGTGAAGGTCTATCATGAGGGCAAAGAGCTAGAGGGCGCAAATGCCAGCAAAATGCGTTATATCGAGCAGGCATCTGGCAGAAAGAGCATGCATTTTACGACTGATGGGGAAAATGTCTATTATGACAGCTCAAAGCTAGGGATCAAATTTAGCCCACAAATGCGTGATATAGGAGAGATATGGCGCATTCACTATCTTTATGAGCCAAATTCTGGCATGGTCTATGCAAATGATCATGAATTTGACCCCAAATTTGCCCCATACGAGCCACTTTTTAACCTAGAAGACAGGCACACCTATCATGCGCTCTTTCGCGGCAAAGGCGGGATCTATCACTGGGAGCGAAAGTGGCAGTGGTATAACAGCATAGATGAGGGCGAGTTTGTAAGAGATGGCGATGATCCATTTAAAGGCGAGATAACGCCGCTATATGGCGACGTGGTGATAAGTGATGGCAAGACATATTTTTTAAAAACCTATGAAATTTGGCACAACACAAAAATTAGCCACGGACTAAGCTCACGCCACACATGTATCGTAAGGCTTGATACAAAAGAGCAGTGGCGAAAGATCGGTCTTGTAAGAAACGATGGCTACGGAGCGGTCTATGCAAACGGCGATAAGACATATTATTTTGATAATGTCGGCTACGGCTGGCGTTTTAACAGCAGCGTTTATGATATAAATGATCTTGGCGTAGTTGAAATTCTCACTCGTCCTTATGACTCAAATGTTGAGAATTTAAAACTTGATGAGATAGTAAAAATGGTAGATCAAGGCGCTATGGTGCCAGCTGAGGGCGAGGTGGTGATCGATGCGATAAGCGACTTTGATGATTACTCGCAAAAATATGCCTACTGGATATTTTTAGCCATTGCATTTGTGGCCTCGGTAGTTGGCGCTATTTTTAAAAACAAAAAGCAAAACAGCGAGCTTAAAAAAAGGGTGGATGATTATAGATAATGAGAAAAATTGCGACTAAGATACTTTATCTTTTTGTCATTTTGACGCTATTTTTTGTTTTGGCGATGCTTTATCTCTGGCATGAAGGCGAGTATCAAAGAAGCTTTGCAAACATTGATAATAGCGAGTTTTACCGCTCACCAGAGGGTAAAATTTACGTTCAAATTTCAGGCAGTGGCAAGTATGAGCTAAAAGGCGTCGATGAGGCTAGTTTTAGGGTCTTAAAGCTAAAACACGCGTATGATTACTCAAATGTGGCGGCTGATAAAAATCATGTCTATTGCGCTAGAGAAATTTTGCCAGGTCTTGATCCAAACAGCACAAAAGTGCTTGGCAATGGCTATCTAAGTGATGGCAAGATAAGCTATTATTGCGCCACTAGAAGCGAGAAAGAGGCGGGATTTAGCGAATTTGGCGCCATTATGAAAAACCTTGTTCACGTCTTTATAAAAAGCTACGATGATAGCCCTTATTTTTACAGGACAAAAAGGGTTGAAAGCACAAATTTAGAGCCTATATTTGACGCTGGCTTTGCAAGAGACGGCGGCACGCTTTACTACAAGGGCGAAAAGCTTGACGCAGATCCTAACGAGCTAAGATACATCACGACAGAAAACGGCGCTGCTAGCGGATATTACACAGACGGCAAAAGCTTGTTTTTAGGCTTTTATAGGCTTGATGCAAGATATTCAGATGGGACGCGCCAGATATGCTATGACCCAAAGCACGATATAGAATATCTTTTTGAGCCAAAAAGTGGGGCGGCGTTTGCAAATGAGCTCAAATTTAGCGCTCAAAATATGCCTTATAGCGCCATTTATAGCGTGGATAACGTGCATTCGTTTTGGCCTCTTTTTGCAAGCAAAGATGGAATTTACTTTTGGGATGGCAGTAAAAACGAGCAAGCTAAAATTTCAGACTACCAGTTAAAAGGCGAGCTAAAAAGGCTCTATGCTGATGTTTTTGTAGATGAGAGCTCAGCGTATTTCTTACAGCAAGGTGAAGAGTGGCGGCGCTCAAAGCACGGCAGGCACTTAGTGGCACAAACAGTCTCTTTATATAAATTTGCTCCAAGCTCATCTTGGCGCGAAGTAGGGCAGGTAAAAGATGGCGAGTATGGCGCAGTCTATGCAAATGGCGATAAGGTCTATTTTTTTAGCAAGATAAAGCCATTTTATGGCATAAAGCATAGCGTTTATGAGGTGGCTGATCTTAGCGTAATTGAAATTTTAACAAGAGCGTCTAAAGAGCTTAGCGCAAAAGATATCAGCGAGATGATAAAGCGCGGCGAGCTAGTGGAGGCAAGCGGCGAAGAGGTCGCAAGGTCGAGGATAGAGTATGACTCGCCAAAGATCATTTTGTATATCACATTTGGCATCGCTTTTGTCGTCATAGTGCTAACAACTCTTGCAAAACCAAAGAGAGATAAAAGCGACTTGAGATAAATTTCAAAGTGGCTATTTTTGGCGGCTGAAGCTTAAAATTTCATAAAAATTTAAAGAGAAAATTTGACCTATTTACTCTTTTTTGTTATTTTAAAGCGAGACTGAAATTTATAAAAAGGAGAAAAATGTTTAAATTTCAAAGGTCAAAATTTAACAACTCAGTATTTATCCCATCGCTTATTGTCATATTTTTAATAGCGGCATTTGCAGCGATATTTCCAAATTTCTCAAATGAGTTTTTTAAGGGTATGCAAAACTATATCGCGGCCAAATTTGGCTGGTTTTATATCCTAGTCGTTGCCGTCATACTGCTAAGTGTCATCATCCTTGGTTTTAGTAAGCTTGGTGAGATCAAACTAGGAGCCGATCACGTAAAGCCAGAGCACAAAAATATCTCGTGGTTTTCTATGCTGTTTGCCGCTGGTATGGGTATCGGGCTCGTGTTTTTTGGTGTGGCCGAGCCGCTCATGCACTATCTAAACCCACCAGTTGGCGACGCGCAAACTATCGCAGCGCAAAAGCTTGCGTTGAATATCACATTTTTTCACTGGGGCATGAGCGCATGGTCAGTTTATGCTATCGTAGCGCTAATTCTAGCCTTTTTCTCGTATAGACACGGCTTGCCACTAACGCTTAGATCGGCGTTTTATCCGATCATCGGAGATAAAATTTACGGCAAGATAGGTAGTGCCATCGATACATTTGCCGTCGTAGCGACCCTTTTTGGCGTGGCGACATCGCTGGGATATGGCGTACTTCAGGTAAATGCTGGCTTTACGCACGTTTTTGGCCTGCCGACTATGCATATCACGCTTCTAATAGTGCTTTGTTTTGCAGCTACTATCTCAGCGGCAAGCGGCGTGGATAAGGGCATCAAGATCTTATCAAACGCAAATATCGCGCTAGCTATATGTTTTATGTTTTTGATACTATTTTTGGGCGATACGACGCAGCTTCTAAAGTCGTTTGTGCAAAACAGCGGCGACTACATCTCTACGCTCATCTCAAACACTTTTAACCTCTACGCCTATGAGAGGCAAAACGAGAGCTGGCTTGGCGGTTGGACGCTGCTATACTGGGCTTGGTGGCTATCTTGGTCGCCGTTTGTGGGGCTATTTATCGCTAAAATTTCAAAAGGCAGGACGATAAGAGAATTTGTGATAGGCGTGCTTCTCGTGCCAACTGGCTTTACCTTTGCTTGGATGAGCTTTTTTGGTAACTCAGCGATTGCGCTTGTTCAAAGTGGCTTTAGCGAGCTAGCGACGACTGTAAATTCCGACTCAGCCTCAGCACTTTTTATGTTTTTAGAAAAATTTAGCTTCTCAGGCGTGCTAAGCGTGATCGCAGTCTTTATGATCGTAATATTTTTCGTAACTTCTGCCGACTCAGCAGCGATCGTTATGAACATGCTTTGCTCAAACGGCAAGGATGATACACCAGTTTGGCAAAAGGTCTTTTGGGGCGTTACGGTGGGCGTCGTGGCGGCATTTTTGATGCTAGCAGGCGGTCTTGCTTCACTTCAAGCGCTTACGATCACCACAGCACTGCCATTTGCGATTGTGCTGCTTGGAGCCATTTACGGGCTATTTAAGGCGCTGCGTGTGGATATAACCAAAAAAGAGACAAATAACTTTAGCAACATGCCTCTTAGTGATCTTTCAAAGCCATGGCAAGAGCGCCTAAGTGCGATCATTACGCTTCCAGGCAAGAAAGATGGCAAGAAATTTTTAAACGAAGTCGTGATGAAAGCCTTTAACGAGCTAAAAGAGGAATTTGCCAAAAACGGCCTTGAAGCAAAGGTCACAAATGGCGAAAATTTTGTAAATTTAAACGTTGGGCTTGGCGATGAGATGGACTTTAGATATGGCGTCTATCTCACCAAAAGCCAGAGCCCAGACTACACCAGAGAGCTTGACGGCGATGATCTTTACTATAGAGCTGAGGTCTATCTAAAAGAGGGCGGTCAGGACTACGACGTGCTTGGCTGGAGCGAAGCCACGCTGATAAACGATGTCATCGAGCAATACCGCAAACACATGCAGTTTTTACACGTCGTTAGAGAGTAAATTTGAGTGAAATTTGCCTAGAACTTTAAAATTCTGGGCAAATTTGCAAATTTAATCAAGCTATTTTGCAAATTTTAAAATTCGCTCAAATTTAATAAAACCGCATGCAGTGCGCTAGCACTAAGGCATGCACCTTGAACGTGTCAGGGTAGAGGGATTATTAAGGGAGAAGGGAGTGACTTCGTAATTCAAGCTCCCTTCTCCCTTAATGAAAGAATAGGAGCTATATGTTTGTTGGCTTTGCAAATTTTAAAATTCCATTCACTCGCAAGAATTGACTACTAAAATTTGGCTTCGCTTACAGTTTAGCTCAAATTTTAGAGCCGAAATTACTCGCTCATGAAATTTTAAAATTTGCCGTAGTTTTTTAACTGCATGCAGTGTGAAGCGCTGGAGCATGCACCTCTAACGTGCGAGGGGTTTGGGGGATTCAAAAAGGGGGATAAGGGGACGGCTTTGCTTCGCGAGCTCGCAACTGCAAGCAGACCGTAATTCAAGTC
>NZ_POYX01000046.1:0-17614 GCF_002913865.1 Campylobacter concisus
TTATTATTTTTTAAAGACGGTAAAGTTTGAAATATACTTACCACTTCAATATTTGAAAGAGCTTTTGTTAAAAATACTTCTTAGATAAATGTAAAATTAAAAAATAAAAATAGTATATGTATGTGAGGATGAAAATTAATGGATGATAATCGAGAAAGTTTAGTGTTCGAATGAAAATATTTTATATAGCAATTTTACTAAGCAGATTTTTATTTGCTTCTGAAATTTCAGAAGCTTTTGGGGATTTAGACGGTGATAGCGTGAATGAAAGGGTAGTAGTTTGGCAAGATAAAAATTCGCATAAAGTTTTACAAATTTTCAAAAAAGATAATAAAGGCCAGTGGGCTAAATGGCAAGAATTTAGTAATGTAATAATGAAGTCTGATGACGGCGGCGCCATGGGAGATCCTTTTGAGGGTTTGGAGATAAAAAATAGAGTGATCACAATAAATCATAGTGGTGGTGGCGGTAGATTTGAGTGGAGCTATGCCTATAAATACAGACTTGACTTAAAAGATAAAATTTGGAAACTAATAGGCGTTACTGTAAATATGCTAGATAAAAATGTAAGAGATCAAAACTTGGACTATAATCTCCTAACAAAGAAAGCTATATACAAGGTAGAGTGCTTAACCGAAGAGGTAAATAAATGCAAAAATATTAAAAATTTTATGTTTAATGTAAAAAATAATAATCAAATAAATATGAATGAAATAAAACTGGGAGAAAACCAACTTATCGTGCCAAAATATAATGAGAAAATATATTATTGATGCAATGTAAGATAAGGCGTAGTTAGATAGCTAGAGAAAACTAACATCATTTTTACGATAATTTAACTATCATAAATGATTTCTATTGGATTTTGCTTGGCTCAATATTAAGCGATAACGGCATTTTTTACTTATTTATGCTTTACATGGAACATGATAGCCTTTGTGTCTTATGTGTTTTAAATTTTATCTATATTGTGCTTAGACATTATAAATGGTAAAATCAGGTAAGTAGTTATAAATTTATAAAAGTATTTTGGAGGAAATTATGAAAAAAATACTGCTTACAGTAAGTGTAATATCTATGTTTTGCTGGTCAAGTGAGATTGTAGTTGATTGTGATAAGGGCTATGAAGAAAAAAATTGCAATGGCGACTATAGCTGCGTTGCGTCAAAGTGTATATATAAAAATACAGATTTGCTCGGGGCTTATAAGTACTATTTAAAGCAACACTTTCAAGATGACAATAAAGAGATATATATGAGCGCTTCCAAAGAGATGGGAATGCCAAATTTAAATAAAACTATAAGGCTTGAATATAAATTTAAAAGTAGACCTGAAAATAGTGAAAACACATGCTATTTCAGCCTAACAAGAGCTGGCAAAAACTATCTCAAACTTGAATATAATGACTGTTCTAATGAATCTCTTTTTAATGTTGATTTTAAAAAAGTCAATAATGGAATAGAAGTAATTTTGGATGGCGATAGCGGCGCATAAAATTGGTAAATTTACTAGATTTTAGATAAGCAACATAGTTTTGATACTGCTGATGGTCGGCATAAATTTATATCCTATTTTGAATATTATTTTGTGTGAGTTGTCGATATTATGTCAGTCAGCATTAAAATAAAAAAATTACGATGATAGAACATTAAATACTGGCTGAATAAAGTATTAAAATTTTAATCCAAACTCACAAGTAAATTTTAGATACAAAACTTTATCTTTACAATATTTTGTAAATGTCACACATTTCTGCTAAAATCGCCCCTTTTAATTTACCTAAAAGGGAGAAAATGAAGAGATATTTAGCCGAGTTTTTTGGCACATTTTGGTTAGTTTTTGGAGGTTGCGGTAGTGCGATATTTGCAGCAGCTTTTCCAGAGCTTGGCATTGGATTTGTAGGTGTTGCATTTGCTTTTGGTCTTACAGTTCTTACGATGGCTTACGCAGTTGGTCACATCAGTGGCGGACACTTCAACCCTGCTGTCTCAGTTGGCCTATTAATTGGCGGAAGATTTGATAAAAAAGACTTCGTGCCTTACGTCATCGCACAAGTTATCGGAGCGATCGCAGCTGCTGCTGTGCTATATCTTATCGCTTCAGGCAAGGCTGGATTTGACGCTACTGCAAGCGGTTTTGCTAGCAACGGATACGGCGAGCACTCACCAAATGGCTATAATCTAGTCTCAGCACTAGTTGCAGAGATAGTTCTAACTGCGTTTTTCCTTATCATCATCCTAGGTGCTACTGATGAGCGTGCTCCAAAGGGCTTTGCACCGATCGCTATTGGCCTTGGTTTGACGCTGATCCACCTTATCTCGATACCTATCACAAACACATCGGTTAATCCAGCTCGCTCAACTGGCGTTGCGATATTTCAAGGCACTTGGGCACTAGAGCAGCTTTGGCTTTTCTGGGTTGCACCTATCGTTGGAGCGATCATTGGAGCTATCATTTATAGGATTTTAGGCTGCACATGCGGTTGCAAAAGCGCAAAATAATCAAATTTTATACTTCAGGGGGCGATCTTCGCCCTTTCTACTTCTAAAAATTTAAATAAGTAAAAAGAAATTTATAATGTATCTTGAGGGGGTCATCTAAGAAATTTAATTCTTAGATGAAAAGAGGATTTAGGCCTTTTTTGTCATAGCCCTAATAGGTATAACAAATATCGCTGCAACTAGGTAAAAAACGATACCAAAGACAGCTGCCATCATAAATATCTCGCCGATATCATAAAAGCTTGACTCAAGCCTAATGGTATCCACGTAATTTATCGCAAACCATAATGCTACGCCAAGAGCGATAGCAAAAACAAAAAATCCCCAAGAAAATAAGAAATTTAAAATCTTAGTCATCAACTTTTCTCCTTTTTGAGTTTATTTATCTACCTTAAATCCGCCGCCAAGTGCTCTATAAACTTCAACCGCGCTATCTACCTCATCAAGCTTTGCAGAGACATCTTGAAGCTTTGCTTGAAGCAAATTTCTCTCCGCATCGAGAAGCTCTAAGTGACCGATATAGCCAGCGTTATACTGATCTTTAGCAAGCGAATAAATTTTTTGCTGCGATTGTAGCAAATTTTTTACCTGATCCAAAGAGAGCTTTGCGTTTTGCCTTGAGATAAGGGCATCTCTGACCTCACCAAGGGCCGATCTAACAGTCGCTTCGTAAGTGATAGCTGCGATTTGCTCATTTGTCTCAGCAACACGGACGTTGTTTTTTGTCCTGCCATAGTCAAATATTTTTTGCGCTAAAGAGCCACCTATATTCCAAGTATTGGCATTTCCTACAAATATATTTTCAAAATCAATACTTGTAAAGCCCAAAAGTCCAGTAAGTGAGATTGTAGGAAAATAATCAGCCTTTGCTACGCCAACAAGGGCATTTGTAGCTTTTAGATCTGCTAGCGCCTTTGCCACGTCACTTCTTCTAAGCAAGACATCTGAGCTGATGCCAGCGTTTATCTCAGGCGAGCTTGGTAAATTTTGCGCACTAGCAACAGCTCCTTTTAAAATTTCATCATTACTCTTGCCAGTTAAGATGGCTAGCGAAGTAAGCGCTTGCGACTTTGAGTTTAGCACTGAAGTTAGGCTAGTTTTTGCCCTTTCAACCTCAGCCTTGCTTTGCAGGTAGGTCATCTCATTTATGCCACCAAGATCAAGCTGCGTCTTGCGAAGTGCTAACGTATCTTCGTAGGTCTTTAGCGTCTCTTGAAGTACAGCCTCTTGCATATTTAGTGAAACTAGCGCAAAGTAGCTTTTTGCCACACTTGAGCTAAGGCTTAGTCTAGCGCTATCGTAGTCAAATTTGCTCGCATTTAAATTTTCATTAGCTGCAAGCACGCTATTTCGCACTCTACCCCAAAGATCTATCTCGTAGTTTAGCCCTAAATTTATGCTCGAGCTCCTATAACGTGTTTGAGGCTGCCCAGTGTAAGTTTCACCGCTGGTCTTTGCCTTGGTATAACTTACATTTAAATTTACCCCCGGTAGCAAGTCAGCCTCAGCAACGCCAAGGCTTGCCTTTGCTTTTTGTAAATTTAAATATGCAATGCGTAAATTTGTATTTTTCTCAAGCGCGCTTTCGACTAGAGAATTTAAATTTTCATCGTGAAATTCTTTCCACCAAAGATCTCTTATATCGCTTGTCTCGAAAGTGTATGTTGAGGTGAAATTTGTATCCACATTTGGCATATCTGGGCGAAACGAGCAACCAGCCAAAAACGCCGCTGTTATAAGTATAAACGCCTTATTTCTCATCTTTTTTTGCTCCCTTTTTCCAGTATTTTTCATTTAAATTTTCAAGCAAATAGTAAAACATAGGCACGAAAAATATCGCTATCGTAGTAGAAGCGATCATGCCTCCAACCACGCCAGTTCCAAGTGAGTGGCGAGATGCAGCGCCTGCGCCTGTGCTTATGACCATTGGGAAAACGCCTAAGGTAAATGCGATAGATGTCATAACGATAGGTCTAAAGCGAAGTTTAGCCGCATTTACAGCTGATTCAAATATGCTCTTTCCGCTCTCGCGCTCTTGCATAGCAAATTCTACGATCAAGATGGCGTTTTTAGCCGCCAGACCGATGAGTAGCAAGAGCCCTATCTCAAAGTAGATGTCGTTTGTTAGCCCTCTTATCCAAACAGCTAGCAACGAGCCAAATACCGCAAACGGCACGGCAGTGATGACTGCAAGTGGGATGAGCCATCTTTCGTACTGAGCAGCAAGGATCAAAAAGACAAAGACCATACCAAAGATAAAGGCGACCGTGCCTGTTCCTTGAGAATTTACCTCTTGATACGCAGTTCCTGCCCAGCTTATAGCGTAGTCATCGCTACTTAGCGTGTCATTTACGACCTCTTGGATCGCCCTTATCGCATCACCTGATGTGTAGCCAGGTTTTGGATCGCCCATGATCTTGGCCGCTGGAAAGAGGTTAAATCTATCAACGATATCAGGTCCGATCGATCTTGTAAGCGTCGCTACTGAATTTAATGGCACCATCTCGCCCTCATTTGAGCGAACGAAAATCTTTCTTAGATCCTCAGGGTTGTTTCTAAAGTTGTCGCTCGCCCTTGCGTATACGCGGTATGATTTACCTGCAAGGTTGAAGTCATTTATGTAGTAAGAGCCAAAAGTAGCCGCTATCGTGCTAAAAATTTCACTCTCGCTTACGCCAAATAGCCTTGCTTTCTCTTTATCGACCGTTATCTTAAACTGGCGGTAGTTTGTCTCAAGCGTCGTTCTCACGCCAGTTAGCTCAGGTCTTGCATTTGCTGCTGCAGTTACCTTTCTAGCGTCTGCTTCTATCTCGTTGTAGCTTTTGCCACTTTTGTTTTGTAGATACATCTCAAAGCCGCCAGTCATTGATAGACCCATGATAGGTGGCACATTTACGACAAAGGTCATTGAGTTTTTTGAACCCCAAAGCATGCCGTTAAACTGACCCACTAAGGCATCTGCACCGTCCGTTGCACCCTTTCTTTCGTTCCAGTCTTTTAGCTTGACAAAGCTAATGGCCGAGTTTTCTCTAAGTGAGCTAGCTAGCATATCATAGCCTGCAAATCCCATGGTAAATTCGACATTTGGGTTGCTCAAAATGGCGTTACTAATAGATTTTACCTCTTCTTTGGTCTTTAGCATATTTGTTGAAGGTGGAAGCGAGGTGATAACCATTAAAGCGCCCTTATCTTCTGAAGGCACAAGCCCTTTTGGCACCTTTTGAAAAAGGCCATACGTCGCAAATCCCATTATGCCAATGACTATAAAGCTAATGATGACGTGTTTTAAAATTTTTGCCACGCCTGCTGTAAAGAGCCTAGTGCTAAAGTCAAAAAAGTCGTTAAATTTCTGAACTATCCAAAATGGCTTGTTCTCTTGTTTTTTAAGCATAACCGCACAAAGTGCTGGCGTAAGAGTAAGAGCGACAAAGCCTGAGATACAAACAGCAACAACAAGCGTTAATGCAAACTGCTTTTGTATAACGCCAACAAAGCCCTCCATAAATGAAACTGGCACGAAAACCGCGCAAAGCACGAGCACGATAGAGATGACTGGGGTTTGTACCTCCTCCATCGCCTTATATGTCGCGTCTTTTACGCTTATCTCTTTATCTTCATGCAAAATTCTCTCAACGTTTTCTATAACTATGATCGCGTCATCTACGACGATACCGATGGCTAGGATCAGGGCAAAAAGTGTGATCAAATTTATACTAAAGCCCATAACATAAAGACCGCCAAATGTGCCTATGATAGAGACTGGCACGGCAAGCATTGGTATGATGGTAGCTCTAAAGCTCTTTAAGAAGAAGTACATTACGATAAGAACTAGTACCATCGCTTCTATGAAAGTTTTTATAACTTCGTCTATTGAGACGGTGATAAATTCAGTTGGGTTGTAGGCTATGGTGTGCTCTAGACCAACTGGATAGGTTTTCTTTAGCTCTTCAAGCTTTGCTTTGACCGCTTCAGCAGTTGCAAGTGCGTTTGCGTCATTTTGTAAAAATAGTAAAAGTGGCACTGCTGGCTTGCCATTTAGCATAGCTTCAGATGCGTAGCTAGCAGCTCCAAGCTCGACTGTGGCGACCTCTTTTAGTTTGACGACGCTGCCGTTTTCACTTTTTATCAAAATTTCGCCAAACTGCTTTGGATCTTTAAAACGTCCTTCAGAAACTACAGAATAGACATAAGGGTTTTCACCCTTTGATGGCTGCTCGCCGATCTTGCCAGCGGCGTATTGTGAGTTTTGAATTTTTACTTGAGAGATGACGTCGCTTGGAGTTAGTTTAAACTGAGCAAGTCTGTCTGGCTTTAGCCAAATTCTCATTGAGTATTCTTTGTTGCCAATTAGCACCGTATCGCCGATGCCATTTACCCTTTTGATCGCGTCAGCGATGTTTAAATTTACATAGTTGTATAACTCAACTTGGTTCATATTTGGATTTGTAAAGCCAACTACTTGAAGGATCGAACCGCTTCTTTCACGCACCGTTACACCCATATTTTGCACCTCTTGAGGTAGCCTTGAAAGGGCAGCTTGCACGCGGTTATTTACATCTATAGTAGCTTGCTTTGCTGATGAGCCGATCTTAAAATATACACTTATATTCATAGTGCCTGCTGAGCTTGATGTGCTTTGCATATAGAGCATATTTTCAACACCATTTATCTGATCCTCAATGGCGCTTGCGACTGAGTCAGCGATCGTCTGTGCATCAGCACCGCTATATGTCGCAGTTACAGAGACAGTAGGCGGGGTAAGACTTGGATACTCCTCTATAGGAAGCCCCTTGATACCCATAAAACCTGCTATAACTATGATGATAGATATAACAGTTGCAAATATCGGGCGGTTTATGAAAAATCTTGAAAACATCTATCTGCCTTTACTTGCTACTTGTAGCGTTTGCATCTTTGTTTAAGAAATTTGCGCTTAAGTCTTTATCAGTTTCAACTGGTGCGCCAACTCCGATTTTAAGGAAGTTATTAACTATTATCTTATCGCCCTCTTCAAGGCCCTCAGTCACTACGACCATATCCTTTGTTTGGTAGCTAGTTTTAACATTTTTCTGGCTTACTTTGCCATCTTTTACGACTAAAACATAAGTGTTCGTAGCGCTTTGCTGAAGGGCAACTTGCGGGATGTTAAAGGCATTTTTTTGCACAAATCCGCTCATCTTTATATGGCCAAATGCACCTGGTAAAATTTTGCCCTCGCTGTTATCAAAGCTAGCCTTTGCCAAAACGCTGCCAGTCGCGGTATTTACGACGTTATCTATAAATGTCACTTTGCCAGTGAAATTTTCATTGTTTAAATTTAAGACAGCCTCGCTATTTAGTTGCTGCCAAGCGCCGTTATCTAAATTTGCTTTTCTACTTAGATTATCCACGTCTGCGATGTAAAAGTCAGCCTCGATCGGATTTATCTTTGTTAGTCTTACAAGCTGGATTTGGCTTGCTGTTACAAGTGAGCCAACATCTACTTTATTATCGCCAACAACGCCGTCAAATGGAGCCGTGATAGTTGTATAGCCAAGATCAATCTTGGCATTTTTTAAAGTTGCTTTTGCGCTTACTAAAGTTGCATTTGCGATGTCATAAGCTGCAACGGCTGCGTCGTAGTCTTTTTGAGAGACTGCGTTTTTCTTATAAAGGGCAGAAATTCTTTTAAACTCAGTCTGCGCATTTTTTAAATTTGCATTTGCCACGCCAACAGCTGCGTCAAGCGAGTCAAAGCTGGCTTGATATTTCTCTGGATCTATCAAAAATAGCTTATCTCCAGCCTTGACCTTGTCGCCTGGCTTAAAAAACTGCTTTATGATCGTGCCACTAACTTTTGGATAGATGATGACATCTTGGTTGCTAGTAACTGTTGCCGTGTAGTCAAAGCTAATAGGCACATCTGCTTTTTGTGCAACGAAAATATCAACGTGAGATGGTGGCATTTGACGGCCTGCAGCAGCCTTTTTGTCGCCACTTTCAAAGCAGCCAGAAAATAAAAAAACGGCAGCTGAGAGCACAAGAAAACTTTTAAATTTCAACATAAAAACCTCTCTTAATTTTAAAATTTAATCCCAAATTTAGTTTTGTAATAATCATTACAAAATTTTAAAAGTCTCTGACTATAACTAAAAATAAATTAAAAGTCAATTTTGCTTTTTAATAATGCCATTTAAAAATAACTCAACACACAAGGCAACGTGCTCTTCACGCACCTTTTTGCTTAGTTTTGGCTCCTCGTCTAATATGAGGGCGTTGTAGTAATGTGACCCCTTTACATTTTCTATAAAGCATTTTGCAGCAAATTTGGCTGGAAATTTTGGATTTAGCTGTGATTTTATCTCATCTCTTTCAAAGAAATTTATAAGCACAAGGTCGATCTTGTTTAAAATTTGATCTAAAAATGCCCTGCCAAGCTTGCCACCATTTTTAGAACCCTCACTCATCATTATCCTGCCAAGTGAGATATTTTTCTTGGTGCAGATGATAGAAAAAATAATGGTTGCAAATTTGGTTAAAAACTCCTCCAAGCTGTGAGAAATTTTAAGATCTATCCTCTCATCGACCTCTTTTATAAGCGCATCTATCTCTTGCTCGATGATCGCTTGAAAAAGCCCCTCTTTGCTCTCAAAAAATGTGTAAATGCTTGCAAGCGAGCCGCCACTTATCGACACGATATCGCTAAGGCTTGTCTTTTCGTAGCCATTTTTTAAAAATAGATCAAGCGCTGTTTTTACGATGAGCTCGTATCGTTTTTTGCCTTTTTCTGAGATCGCCATTTTACTTCCCACTAAATTTTTCGCCATTTTATCATCTTTTTGGATAGATAAAAGTGCTGGCTCTTTGCACGCTGATAGTTGGCTCGTCAGTGGCGTAAGCTCTTATATTTATATGTTTTAAAAGATCTTTTTCGCTCGTGTTTTCATTTTTTGACTTTAGAGTGACGATGACCTTTTGTTTTGCGCCAGCTTTTAGCGTAAAAGGCCTATTTGGACGCGAAATTTCTATATTTTTATCATCTATCTCAAAGAAAAATGTATGCTCTTTATTTTGGGTGTTTTGCACTAAAAATACATAAGAATTTTCAACCTCACCTTGATCTAAAACCTTGTAAAGTTCGCTAGTTCTATTTATATTTAAAAGCATGCTCTCTTTTTTACCACTCATCAGCGCCGCAGCTACTAAGACAACGCATAAAATGACAAGATAAGCAACCGTTCTAAATCTAAAAATTTTCACCTTTTTATTTTCATTTTGAGAATTTATACTTCTCCACTCTATAAGCGAGCTCTCGTTAAAGTGCCCCATCACTTTAGCGCACGCATCGCTACATTCAAGGCAGTTTATACACTCAAGTTGCATGCCTTTTCTTATATCTATATGCGTTGGGCATATCCTCACGCAGGCTTCGCAGCCAGTGCAAAGCGCGCCTTCTTCTTTTGGCTTTTTAAATTTCTCCCGGCCCTCATATATGACGCCGCCTCGTTTTTGATTGTAGATAACTTGTATCGTGTCGCTATCAAACATAACTGACTGCACCCTCGCATACGGGCAGACATAGACGCAGAAATTCTCTTTTAAAATGACCACGTCATAGACTAGCCAAGCAGCGATACCAAGCCAAAATGCAAGTAAAATTTTATGTTCGCTTGGCTCGCTTATATAGGCTAAAAACTCAAATGGTGGCACAAAAAACCACATAAAATTTGCAGCTATGATAAGAGCTAAAACGCACCAAATTCCAACAGCTATTGCACGTTTTAAAATTTGACCTTGTGGCTCATTTTGTTTGTTTTGGATGTTTTTTCTGATCTTTAAAATTTTAGTCTGCAAAAGGTCACGAAAGAGCGCTCTAAAAATTGTCTGCGGACAGCTCCAACCGCACCATACGCGCCCTGCAAGCGTCGTTAGGAAAAATATAGTCAAAAACAAAGTGATAAACAAAAACGGCATCAAATATAGCTCTTGCATATCAAATTTTGTAAAAAATAGATCGACTCTGCTCTTATCAAAACTCAGCAAAAATAGCTGCGCGTCGTTTATCCTGATAAATGGCAAAATAAATACAAATAGTGTGATACAGGCAAAAAAAATGTAACGCCTCTTGGCGTAGCTAAGATGAAGATCCTTTGACATGGTGAGCCTTTTTGATTTTTTGTGATTATACATTAAAACAACTTTAAACCCATTTTTGCCCCTTTTCTAAGGTATATTTTTACAAATTTATTAAAGGAGCGTGCATGATTTCTAGACGAAAATTTATAAAGACAAGTTTAGCAGCCACAACACTAGCTGCTTTAAATTTAGAGGCATCACAAAACGAGCCAAAATGGGATAAAGAATTTGATGTACTTATCGTTGGTAGCGGACTTAGCGCAAATGTTGCTGGTATAGTTTTAGCAGAGGCTGGACTAAAGGTAGCGCTGATTGAAAAGATGTCAAGGCTTGGTGGCAACTCGGTCATTTCACAGCTTGACTTTGCATGCGTTGGATCAGACGAACAGATAAATGCTGGCATAAAAGACTCCATAGAACTTTTCGTCAAAGACCTAAACAAAGCAGGTAAAGGTTTTAACGACGTTGCACAATCTTTACGCATAGCTGAAAATTCGAAACGATCGTATGAATTTGTAAAGGCAAGAGGCGTTAAATTTGCTAACAAGCTAAAACATCTTGGTGGACATAGCGTAGCTAGAAGCTTAGAGACAGAGGGCGGTGGTGGAGCGTTTGTTCAGACTTTAAATTCGCACTTTGAAAGTAAAGGCGGGGCAAGTCTTAAGCGCGTAAAAGCTGATGAGATTATATTTGACGAAAGTGGCAAGGTAGCAGGCTTAAAGGTGAGAGAAGAGTATAAATTTGATAAGAGCTTGGCTGATGATGATCTGCAAAATACAACAGGTGATAGCAAATTTTACAAAGCAAATAAGGCTGTCATCTTTGCAAGCGGTGGATATTCGGCAGATAAGGCATTTAAAGCTGCTCAAAATCCAAGATTAGCCCTTGCTAAAACACCTTCAAATCCAGGTGCAACAGCTGGTGCTTTAAAGATGATGTTAGCAGTTGGAGCAACGCCTATCCAGCTAAGTCTTGGCAGGTACTCTTTTGGTATCCCAACAGAAGACCTCGTCTTTTCAATGATAGTTGATGGTAAAAACTCAAAAAGATTTATGAATGAAGATGGCGACAGGCAGGTCTTGTCAGATAAAATTTTAGAAAATATGCAAGATAACAGCTCAGATAAATTTGCAGTGATAATCTTTGATGAGATCGGTTTTGGAAGCAGCCATGATCCAAAAAGGCTAAATAAATTTGTAGAAGATGGAAAGATGAAGAAATTTCAAAATTTGGATGAACTAGCAAAAGAATTTGGGCTAAATTTAGAGGTTTTAAACAGCGAGATCAAGCGATATAATGAAAATATAGAGAAAAAAGATGATAGTGACTTTAAAAAGGACCTTAGTAAGGTAAATCCTATCTCAAAAGCGCCATTTTACGGCATGTTGGCAGCTCCTGGCATAAGCTATACGCCAGGTGGAGTCAGGGTTAGTTTAAATTTTGAAGTGCTAGGCCTAAAAGACAATATGCCTATTAAAAATTTATATGCCATAGGCGAAGCAACAGGCGGAATTCACGGCTATGCAAGGCTGACAAGCTGCTCTACACCAGACTGCATTAGCTCTGGTTTGATAGCTGCTGAGCATATTTTAAAAGCTTAAATTTATGAAAGTTAAACTATACTCACGGCTTATTTTAATCTGAAAGGTGGTGAGGACGTTGCCTGGTATTAAGGTACATCCTAACGAGTCATTTGACGAGGGTTACAGAAAGTTTAAAAAACAAACTGACCGTAACTTAGTCGTTACTGAAGCAAGAGCTAGACGCTTCTTTGAGCCTAAAACTGAGATCCGCAAGAAACAAAAAATTGCAGCTCGCAAGAAAATGCTTAAACGTCTTTATATGCTTAGACGCTACGAGTCAAGACTCTAAAACCAAGACAAAGAGGGCTTTGCTCTCTTTGTTTAACTCTTCTTTTAGCCTTATTTTTTTATAATCAAAGCAATTTTTTTATTTTATTTTAAACGGAAATCCGATGCAAAAGCTAGCTGTAAATGAAGCTGCAGAAATTTTAGGCATAACAAAAGAAGCAGTCTATAATAGAATCCGCCGAGGCTCGTTAAAAACGGTCATTGAAAATGGCACTAAATTTGTCATCCTTGACGAGGAGCCAAGTAGCGAAAAACCCACAAAAACCGCTCCAAAAAGCACAAAACCTAAATCCCAAAACGACGAGTTTGTAAGCTATTTGCTAAATGAGCTAAGCGAGCTAAAGAGCTTAAATTTAAATTTGCAAGCCGATAAAGATAGGCTTTTTAAAGAAAAAGAGCAGATGCTCATCGAGCGCAAAAATGAAATTTTGCAAATTTATAAGGACAGAGACGAGAAGCTCATGCAGTTTCTAAACGCTATGCAAAGGCCACTTTTAGCACCTAAAAACGAAAGTGCTGCAAGCGAAGTGGCGATAGATGCGCAGATAGAGGACGAGTCAAAATGGATAAATTTAAGCGAATACCTAAAGGAGTTAAATTTAAAACCAAAAGCGACAAAAAAGATTAGTGAAAAGATAATAAAAGCGATACATCACTCCAAATTTATAAAATTTAAACGCGGCGTGATACTTGTTAGAAGACATAAAAATTTAAAAGAGTTGATAGGAGAGATATGAAACACATTAAAAAGATAGCAACTTATGCTGCGGTTGGGGGATTTGGTGCCATTATCATGGCTGGACTTGCTGGTTGCGGAAGCGACGATGGCGGTAACGAAAACGCACTAAACGAAGTTGCGCAAAAAAACGGCGCCTTTGTCATTATCGAGGAGAGCGCACCTGGCGTTTATAAAATCTTAGAAGAGTATCCAAGCACCGAAACTAGGGTCGTGCTAAAAGATATGAACGGCACTGAGCGCGTGCTAAGTAAAGACGAGATCGATAAACTTCTAGCGCAAGCAAACGCAAAGATCGACAACAACACTTCAAATTTGACAAGAACGAGCGACGCACAGCTAAGTAGCGGCGGACTAAGCCTTGGCGAGACTATCCTTGCTTCAGCAGCTGGCGCGATACTTGGTAGCTGGATAGGCAGTAAGCTTTTTGGCAACCAAAATTTCCAAGCAAATCGCCAAAGCACATATAAAAATCCAAGTGCCTACACAAGAAGTGTGGATAGCTTTAACAAGCAAAAAGTGGCAAATTCTGCTGCAAGAAGCAGTGGCGGTAAGAGTGGGTTTTTTGGTGGTGGCTCAAAGTCAGGCTCTAGCTCATCAAGTTTTGGAGGCTGAAAATGATAAATTTAAGAAAAATCACCCCATTAAACAACGAATTCATGGAGAAAATCGGCTTTGCATGGCATACAGATAACGATAACAGCTCATATATCGCTGATGAGATCGTGCAAGTAAGCGAAAAAGAGGCAAATGCCTACTACGAGGCGGCAAACGAGCTATATGATATGTATGTAAATGCCGCTCAGCACGTCATAGACAACAACCTTTTTCACGAGATAGGCATACCATTTAACCTTGTTGATATCATAAAAAATAGCTGGGAAAATGACGTTCATTGGCACCTTTACGGCAGATTTGACCTAGCGGGTGGGCTTGATGGCAAGCCTATAAAGCTCATCGAGTTTAACGCCGATACGCCAACGGCAGTCTTTGAGACCGCGATCATTCAGTGGGCGATGCTAAAGCTAAATCACATGGACGAAGCAGCCCAGTTTAACGACCTTTACGAGTCGCTAAAGCAAAATTTCAAACGCCTTATCACGCTTGGTGACGAGGATGCCGACTTTGACGAGCTTTACGAGGACTGGGGGATACTATTTAGCAGTATCGCAGGCAGTATCGAGGACGAGCAGACCGTAAAACTACTGCAATACATCGCAAAAGAGGCTGGCTTTGAAACAGACTTTGCCTACGTTGACGAGGTCGTTTTCAATGATGACGAGGGTATTTTTAAAGGCGATGAAAATTTCGAGTACTGGTTTAAGCTTGTCCCTTGGGAGAGCATAGCGATCGACGAGGGAGAGCTGGCACTCATACTTTCAAACATCATCAAAAACCAAAAAGCTATCATCATAAATCCAGCCTACACGCTGCTTTTCCAAAGCAAGGGGATTTTAAAAATCCTTTGGGATCTATATCCTAATCACCCGCTCTTGCTTGAAACCTCAAATGAGCCGCTAAAAGGCAAAAAATATGTGAAAAAGCCGGTATTTGGCAGAGAAGGCGCAAACGTCTCGATACACGATGAAAACGGCGCACAAATAGCAAGTAATGACGGCGAATACGACTCAAACAAAGCCATCTATCAAGAATTTTACGAGTTTAATCAAGATGAGAGAGGCGAGAGCTACCAAGCTGGCGTATTTTATGCTTATGAAGCGTGCGCGCTTGGATATAGAAAGGGCGGCAAAATTTTAGATAACTACTCTAAATTTGTAGGACATTTCATTAAGGATTAAAGATGAAGATCGTTTGTTTAGACGCGGCCACGCTTGGCGAAAACGTTGATCTTAGTGTTTTTAAGAAATTTGGCGAGTTTATCAGCTACCAAAAAACTAAGAGCGAAGAGGTCGTGCCACGTCTAAAGGGCGTTGATATCGTCATCACAAACAAGGTCGTCATCGACAAAGCTGTGATGGACGCGACAAATTTAAAGCTTATCTGCATAAGCGCAACTGGCATGAATAACGTAGATCTAGAGCACGCAAAAGCTAAAAATATAGCTGCGAAAAACGTCGCTGGCTACTCTACTGCAAGCGTCGTGCAGCACACATTTGCCTTGCTTTTTGAGCTAACAAATCGCATAAAATTTTATGATGAGTACGTAAAAAACGGCGAGTGGGTGAAGAGTGAAATTTTCACCTATCTTGGCGCAGATATCAGCGAGATCGCTGGTAAAGAATTTGGCATCATCGGACTTGGCGAGATAGGACGTAGCGTGGCAGCAGTGGCACGTGCATTTGGCGCAAACGTGAGCTATTACTCGACAAGTGGAGCAAATAAAAATAGCGAATTTGCGCAAAAAAGCTTAGATGAGCTACTAAGAAGCAGCGACATCATCAGCATCCACGCGCCACTAAATGAAAAGACTAGAAATTTACTGGGCGCAAACGAGATAAATTTGCTAAAAGATAAGGCGATAGTGCTAAATTTAGGACGTGGCGGCATAGTGGACGAGGCGGCGATGGCAAGGGCGATAGATGAGAGAAATCTGCGTTTTGGCACCGACGTTTTGGAACGTGAGCCAATGAGCGAAAATAGCCCATTTTTAAATGTAAAAAAGAAGTCAAATCTACTCATCACCCCGCACGTAGCATGGGGCAGCTTGGAGGCTAGAAAACGGCTGATCTCACTGATAGTTAAAAATATAGAAGAATTTATAAAAGGATAGAAAATGGCAACTGAACACAGCTTTGATATAAGTGCCGAGGTCGATATGATGGAGGTTAAAAACGCTCTTGAGACGGCTAAAAAAGAGATCGCAGCAAGGTATGACTTTAAGGGGCTTGCGGCCGAAGTCGAGCTAAATGAAAAAGAGAAATTTATAACGCTTCTTAGCTCAAGCGATAGCAAGATCGATGCGCTAAAAGATATAGTGATCTCAAAGCTCATCAAGCGCAATATCCCACCAGTTGCGATCACAGAGACAAAAAGAGAGCCAGCGAGCGGGGGAAATTTAAAGGCGACGCTAAAACTAAACGATACGCTTGACGGCGAAAACTCAAAAAAGATCACCAAAGCGATCAAAGACTCAAAGATCAAGGTGAGCGCGCAGATCAGGGGCGAAGAGATCAGAGTGACAAGCAAAAACATAGATGATCTGCAGGAGTGTATAAAGCTGGTTAGGGGGTTAAGCCTAGAACTTCCGATAAGCTTTAAAAACCTAAAATAATGGCCTCTCGTGAGCGCCTTTAAATGAGCTAGAAAAATTCTCGCTCCGCAGGCTAAGTACCTAGTGCACGCTTAGTTTTTCGTCGCAACATTTAAATCCATCTCACGATATTTTTGTTTAAATTTGGTAAGTTGGCAGGCTAAATTTTTGAAATCGCCTAGCCTAGTTTTGCGAAACTGCCACTAAATTTTTCATTTAATATTTAGCTATTTAGCCTAAATTTGGCAGTTTTTTGCAAATTTACACTTAAATTTATTTCACTAAGGATAAAAAATGAGTTTTTTTAAGAAAATTTTTGGCAAGCAAATCGATCTTGGCGAGCAAATGCCGATCTATTTTGTAAGTAGCGACGAAGACTACATGCAGCGCGCATTTGAGCAGGCTCGTGAGAGCTTTGGATACTTTTGGCGTGAGCTTTACTGGGAGCGCCGCAGGATCGTGCCAGGGCTTGATTTTGCGATGGTAAAAATTTGCTTTCTTGACACTATAAACGGCGAAGAGGTGGGCGAGCACATGTGGATAAATGACGTTGAATTTGACGGCGAAATGATATATGGCACGCTCGTAAATGAGCCAGACACCGTGCAAAACGTAAAAGTTGGCGATCAAGTAAGCGCGAAGATAGATGAGATGAGCGACTGGCTTTTTGCCATTGGTGGGCGCGCATACGGCGGATTTAGCGTGCAGGCGATGCGTTCACGCATGCAAAAAGATGAGCTAGCCGAGCATGACGCAGCTTGGGGGCTTGATTTTGGCGATTTTAACGATATCTTGGTCGTTTACGAGCAAAAAGAGCATCCAGAAAATTTGATAGAGCATCCGATGAGTAAAAATATGACCGAGCAGTTTGAAAACTACGCAAAAGAGCACCCAAGCGTAGCCACAGACGCTGATGAGTTTGGATATACACAGCTTCACCACGAGGCGATCGCTGGAAATTTAAACCTTGTAAATCTCTTGCTAAAATACGGCGCTGATAAAAATGCCCGCACAAAAAGTGGCAAAACGGCGGCTGAATTTGCTAAGCAAATAGGCTGGAGCGAAATCGCAAAGGTGCTTAGCTAGTTAATTTTTTAAATTTAAAGATGTTTTAAATAAAAAAGGTTTTGAAATATGAAAAGCTTTGAGAGATTGGTTGAAGATAAAAATAGAGTTATTA
>NZ_POYX01000047.1:0-1941 GCF_002913865.1 Campylobacter concisus
CTTTAAAACCATAAAAGGCTTAAATTTAAGCCTTTTTCTCGCTTATTTTTATATAAATATGTAAGATATCGATCGCTGCTGGTGTGATACCTGAAATTTCACTCGCCGCAAAAAGCGTTGGCGGGGCAAATTTCTCAAGCTTTTCGACCACTTCGTTGCTAAGTCCGCTTATGTTTCTAAAGTCGAAATTTTCAGGTATTTTCACATCCATCATATCTTTCATTTTTTCGATCTGATTTTTTTGCTCGCCGATGTAGTGCTGATACTTGCACTCGGTTAAAATTTGATCCATGCTCGCATCATCAAGTGTGGCAAATCTCTCATCAAGCTTTCTTAGTTTTTCAGCCGTAAAGCTCTTTCTAGCTACGATCTTTTGAAGGCTCACGTTTTGGCTGATCGGCTCTTCATCAAGACTAGCTAAAAGCTCTAAATTTGCCTTATTTGGCGTGATCTGAGTGTTGTTTAAAAACTCCAGCCCCTCTTTTAAATTTCTTCTTATATTTTCGATCTCATTAAAAGTCTCATCATCAAGTAGCCCAAGCTCATGCCCATATCCGCCAAGCCTCAAAATGGCATTTTCCTCACGCAAAAGCAAGCGATACTCCGCCCTACTAGTAAACATCCTATATGGCTCTTTTGTCCCTTTTGTCACAAGATCATCTATCAAAACGCCGATATACGCCTCATCACGGCGCAAGATAAGCGGCTCTTTGTTATCTAGCGAAAGCGCTGCATTTATACCAGCCATTAGCCCCTGAGCGCCGGCCTCCTCGTATCCAGTCGTGCCGTTTATCTGCCCAGCCAGGTATAACCCTTTTACTTTTTTGGTTTCTAAGCTATGTTTTAGCTGTGTTGGCTCAACGTAGTCGTACTCGATAGCATATCCGTGCCTTACGATTTTGGCGTTTTCAAAACCCTTTACAGAGCGAAGCATCTGCACTTGCACCTCATAAGGCAGGCTCGTTGAAAAGCCGTTTATGTAGTACTCTGTCGCTTCAAGGGTCTGAGGCTCGATGAAAAGGTGGTGTCTGTCGCGGTCGCCAAAGCGGTTTATCTTATCCTCGATACTTGGGCAATATCTTGGGCCTATGCCCTCGATCTGCCCTGTAAAAAGCGGTGCTTTGTCAAAATTTGAGCGGATTATCTCATGGGTGGTTTCATTTGTATAGGCGATGTAGCATGGTAGCTGCGTTGGGGAGAAATTTTTAGTTCTAAAGCTAAAAGGCGTTGGGTCTTGATCGCCATCTTGCTTCTCTAAAATTTCAAAATTTATCGTTTTTACGTCGATCCTTGGGCATGTTCCGGTCTTTAGCCTGCCTAAATTTAGCCCAAGCTCCCTTAGGCTAGAGCTTAGATCCTTTGCGCTTAGCTCGCCCACACGGCCAGCTTCGAGTTTGTTAAATCCAACGTGGATTAGCCCATTTAAAAATGTGCCAGTTGTAATTATCACTTTTTTTGCGTTATAGATGTTATTTAGGTGGGTTTTAACGCCTGTTATCTCGCCATTTTCGCTTAAAATTTCAGTAGCGATCTCTTGAGAAATTTCTAAATTTGGCGTGTTTAAAAGCAAATTTCTCATATAAACGCGGTATCTATCCATATCAATCTGAGCGCGGCTACCACGTACTGCTGGGCCTTTACTCTCATTTAGCACGCGAAACTGGATACCAACTGCATCAGTTGTAAGCCCCATTTGACCGCCAAGCGCGTCGATCTCTTTTACAAGATGCCCCTTTGCAAGGCCTCCGATGGCTGGATTACAGCTTGCAGCACCTATTTGCTCGGCTAAGATAGTGATAAGTAAAGTTTGCTTGCCCATTCTAGCAGCCGCAAGACTTGCCTCAATGCCAGCATGTCCGCCGCCAACGACGATGATTTCATAATTCATGATAAATTTTTCCTTATTTTTGATGGACAGATTTTATCAAAAAGCATATAAAA
>NZ_POYX01000048.1:0-649 GCF_002913865.1 Campylobacter concisus
CTACATTAACAAAATGCAAAATTTAAAACAATATGTAAATGAAATTTTAAAAGATCATAACGACGAACGTGTTTTTAGCTTTGAATTTGATGGGCAAAAATTTTGGTTAAAACGCATTGAAAAGACCATTGAAGGTGGCTTTTTAACTAAAATTTTTAAACCAAACCCTTATAGGTCATTTGCTGCCGAGATAAAAAAGCTTGAAATTTTAAACGAAGCAAATGCTCCTGCGCCAAAACTCGTGTTAAAAAGTGATGAATTTTTCGTTATAGAAGATGTTGGCGAGCCAGTTGCTAGACTATTTAAATATAGTAACGATGAAAAATTTAAACACGAAATTTTGCTAAAAGCAGCCCGCGCACTAGCTAGACTCCACGCTCTAAATTTTGCGCACGGACGCCCAGCACTTAGAGATATCGCCATAAAAAATGGCGAGATCAAATTTCTAGACTTTGAGTCAAAATTTTTTAGCAAAGACTTGGAGCTTCAAAAGTGCCGTGACCTATTAGTTTTCATCCACGAGCTCTACCGACAAAAAATTTCACATGAGCTGGTAAAAGAAGTGGTCAATGAATACATTAACGCTGGTGGCGCTCAAATTTACTCGCGCTCGCTGCAACTAATAGTAAAATTTAAACCACTCTACCAC
>NZ_POYX01000049.1:0-21314 GCF_002913865.1 Campylobacter concisus
GGACTGGTAAATGATAGCTTAAAAGGCGTTTTTGAATATCAAAATAAATTTTATAAAACTAAAACCTTGCTTTTTGAAGAGCACTACGCAAATAAGCTTGAAATTTTTAGTGAGCTTAGGCTTGAAGAGAAATTTGATCTTATAAAATACAAAAAAGATAAGGATCAAATTTGCGTTTTAAACGAGCTTGAGACAACAAATTTATATGATGGCATGATGAGAGAAATCTTTATAGAGTCAAAAATTTTAGAGCTTATCTACAAGAGCAAAGCTTTAAAAGATGAGAAAATTTGCTTTAGTAGCGACGAAGAAAAAGTGCTTTTAAAGGCTAAGAAAATCTTACTTACTCGCATGCAAAATCCCCCAAGCATCAAAGAGCTAGCCCATCTTTGCGGCACTAATGATTTTTGGCTTAAGAAAAATTTTAAACTCTTTTTTAAAGAGACGATCTATCAGCTTTTAGCAAAAGAGCGGCTAAAGCTGGCATATACTCTTTTAAAGCAAAATGATATCAGCATAAAAGAGGCTGCCAGCATCGTTGGCTACACAAATGCAGCACATTTTGCAAAAATTTTTAAAGGCACTTTTGGCTTTTTACCAAGCGAGCTAATAAGGCAAAAAAGCTACTTTTAAACTGCGCTAAATACCAAATTTCTTATAATCGCCAAAATTTAAATAAGAGAGAAATTTGCAAGTTTATATCCACGTGCCATTTTGCGAGAGCAAGTGTCCTTACTGCGCCTTTGGCTCAAGCGATGATGAATTTAAGAAAGTTAGCGACTATTTTAAGGCGCTTTGCCTTGATCTAAATTTTCAGCTAAAAAGCCAAAATGTAAAAGAAATTTCAACTATATTTTTTGGTGGCGGCACGCCAAGCGCGGTAAATGCTAAGCTTTATGATGAAATTTTTAGCATTTTAGCTCCACTTTGCATGCCTAAAACTGAGATCACATTTGAAGCAAATCCAAATTCTGCAAATTTAGCCTGGTTAAAGCATGTAAAAAATTTAGGCGCAAACCGCATAAGCTTTGGCGCTCAAAGCTTTTTTGAAGATAAGCTTAAATTTCTAGGGCGCATCCACAGCAAGGAGCAAATTTTTAAAGCAGTTGAAAATGCCCATACAGCTGGCTTTAAGAGCATAAATTTAGACCTCATCTACGACACTAAATTTGATACCAAAAAGCGCCTTTTGGCTGAGGCTGAAAATTTAAAAAGCCTTGCTATCACGCATCTAAGCGCCTACTCGCTCACACTTGAAGAAAACACCCCATTTGCTGGCAAAAAAAGCTATAAAAAAGATAGCGACACTTTGGCTAAATTTATGATAGAGCAGATCCAAAGGGCTGGCTTTAAGCAGTATGAAATTTCAAATTTCGGAGAAATTTGCAAGCACAATCTTGGCTACTGGCAAGGCAAAAACTACCTTGGCGTTGGGGCTTTTAGCGTGGGCTTTAAGGACGCCACCAGATACTACGCAAAAAATAGCATAGATGCCTATATCACGCAGCCAACGCATAGAGAAAGAGAAATTTTAAGCCAAAGCGAGCTAGCAAGAGAGCATATATTTTTAGGGCTTAGAAGCATCGTGGGCGTGGAAGCTGGGCGCTTAAATGAAGCTCAGAAAAAAAGGGCAAATTTACTTGTAGAAAATGAAAAACTGCTCTTTAAAGAGGGCAAATTTTACAACCCAAATTTCTTATTAAGCGACGAGATCGCACTCTTTATCGAGGGCTAAATTTATAAAAATTTGAGCAAAGTCAAGATAAAATACAAAGCTTAAATAAAATTTAACAGAGGCAAAAATGTTTGGAATGAGTTTTTCTGAGATCTTGGTCATCGCCGTGATCGCTGTGCTAGTTTTGGGCCCTGACAAGCTGCCAAGCGCTATGGTGCAGATCGCTAAATTTCTAAAGATGTTTAAAAAAGGTATAAACGACGCAAAATCAACTTTTGATCAAGAGATGAAGATAGCCGAGCTCAAAGAAGACGCTCAAAAATACAAAGAGAGCATAACTCAAAGTGCGCAAAGCGTGCGTAAAAAGCTCACATTTGAAGAGCTTGACGAGATCAAAAAAAGCGCAAGCGACGTCACTGAGAGCATACAAAACGTCGTAAGCGACACCAAAAAAACGGTAGAAAATATAAAAAATCCAACAAATTTAGTTAAAGATGCGATCTTAAACGATAAAAAAGAGGCGTGATGTTTGAAGAGTTAAGACCCCATTTAATCGAACTTAGAAAGAGGCTTTTTATAAGCATAGTAAGCGTTTTTGTCTGTTTTGGCATCTGTTTTACATTTTGGAATCCACTGCTTGCATGGATGAGCGAGCCGTTAAAGCAGGTCTTGCCAGCTGGCTCAAACATCATCTTTACTCAAATTCAAGAGCCATTTTTTACTGCGATGAAGGTCGCATTTTTTGCTGGCTTGGTGCTTGCTTTGCCTATCATTTTTTGGCAGTTTTGGCTATTTGTCGCACCTGGACTTTATGATAATGAAAAAAAATATGTGATCCCATTTGTCCTCTCTGCTTCATTTATGTTTGCGTGCGGGGCGGCGTTTTGCTACTATGTGGTCATCCCGCTTGGCTTTACATTTTTGGTAAATTTTGGCGGTCAGCTCTTTACAGCACTGCCAAGCATCGGCGAGTACGTGGGCTTTTTTACAAAGCTACTAATCGGTTTTGGAATTTCATTTGAGCTGCCAGTCATTACATTTTTCTTAGCAAAGATAGGCCTTGTCGATGACAAGATGCTAAAAGATTATTTCAGATACGCAGTAGTCGTCATCTTTATCTTTGCAGCCATCGTCACACCTCCAGATGTTATAAGTCAAATTTTAATGGCACTGCCACTCATCGGACTTTATGGAATTTCTATCATCGTAGCCAAAAAAGCTGGCAAAAGCGATGAAGACGAAGATGAGAAAAAAGAGGACGTCAAAGAGCAAATTGACGCCGATAGCGACGATGAGTGACATAAACGATATCTCAAGCTACGACTACTTTTTGCCTAACGAGCTCATCGCAAAAGAGCCAGTTTTGCCCAAAGAAGAGGCTAGACTGCTTGTTTATCTAAAAAAAACCAAAGAGATAAAACACTATAAATTTAAAGATCTAGCCAGCCTCATCCCAGATGACGCCGCGGTCATTTTTAACAATACAAAGGTAGTTAAGGCCCGCATTTTAGGACACAAACAAAGTGGCGGAGCTTGCGAAGTGATGCTAAATCAACCGCTTAATGATAATAAATTTAGCGTCTATATAAGGGGCAGAGTAAGTGTCGGTAGCGTTTTAAATTTCGCTGATAGCATAAAGGTAAATGTGCTTGAGCTAAATGATGATGGCTCAAGGGTGGTAAATTTCACCAAAGATGGCGTTATTTTAGATACGGCACGACTTTTTAGCGAGCTTGAAAAGATCGGTCACGTCCCGCTTCCGCCATATATCAAAAGGGCTGATACAAAGGACGATGAGAGCTGGTATCAAAGCATTTTTGCCAAAAATAGTGGTGCAGTCGCAGCTCCGACAGCTAGTTTGCACTTTAGCGAGCAGATGCTAGAGCAGATAAAGGCAAAGCACGAGGTCGCTTATATCACGCTTCACGTGGGCGCTGGGACATTTAAGGGCGTGGAGTGCCAAAACATAAATGACCACAAAATGCACTCTGAGTTTTATGAGCTAAGCGAAAAAGCTCAAGAGATCATAAACTCAAATAAGCCCATCCTTGGCGTTGGCACGACGGTTACTAGATGCGTTGAAGAATTTGCTAGAAGCAAGCAGCCAAGTGGCTTTTGCAAGCTATTTTTAAATTTAAATAATAGACCGATCAGGCAAAACTACCTTTTAACAAATTTTCATCTGCCAAAATCAACTCTAATCATGCTAGTTACTAGCTTCATAGGGCTTGAGGAGACGATGAGGATTTACGAAACGGCAGTTAGCGAAAAGTATAGATTTTACTCTTATGGCGATGGGATGCTTGTGATATGAAAAATGTCGATTTTGTCGCGCAAATGGAGCTTTTTTTAGAAGCACTTTTTAAGGACGCAACAGTTAGAAACAACGCCATCGTCTTTAACTACAACCCAAACTACCCACGCTATCTAAGCTTTGAAGCGCATAAGCTAATAGGCGCGATCAAAAATTTAAGCAAATTTTACTTAAATGACGTAAGCAACTCAAAACTACTCATATCCTTTACCCTAGTAAGCTATAGCCTAAGTTTGGTGCATTTTGACATACATATAAGATGCACTTCATGCCCGCAAAAGCCAAATGAGAGGCTAGTTAAAGAAGCTGGCGAGCTACTAAAAGAGCTAAATGCCAAGATGAGCGAAACTGAGGACGGCTTTAATATAAGCATAAGTGTGCCACTGCCAAAAAGCGGGACATTTAAAAGGCAAAGCGTCGAGATAGCAAGCCTCTTAGGCAAAAATGCGATCATTGCGTGCGATGATGAAAATTTATTTTTAACGCTCAGCCATGAGTTAAGCTTTACTGGGCTGAAGCTCAGCAAACAAAAGAGCTTTGAGAGTTTAAATTTACACATAAAAGATGCCATTTTTAAGCCAGACATCATCTTCGTGCAAAAGGAGTATCTAAGCGATAAAGCAAGGTTTGATGAGATGCTAACTTATCAAAAGCTTAAGAATTTCTACATCGTCATCATCAGCAAAGATGAAGCCAAAAGCATCAAAAGCGAGAAGATGACTACGCTTAGACAGCCATTTACTAGCGATAGTTTGCACGAGACTTTGGGGATAGTGGCTAGGAATCTATAAAATTTTTAGGTATCTCTTTAAGATAATGGCGGCTGAGACGCTATCAAGCCTGCCATCTCGCTTTGTGTTTGTGTAAATTTCACTTGCCTCGCTGCTGCTAAAGGCCTCGTCTTGATAGACGATCGCAGCTTCCACCTCCAAAAGTGAGACAAAATGCTCGATACGCCTTCTCATCTCATCTTCGCTGCTACCACCGATCGGAACGCCCACCACTAGCGTATTTGGAGCGTGTTCGTTCACCTTTTTACTCACATCTCTTGCGGCTTGGTTGCGATTTTTCCTAAGCACCGGCTCAAGCGGCGTCACGACCTCGCCAAAGCCAAAAGCAAGTCCTATGCGCTTTAGCCCAACATCGATCGCCATAAATTTCTCTCTCATAGCACACTTTTTACTCTTAAATTTGAAATTTCAACTAGCCCATCAAGCTCGTACTCATAAATGATCTCGCCAAATTTAGACAATGCCTCATCAAGGCTCACGCCGTTTTTACAAAATTTCACGATATCATCGTCCGTTTTTTGCACTTTTACCTCACCAAAAAGCGAGGCAAATTTAACGTAATCATTGATAAGCTCAGCCTTTTTGCTAGCTAACAAGGCATTTGTGCCGCTACTCTCATTTATGCGTTGCGGCAGGACAAAAACAGGGATTTTAAGCTCATTTGCCAACCTTGCGCTTTGCATAGAGCCGCTTCTTAGATCGGCTTGCGCGACGACTAGAGCCTGCGAGAGCCCCACAACTATGCGGTTTCGCTCTAAAAATCTATATGCGATCGGCGGCTCGCCCTCGTCATACTCACTCAAGGCCAGACCTTTGGCGTAAATTTCTTTTATCGCTGCTTTGTTTTGAGCTGGGTAGATGATGTCAAGGCCGCTAGCAAAGACACCGATAGTTCGTGGCATGGCGGCTTTATGAGCTGTGATATCCACACCGATAGCCCCACCGCTTACGACGCAGACATTTGCACTTTTTAGCGCTGCGCAAAGTGCCGTGACACACTCTTTTGTATAGACACTTGCCTTTCTTGAGCCAACGACTGCTACTTTTGGCATGCTAAGAAGCGAAGTATCGCCTATAAAATTTAGCTCTTTTGGGGGATTTTTTAGCCTATTTAGCGCCTCTGTGATGATTTCAAGCTTCATAAAATATCTTTTAGATAAACAACTTCTACATCTTTTAAGATATTGTTTTTGCTAGCTTTTATCACTGCGATCGTATTTTTCTTTGGATGTCCGATGGCGATCGCGTAGCCTCTTTTTTTGGCTAAATTTACAGCAGCCACAAGCTCACGTCTGACAGCACTAGCCGATGGATCATCATCTAAAAATATATCTCTTGAAATGTAAGGCTGATTATACTTTTTAGCAGCCCTTGCCACCACAGTTTGAGCGATAGTTTTGCTATCAACGAAGATAAAACCCTGCTCTATCAGCGCTCTATAAGCCTTGTCCATCGCGTCATAATCACTCGTAAATCGTGATCCTGTGTGATTGTTTGTATATTTTGCACGCGGGAAGTCCTTGCGTATCTTTTTTATCTTCTCAAGCATGCTCTCAAAACTCTCGTTTATCGTGAGAGTGCCTATCTCTGGGCTATCAAAGTGCTTTGCTTGCATCGGCAGATGTATCATATAAAACTCAAACGACCTAGCGATCGAAGGTGTATCTGGGTGAGTTTTTGTCGCTGGAAAAATGGACGGCGTTATCTTTAGACCGATTGACTTTACCATGCTAGCATGCTCAAATGTCGCCACATCATCGATTATTAGCACTAGCTTAGCACGCCCTTTTACGCTGCTATTTGGAGTAAATGGCACAACCGCAAAGTCATCTTTTTTCGCGCCCTCTTTTTGCGGTTTTTCGCTGTAAATTTGCTTTTTGGCTTTTTGATTAGGCTCGACCTCGCTTTTTTTAGCAGGTTCTGGTTTTAAAATTTCACTATGCTTTAAATTTTCTTTTATGCTTAAATTTGCTTCAGCGCTTTTATTTTGCTCTGTTTTTGTATCTGCTTTTACTTCATTTTTGCCTGCGTAAAATGGCTCGATTATTTGCTCGACCTTTAATTCTGGCTTTTCTTCACTCTTTGCTTCAGAGCTTGTATCTACGCTACTTTGCATATTTTTATATAAATTTGCAAGCAAATTTTTAGTATCGTTTTGCTCTTTTTTTGGCTCTTCTTTTTTAGCTTCTACTTTTACTTCAGGTTTTATCTCAGGAGTTATCTTTTTTTGCTCTTTTGGCTCAGTTTTTGGCTTTAGAGCAAGTTCGCTTTTGTGTTTAGGATCGGTAAAAATTTTACTTAAATTTTCATCTTCATCAAATTTTAGAGGGTATTTTCTCTTCTCATACTCTTGTTTTTTATCTTTGCTAGCAACTTTTTGCTCTGTTTTTTTTGAAATTTGCTTCTCGCTCTTTGGCTCATTTACTTTACTTATCTGCTCAACATCTTTGTTTTTGATGCTAAGAGCTGCGATGAGTGCTATTATCAAAATAGCAGCGATAACACCGATACCAAGGAAAATTTTATTATGATAGCGACCTGCACTCTTTTTTACAGGACGCTTCTTTGTAGTCTTTTTTTCGCTCAAGGCTTAGTTTTTGCTTTGATCTATAAGTTTGCCGTTAGTTATCCAAGGCATCATTGCGCGAAGTTTTTTACCAGTTTTATTTAGCAAGCTTCTCTCAGCTATACCGCGCTCAGCATTCATTCTAACATATCCTGCTTTTCTCTCTAGGATGAAGTCTTTTGCAAATTTGCCATTTTGAATTTCTTTTAAAACTTCTTTCATGGCTTTTCTGCTCTCTTCGCCAACTACTCTTACGCCGCTTACGTAGTCGCCGTATTCAGCTGTGTTTGAGATAGAGTAGCGCATATCAGCCATGCCACCTTGATACATTAGATCAACGATTAGTTTTAGCTCGTGTAAGCACTCAAAATACGCCATCTCAGGCTCATATCCAGCCTCTACAAGTGTATCAAAGCCAGCATTTACAAGTGCGCAAAGACCACCGCAAAGCACAGCTTGCTCACCAAATAAATCTGTTTCAGTTTCATCTTTAAATGTTGTCTCAATGATGCCAGTTCTACCGCCACCTATGCCGCAAGCATAGCTTAGAGCGATCTCTTTAGCCTTTCCACTTGCGTTTTGCTCAACAGCGATAAGATCAGGTATGCCGCCACCTCTTACAAATTCGCTTCTAACTGTGTGTCCTGGAGCTTTTGGAGCGATCATAATGACGTCTATGTTTGCTGGAGCTTTGATCTGTCCAAAATGAACGTTAAAACCATGTCCAAACGCGATAGCAGCATGATCTTTTAAATTTGGCTCGATCTCATTTTTATAAATTTCAGCTTGAAGCTCATCTGGTGTTAGGATCATAACTACATCAGCGCTTTTTGTAGCTTCGCTAACAGTTTTTACCTCAAAGCCCTTTGCCTCAGCCTTTATCCAGCTTTTGCCGCCTTTTGCAAGACCTATAACAACACTTACACCGTTATCTCTTAAATTTTCAGCGTGTGCGTGACCTTGTGAGCCAAAGCCAATGATCGCTACTTTTTTACTTTGAATAAGGCTTAAATCGCAGTCTTTATCATAATAAACATTTATAGCCATTGTTTCTCCTATTGTTAAAATTTGGCGAAATTATACATTTTAGCAACAAAAACGTTGCTGAAAAAGAGCAAAAAAGTATCTTTAAGTTTTATGCTGTAGCTTTTTGCTATAATGTGGCAAAATTTTTAACCAAAAGAGTCACTTTACATGAATGAATCAATTTTTAAAAAAATCAAAGCGCTTCCGCCACTAGACGACACTGTCATACAGATCCAGCGCCTACATGCTGACGAAAATAGCTCGATAAATGACCTCACAAAAGTGGTCGAGAAAGACCCTATGCTAACAGCAAATATCTTGCGTTCAGCAAACTCACCACTTTACGGTTTTTCTCAAGAGATCACAACTATCGCAAGAGCCATTTCACTTTTTGGTATGGCTACTATCCGCGGTTTTGCGCTATCAAGTGCCATTAAAAAGACCTTTTCTATAAATTTAGAGCCGTATGACATTACCGCACAAGATTTTTTAAATATCTCAATCATGCAAAATGCTTTGATGTATCACTGGTACTCAAAGATAAAACCTAAAAATCTAGAAATTCTCTCTCCTGCTTCATTTATGCTTGAAGTTGGCAAGATCGTTTTAGCACATGAGCTCACAGAAAACAACCAAGTTGCTGAGTTTAAAACAAAGTTAAAACAAATTTCATCTACCTATGACCTTGCACTTTTAGAGTCTGAAATTTTAGACATCACAAACGAAGAGGTTACAGCTCAAATTTTTGAGCAGTGGAATTTAGAGATCGAGCTTGGAAATTCTATCCTCTACTCAAACACTCCTGAAGAGGCACCTGATCATATAAAAGAGTATGCAAGGGCTCTAAAGGTAGTAAAAACAGCGGTTAATATCTTTAACCAGCTTGACGATGTAAGCGTAAATAACGCAACACTTCTTATAAATGAATATGGCTTTGAGAGAGATACATTTTTAATGGCTGTTAGCAAAGTCAAAGATAATTTGTGAAAGAATTTTTAACATCACTTCTAGTTGGCATCAAAGAAAAAGAGATATCAAATGAAGATAAAGAGATCTTACGTAATCTCCTAAACCTTGGTGCCGTAAGCTTACATAAAGATAAATTTTACCTAAACAACGGCTATGTCTGCGGCAAGCTAGACATCAGCCAAAACGCGACTGGCTTTATCATGCCATTTGACAAGCGCTTCAAGCAAGATATCATCGTCGAAAATAAAAATTTAAACAACTCTCACCTCGGCGATATCGTACTAGCAAAGCTTTTGCCACTTAAGAAAAAACGCCAAAGCGCTAAGATAGTGATGAGCCTAAAGCTTGCAAATGAGACTAGCGTGGTCTATACAAAACGCTTTGGAGCGGCCATTTTAGGGGTAAATTTAAAAACTGGACTAAGCACAACCCTAAAGGCAACTCAAAAAAGTCTAAAGATGCTCCCGCTTGGGACGCTACTAAAGATAAATAACCTAAACAACGAAATAGTCGAGGTTTTAGGAAATTTAGAAGATCCGCTAAGCGACGAGAAAATTTCGCTCGCTATTTATAATAAAAACGATAAATTTAGCGAGGCTTGCGAGCTTGAAGCAAAGGCATTTGGCGATGAAGTCGATGCTAGCATGTATCCAAACAGAGCCGATCTAAGAAATTTAGAGTTTTGCACGATCGATCCAGTCGATGCCAAAGACTTTGATGATGCCATATATTTTGATGAGAAAAAGCGCGAAATTTACGTAGCAATCGCTGATGTGAGCGAGTATGTGACCGCGTATAGCGCCATTGATAGCGAGGCTAAAAAAAGAGGCTTTTCTATCTATTTTCCGCACATCTCAGTGCCGATGTTGCCGCGCGCACTTAGTGAAAATATCTGCTCGCTAAAGCCAGATGTGCCGCGCCTTGCATTTTGTTTTAAAATTTCACTTGATGCAAACAACGAGGTAAAAAAAGAGGAGCTTTTTGAGGCGATCATCCTTTCAAAAAGGCGCTTTAACTACGACGAGATCGATGAAATTTTAGAAGGCAAAAGAGAGTGTGAAATTTCATGGATCAAGCCACTTTTTAAGCTCACCACGAAGCTTCGAAAAAAAAGGCTTTTGCACGCATTTGACTTTAGGACGAAAGAGCTTAGAATGAGCCTTGATGATGAGGGTCAAATTTCGCAAACTAGGTTTGAAAGCGACTCTGACTCACATAGACTAGTCGAGGACTGCATGCTTTTAGCAAACAAGGCCGCCGCAAAGCTCATCACAAAGGGCGTTTTTAGAAACCACGCTTCGCCTGATTTTAAAAAGATAGATACCTTGCTTGAGGACTTGCAGCTTTTGGGACTTGACTTTACCTACGAGAGTGACCTTGCAAATTTGATAAGAAAGATCCAAGCAAAGGCCGATAAACTAGGCAACCGCGAAGAGATAGACAAGCTCATCATCAAGTCACAAAAAAAGGCTGAATATTCAAGTGAAAATTTAGGCCACTTTGGGCTTGGATTTGATAGATATACACACTTTACAAGCCCTATTAGACGCTACTCTGACCTTATTTTGCACAGACTTTTAAAGGCTAAAATTTCAAAAGATGAGAAGCTTTACAACTTCTTACTTTTAAATATCCAAAGCACATGTGCAACCTTAAGCGAGCTTGAAAGAGAGGCTGACAAGGTAGCCTACGACTTTATGGATAGGAAATTTGCACGCTGGGCAGCCGCAAATATCGGCAAAGAGGTGCGTTGCTACGTTAGCGAAAACCAAAATGTTTTGGTTGCCAAGCTTGATGATCATTTTGTTGGCGCTAGGATTTTCATAACTGGATACAGCGCAAATTTACTTCAAAAGCTTGTCGTAAAGATCACAGAGGCCGACATCGCGAGTGCTAAAATTTTTGCAAAAGTGATAAGAAAGATCGATGTATAGAAAAGATTTGGAGCTAAATTTAGCAAATGCAAATTTAAACAACTACTTTTTGCTTTTTGGGGCGGACGAGTTTCAGATCGAGCTTTTTGGCAAGGAAATTTTAAGCTTTTATGCAAGCGAAGATGCAAATTTATTAAGCCTTTATTTTGACGAGTACAACTACGCGCAAGCAAGCTCTCACCTAAGCGAGCAGTCGCTCTTTGGCGGCAAAAATATCCTCTATATAAAAAGCGACAAAAAGATCCCAGTAAAAGAGCTAAAAGAGCTCATCTCGCTTTGCTCAAAAAGCCAGGATAACTACTTTTTATTTGAGCTTTATGAAGCCGATATGAAGCTAGTTTTTGATACGCAAAAGGCTTTTGGAACAAATTTTGCGAGATTTTTCAAGCCCTCAACTCCAGATGAGGCGATAAATTTACTAGCCAAAAACTCAGCCAAAATAGGCCTAAATATAACCAAAAACGCACTTTATGAGCTTTATTTTACGCATAATGAAAATTTATACCTTGCAGCAAGCGAACTTACAAAACTAAAGAGCCTAAACACCCACGTAGAACAAGATGATGTAAAAAGGCTGGTTTTTGGACTTGGTGGGATAAATTTTGATGATTTTTTTAATAAATTTATGGCTCTAAAAGATATAAAAAACGACTTTTTTACCTACTTAGAAGATCCAAATTTTAATGAAATTTTACTTCTAAACTCACTTTACAAAGCATTTTTTAGGCTATTTAAAATTTACTCTTACATCAAGATAAATGGCCGCTTAAATTTAGACGAAGCGATCGGCTATCAGCCACCTGTAAATGTCGCAAATTTGCTAAAAGCAAATAGCTTAAAGCTAAGTTTAAATGCCTATTTGGAGATATTTAAAACGCTAAATTTAGCCGAGCTAGAGCTAAAAACAAATACGAAAATGGATAAAGAAATTTTCGTATTATCAACCATTTTAAACCTCCAACACCTCATATCAACAGCAAATATTAAGTAAATTTAAGCTAAAATCCACCCTTGCTTAATGCAAAATCCTTGCTCACAAAGTGAGCTAAATATCCATAAGGAGAAAAAATGAAACATTACGAGCTTTTATTTATTCTTAAGCCGACATTGACGGAAGAGGAAGTTAAAGCTAAGGTTGATTTCGTAAAAGAAGTCATAACAAAAAACGGCGGCGAGATCGCTACTGTCGTTGAGATGGGCACTAGAAAACTAGCTTATGCCATCAAAAAATATGAGCGTGGAACATATTTTGTTATCTACTACAAAGCTCCACCAGCACTTCTTGCAGAGCTTACAAGAAACGTAAGGATCACTGAAGATATCATAAGATTTTTAAGCGTTAAATATGAAAACAAACGCGAAATCGCAGCTTGGGAAAGACTTTGCAAAGGTATCAAGCAAACTATTAAAAAAGAACCTCGCGAGCCAAGAGCACCACGCGAGCCAAGAGTTGAAAAAGTAGACGAGCAAACATTTACAGAAGAATAATCAAGGATAAAAAATGTTCAATAAAGTAGTATTAGTTGGAAATTTAACCAGAGATATAGAGCTTAGATATACTACTAGCGGCGTTGCCATAGGAAATTCTAGTATAGCTGTGACACGCAAAATCACCTCAAATGGGGAAAGAAGAGATGAGACTTGCTTTATTGATATATCATTTTTTGGCAAGAGTGCAGAGATAGCAAACCAATATCTCAACAAGGGATCGAAGCTGCTTATCGAAGGAAGACTTAAATTTGACCAATGGACCGACAATAACGGACAAAATCGCTCAAAACACTCTATCGCCGTTGAAAGCATGGAAATGCTTGGCTCAAATAACCAAACGCAACAAGGCGGATACTCTATGAATAGCCAAAACAGCGGTGGCTACGGACAACAAGGCGGATATCAAAATAACCAATATAACCGCCCGCAAGAGACTAGACCACAAGCTGCGCCGCAAAGAAAGCAAGAGAGTTATTCAGAAGTTCCTGATATAGACGTTGATGCTGATAGTTTCAACAATGAAGAAATACCGTTTTAATTTTAAAGGATAAAAAATGGCAGAAAAAAGAAAATATTCACGCAAATATTGCAAATTTACAGAAGCAAAAATTGATTTTATAGACTACAAAGACACTTCACTTTTGAAGTATTGCTTGTCAGAGAGATTTAAAATCATGCCAAGACGCCTAACTGGCACATCAAAAAGATACCAAGAGATGGTAGAAAAAGCGATCAAGAGAGCTCGCCACGCAGCTATCATACCTTACATAGTTGATCGCAAAGACGTAGCTACAAACCCTTTTGAAGGTCTATAATCCATAAATTTTAGCCCTTCTTTGGGCTAAAATCTTTTAAATTTAACTCTTATTTTTTACTATTTCTAAGTTTTTATAAAATTTGCTCATCAATATCTTAAATTTATAAATATTTTAAAATCACCAAGCTAGCCAAATTTGTTTAGATGTTGTCTGGTTTTTAAATTTACATCTTAAATTTCATCAAGCTTTGGAAAGCTTTTTTATAAATTTCACTCGCTAAATTCTTAAATTTATACATCACTTTTAAAACCACAAAATATTTCGCGAAGGCTTTAAATTTGGCTACGCATTTTATATTATTTGCAAGTTAAATTTATAGCTTGTCCATGAAATTTCCGCCGCACAATATAAAAACCTAGACAATACAAAATAAAATTTGAAATTTAAAAACAGCAAGTTAAAAATGGATAATAAATTTAGGGGCAAAGCGCCCCTAGTTTTAGTAAAGACCAAAAGTTCCGTCTGTTCTTTTGTAGATGACGCGCATTTTGGCATCGACATCGTTAAATACATAAAATTGTTTATCGCTTGATTTTAGTTTATCAAGTGCCTCTTCTACCTCAAGAGGTTTGTAAATTTCAAGCTCCATAGGCACGATCTCCTCGACACCTTCGATCTTTTCTTCGCCTATTCTTGAGCGAAATTCTTTATCATCGGCCTTACCTTTTACAGTAAATTTCTTATCATGTTCCCTTCTTAAAACTTTTGAAGCCTTTTCGATAGCAAGATCTATCGCCGCATAGAGATCTTTATCTTTTTGGCGGACGACTATCGTATCTTTATGTGCCATATTTAGAGAAAATTCTGCATTAAAGCCCTTTTTGCCTTGCTTTTCATCTGCTCCTACTACGCATCTTGCTGAGATGATGTCAAGGTTGTACTTGCCAAGGGTATCAAAAGCGTCTTGGATGTAGTTTTTGATGGGCTCTGTTAGTTCAAATTGTTTTCCTACAATGCTTATGTTCATCGCAATCTCCTTTATAGAAAGTAAGATGATTATAACACGACGAAACTAAAAGCAAATTAAAGTAAAATCTTTATAAAATTTTAAAGTTTTTGAAGAGTTCGTTTGTGAAAATTTATAGGATTTGAGGCTTTCCCCGGTTTTGAGCTGACAAATACATCGAGCATTATCGTACCTTGGTTTGCTCCTTTTACTATAACAGCATCTTTGTTTTTACAAGCATCTCCCATATCGCCAAAGTATTTTACATATACTTTAAAGGTAAAAAGCTCGCCAAATTCGCCATTTATTGGTTTGTCATCACTTGCTTCTTTGCTCTCATTTCCAAGACAAGTGACGCTAAAGTCATTGCTTATGATAGCTAGCATGGCGTACTCAGTCGCTGCGCGAGCTACTAGCTCACTTTGCTCTCTTAGATAAATTTCACTATTTTGCTTAACTGAAGTGCTAGCGATCGAAAGAGCCAGCATACAAATAGAGCTTGCGATAGCCACAAAAAATATCGCCGCAATGAGTGTAAAACCTCTCCTCATCAATAGACCGCCTTTGACTTGCAGATGGTTACCTCTGAGTTTTTTGCCCTCATGCAAAGTTTTAGCACGATGACGCCATTTTTTTCAGTAAAAACAAACCTCGTAACGTTTTTGGCAAGGGTTGCTTTTTCGCCATTTGGTTTATATTTTTCTCCCATCCATGGACGATAGTCGTAGTATAAATTTAGATCAAAGACGCCATTTGCAGTATCTTTTGGATCAGTACTTTGCTCTGATACTATGGCGTTTGCTGTGTAGGCTAGATGATACTGCTCTGAAATTTGCTTGCCACCAAAACCTGAAATTTCTAGAGTATCGCCATCAGTGCTTTTTACGCCAACTTTTGCTATGTCTAGATCAACAGGCATAGTTCCATTGCTATACCCAAAAGAGCTTTGTACATTGTAATAAACATCAGAAAATATCGCTACAACGCCGCCATCTTTATTTTCAAAATCCACACACCCACTCGCATCATCTTTGCAAGTTAGATCTTTTATGGTTTCAATGACTTCGGTGGTGAAATTACTTCCAGGACTTATCAGACCAGTTGCTGGCGAGCTATTAGCAAGATCTACGTAACCACTATATCTGCCTGCTTTTCCGCCCTGCTCTATGACATTGTCATTAGCATCAAGAGATATAACGTCATTAAAAATTTCATACGCATAGGGGATAAATTCTAAAATTTCATACTCGGCATTTAAATTTACCCCGCTATCATTTAGTGCCAAAAACTCTCCACTAGGTTTTCTAGCTATCACGCTTGGCTTTATGCGGTGCTCTAGCCTCTTTGAAATTTGCTCCAGTGCGATCTCTGTTTGCGTCTCGAGCTCATTTACTGTCCTTGTTTGAAAGTAGTTTGAGTAGATGTTCATTATCGCATTAAAGCTCATCATAGCGATGATACCAAGTACGACGATGACGACTACAAGCTCAAGAAGAGTAAAAGCTCTTTTCATTTCCACACTTTCGTATTTAGCGAGCCGCCCTCGCCTAGGTTAAAAGCGTAAGCTCTTAGCACCGATGTCGTCTCTTGTTTTGTGTCATTTTTGTATGAAGTTGCAGTTACTACTATCTCTTTTACGTCGCTGCTTTTTATTTTTAATGGTAATTTTGGCTTAAACCAGCCATTGCTCTCATTCACAATTACATTATAGTCTGAGCCAACTATATAGTCTCTATTTTGATTTGTTGTGTTTAAATTTTTATCCAATATTCTGCCATAGTAATCCACAGACCTCACTGCCGCATCAGGTGCTAGATCTGGTGAATTTTCATAGGCAAAAACTCTATGTCCGTCGCCTGTTATTTTATTTATCTTATAAAATTCGTTTCTATGATCACCTGGCTTTAAGATGATAGGAAAAAAGTAGGCTGTCTCAGCGCTACTGCCGCCGATATTTGTCGAGACCTTGATGACCTTGTCGCTAAAAGGAGCTTTTAAGATAAGCCCCATATACGTCTTAGCATTCATCAAACTCTCTTGCGTAACTGCCTTTTGATTTAGCTCAGATGTGGTCTTTAGCGCAAGCGGTATCGACGTGCTGATGATCGCCACAACGACTATCGAGAGGATAAGCTCTATAAGAGAAAAGCCTCTTTTTACCAAGAAATTCTCCTATTTGTCTTATCGCTTAGATCGTTAAAGTTGTTTTCGCCGCCTATGACATTTCCCACATCACCTTTACTAGAGCCACTTTTTAGCGTCTTGCCAGCCCAGTCGCCATTTGGCACGAGAAATTTCAGCGTAAAATCATTTGTCGCTGCATCTTTGTCAAATTCATTATATATGAGCCAGTTTTTCGTATGCATCTTGGCTATATCCGTAACTGCTCGGTCATTTTTTACATAAATGTAGCTGATGCCGTCACTAAGTGCTGTCTCTTTTGCTGTATCTCGCGTAGTGTGATTTGAAAAGCTGTAACTATCGACATTGCCATAACTAGCATCGTGCAGAGGATTTACATACCATGAGTGCGTACCAGCAAACTCCTCCCAGCGAGCGCTTGATCCTGGCTTTTGCAACATAAATTTACTCTTGTCGCAGCCATTACAATACACTCCGTAGTAAATTTTTGCCTTAAAGCCAGTGTTTGGCCCCTCATAGTAAGGTGCGTATGTCCTAGCGTAGTAAAATTTTGCAGATGTTTTTGTAGTTGGCTTTTTGTAATTGCCATTATTTTTTGTTTTATTTGCATCGACTAAACTTTCAAACGTGAAAGTATCACTTGTTACCTCAAAAGGATTTTTTGCTACATTTTTTTCGCGTTTGAAATTAAATTTTAAATTTACATCAGCATAGCCACCTTTAAACGCTTCTTTTTTGACTTCAAAGAGGCCTTCGTGTAAAGAAGATGGATTTACTTTTTCGACTTTACTAGCATCAAGATTGCCAAAAAACAAAATTTCACTATTTAGCTTAGCTAGTCCATCTGTGTCGTTTTTTAGTAAGGTACCATTGTTATCAGTATAGCCATTTATCATTTCTCCTACTTTTATCTTAAAGCGTGTATTGTTTGAGTAACAACCGTCTTTATATAAAAGTGCAGGATTATCATCAAAAAGTCGAGCTTTTACTTTAAAACTCAAGATAGGAGTAAAGCTCGCACTGTTTTCATTTGCGATGTAGCTAATGCCTCTTGGCAAAATTTTAAACTCGCTTACTTCAAGATCATTTGGCTCAAAACCAAATTTTTTCTCACCAAATTCTATATCGCAACCAACCTTGCCTTCGGTATTTTCATTATTGTCACTCTTATCAAGCACGCAGTCGCTATCTTGTGGTGGAGTTTTTTTATCTATACTTGTATAGCTTTTATCCACCACATAAAATTTAGCATTTCCGATATCAGAGAAAGAAAATCCCTCTTTATTTGTTTTTAAGTTAGTTATAACACCTACTGCTTTTGCTGGATTGTCAAAGGCTATCTTTAGTTTATTGTCTTCACTTAGTTTCTTTTTTGTATCTTCAGTGATTATGCATCCTGCCTTATCCACAGGCAAGATTGATACATTGTTTTCTGTATAACGATTTACACCTGTTACAGAGCTACCTGCGATTAAGGTATTTGTATATCCATTTGCAAGAGTTGTCTTGTCCATATTATAAGCGGCCAAAGTTATATCCTTATAGTCCTTTCCTCCCACAAGTACGTTACTACCATTATATACACCGCCACTGCCTGACTTATCATATAACCGAAACATAGCTGGCCTTACAGCAAATGCATCAAAAGCTTCACACGCTACTACATCTTGATTTTTTGGTTTGCTATGGTACTTTAGCTTGACATGAAGTTTTCTATAAGGTCTTGGAACGGTTACTTTTACTTCTTCAGTGTCTTTACTTGCAAAATGAAGTGTTACAGGATGCCCTAATACAGAATTTTCACTACCGCAGTTCTCTACAAGTTTAAGATCTACATCAGTAGGCGAATCAGGCGCTTTTGCCTTTCCATCTATCTCACTATAGTTTGTGATGTATATACTAAAAGGTTTTTTTGCTATCTTTGTAAAAAGCCTGTTTTTATAATCTCCATTTGAATTATCATCTTTTTTGCTTCGTGGATAGAAGTCATTTTCTTCTTCCTCTACGATCTTTAGATTAGGCGATGTTGGAGTACATTCGCTTATCCTATCATCAAACTTCAAGCCTGCATCACTATTTTGAAATTTAGCCTCGTATCTTGTTTTTTTGTACTCTTTTTCTATCACGCCTATAAACTGAACTCTTGCATAGTTTTGACGACCATGCGTTAGCTCTCCACCTACTGCATGACTTGCATTTTTGCCTATTTTATATTCTAAAGTTTGACTATCAATTCTGTTTAGATTTTCATTAGTATCGCTAGTAAGCGTGGTCCAGTTTTCTGAATTTTGGTTCGTATCAGATATTATCACTTTACTAGTTCTTAAATTAGTAGAAGTGTCCTTGTAGCTCATAAATTCAGGTTTTAAATTTACTCTTAAGATAGAGCCATAAGCATCCTCGCTACCTCCATTTTCAACTGTTACAGTAGTCCTTACCAAGGAGCCTTTTTTTACGATAGTTGCTTCACCAGAACTGCCTTTTAACTTTACAGGTATCCAGCTAGCACCTTTATCTCTACTGACCTCAAGCTTTTCTGTATAGCACACTTTAGGATTATAGAGCAAGGTAGAAAATGCAACCATACCTATGTTTTGTCTATCACCATGAAAGTTATTGTCCTGATCACGCTCGCCAGTAACTTGAAACTGCACTTCTACTTCTGTTTGCCTAGGTTTCATTTTGTCAGAAATGTCAAACAAATCAAGATCCATCTGTCCATTATAAATTTTTCTATCATTCACAGGTTTATTAAACCTAGCAATAGAAGAGTTAAACTGATTACCTTTTGGATTTTGTAAATTTAACGGAGACCAGACACTTTCAAAAACACCACCATGCTTTACTGCTATATCATCACCGCTTACTTCTTTTCTACCTCCAAAACTAAAAAGAGCCAAAGTAGATTTTTTATCTCCACTCGGTGGTGTATAAAAACCATCAAATTTCAATTCTGCCGTACTAACTCCAACTCCGCCAGGATAGATATTTGCCATACCATCATAGATATTTACAGCTTTTGGCTCTACACCATTTCTTTCACCTGCTTCTTCAAGGTCATAGACGATAGCTAAGCTCCAGCCGCCAAACTGAGAAGGTATGTAAGATTTTTGCCACTCACCATCAGCATACAAAACTGAACCATATGATGTATTTAGATCTCTTTTTTCATTACTTATTTTAATGCTATATTCTTTTTTATAGTTTTTAAAGACTGTTGAAACGATACCACCTACAGCAAATGTCCTACTTGCATCATCCTTACCAAAGCTAGCTTTTACTAAGTTAGTCACATCTGCACTTGCTTGATAGATAAAGTATGAGGCACCGCTTCTAAAGCCAACTGTTGAGTGCTTAGCGTTACCAAGACGATCTGTATAAAGTGGCTTGGTAAATTGATTAGGTTTAGCTGGAGTGCTGCAACCACCTCTATTTTCTGGATGATTTGGATCATAACAATACAAATAGAAAGTATCTTTTGGCACAGTAGTCTCAAAGTAAGGAGTAAAAGAGCCTTCCCACTTTATATCTTCAGGTTTTGCAGTCACAGTGTTTATATTTCCATCAGGTGTTTTAAATTTAACCTTTGAGTATCCAAACATATTTTTATATATAACATCTAGCATGCCATGGTTAATATTCCACTCGTTATATACTGCCCCACCCCAGTAGAGTCTAGCATACTTAATATTTTCACCAACTGTGCTATTTTTTTCATAGTTGCTTTTACCATCAAAAGTAAAGGTGGCTCGAGATGAGTTTTTAAACAAATCTCTATCGATACTAGGTTCTTCATTAACATATTTTTTTTCTATTACTTGAGATGTTTGTGATAATTTATCTGAACCGCCTACATTTTTATGAGGTACAAAGTCATAACCATCAACTTTTGGTATGATGACACTTGCTCCAATAATATCAACATCACCAATAACTCTTCTAAAATGTTTTCTTAACGTAGGTTTATTCTTATCATTATTATCATCCCTACTACCAACTAAATATGCTGGTATGCTTTCAGATGCAGTTGGATTATTAGTAAAAATTACATCAGTACTTCCACTAGAAACACAGTGTTTAATCCCATCATAATCAATTCTACAAGTGTTTCCAGCACAGCTATCTTCTTCAGCATGAGTACACGCCCTAACAGTAGTTGGCATATTAAATTCACCAGCATCACCAAAAACATAGATAAAAGATAAAAGAATAAAAAAAAGAATTTTCAAATTACAATCTCCCTAATGTAATTAGAGCTAAGAGCTCTAAACGTCCTTGTTTCTTACTTTTGTATGAAATTTTCTATCATTTCAGCTTGTCCGTATTGTGGATATTTTGTAACGTCAAGCACTACTTGAGATAAAGTCATATTGTCCATATTGCAAACGATAGGAGCTACGAAATTCACGGTTGATTTCTCAAGTGGAAGCGCAACTACGATGATGTTGTAAATTCTAAGTTGTGAGCTCTCTTTAATGTCCATAAGCTCTTCATAGTAGCTTGGGATGTCAAATTCATAACTTCTTAACGCGAAAGGATTTATCATTGTAAAAGATGTTTCGTCATCTTTACTCGCTAGCTTAACAAAAAATTTATCGAGCTCAATAAGTTCCATCGTCTTGATATGCTCGAAGCCTAAAAT
>NZ_POYX01000050.1:0-26475 GCF_002913865.1 Campylobacter concisus
TTTGAGGTAACCGCTCATTAGGTGCTTTAAAAGTTATCTTATCCACGATATTTGGTATTAAATTTCACAAAACTAGCATATCTATCCATGCGCCAAATTTAGGCAAAATTTAGTAAAATCCTTAAAAAATTTAAAGGCAAAATATGTTTAATGGCTTAATCAGAGAGCTTGCCGAGGTCATTAGCTACTCGCAAAATGTTTTACGGCTAAAGGCTAAATTTCGCCCAAATTTAGGCGACAGCATCGCGGTAAATGGCGCTTGCTTAAGTGTAACCAAACTATATGATGATGGCTTTAGCGTGGAGCTAAGTGCAGAGAGCAGGGCAAATGTCGCTGTTGAAAATTTAGCTGGCAGGGTGCATATCGAGCCTGCGATGAAGTTTGGAGAGCGTGTGGATGGGCATTTTATGCAGGGACACATCGACTTTATCGGCGTGATCTCGGCTATCAAAAAGCATGAAAACGGCGTTGATTTCTACATCGATCTACCGCGCGAGGCGATGGCTCTCATGGCAAACAAGGGCTCGGTGGGCGTTGAGGGCGTGAGTCTTACGATAAATGAAATTTTGCCAAAGGGCATAAGGCTAACTATCATTCCGATCACATTTAGAGATAGCCTTTTTGGCACTTTCAAGGTCGGCAGACGCGTAAATATCGAGAGCGACTTGCTGGCTCGCTACGTGGCTAGGATGCTTGAGACTAAGCAAAATGGCGGCCTTAGCTGGGACGAGGTCGAGAGAATTTCAAGCCTCTACTAAGTGAGCGAAGATGCGTGAAAATTTAGAGATCGTTTTTGATAAAAATGGCATCACTGCTGGCTTTACAAACAGGCTTGGCGGCGTGAGCGAGGGTAAATTTAGCTCGCTAAATCTTGGCGATCATGTGGGTGACAACCCAGCAGACGTCATCAAAAATAGAGAAATTTTGGCTAGAAATTTGGGCGTGAAAAAGCTTAAATTTATGAAGCAGATACACTCGGACAAGGTTTTTGTTCTTGAAGATGAAAAAGACGAGCTACCAGAGTGCGACGCTGTGATCACAAATTTAAGCGATGTTGGCATCTGCGTCTTGGTGGCGGACTGCTCGCCAGTAGTGATGATAGATGAAAAGCGCGGTGTGATCTGCGTGGCTCATGCAGGAAGAGCTGGTGTGATGCTAAAAATTTGCACAAAAGCAGTTATGCTCATGGGCGAGAAATTTGGCTCAAGAGCAGATGAAATGAGCGTCTTTGTCGGGGCAAATATAAATGGCAGCTGCTACGAGGTAGGCGAGCTTGACCTTGGGGAATTTAACGCATATAAGATAGGTAGAAATTTTGATATGAACGCGGCCTTAAGGGATGAATTTAGCGCACTTGGGGTTAAAAATTTAAACTTTAGCGAGGTCTGCACGCACTGCGACGAGAGATATTTTTCGTACCGAAGAGACGGCGTGTGCGGTAGATTTTGCGGATTTGCGGTCAAATTTAAGGATAAAAATGGGATATGAGAGTTTTAAAAATCCACTAGCGGCAAAAATAGCTCAAAACGCTAGAAATTTGGGCTTTGAGCAGCTTATGAACGAAGAGTTTGTGCAGATGCTACTTAGCTCAAAAAAGATGGAGCTAAGTGCCGTGGATAGGGAAAACGTGGAGCAAATTTTTATAAAACTGATGGAGATAGAAGAGAAAGTACAACTTAGCAAATAAAGGAGAAAAGATGCTTTTGCTTAAAAATGCTAATCTATACACGCCAAAATTTCTTGGCAAATGCGATGTTTTGGTAGGTGGCGGTAAAATTTTAGCTATCGGCGAGGGACTAAGCTTTAACATCGAAGGGCTTGAAATTTACGACCTAAAGGGCAAAATTTTGGCTCCAAGTCTGATTGATCAGCACGTGCATATTACGGGTGGTGGTGGCGAGGCTGGATATCACTCAAGAACGCCTGAAATCACGCTTAGCCAGATCATAAAATATGGCACTACGACGCTTGTTGGCGTTTTGGGGACCGATGGTGTCACTAGAAGCTTGGAAAATCTCTACTCAAAAGCAAAAGCGCTCGAGTTTGAGGGCATCTCGACCTTCATCCACACTGGCTCATACGCAAGCCCCTGTGTGACATTTACCGGTGACATCGCAAAGGATCTCATACTAATCGACAAAGTGATCGGCGTAAAGATCGCACTAACCGATAACCGTGGCAGCTACGTCTCAAAAGAGGAGCTTATAAAGATATTAAGCAAGATACGCATAGGCGGCATGGTCTCTAAAAAAGGCGGCGTGCTTCACATGCACATGGGAGGGCTGAGTGAGAAATTTGACAACGTCTTTAAGGTGATAAAAGACTATGAATTCCCAGTTCATTACTTCTCGCCGACGCACTGCGCTAGGACGAAAGACCTGTTTAATGAGGCTTTGAAATTTCAAAAAATGGGCGGAAACATCGATATCACAAGCGGCGGAAGTAAATTTGCCCCACTTCACGAGGTGGTGGCTTATGGCCTTGAAAATGGGCTAAATTTAGAGCGCCTAACGATGAGCTCAGACGGCAACGGCAGCGTGCCTAAATTTAACGAAAATGGCGAGCTAGTGGGATATGGCTGTGCGTCATGTGCGTCAAATTTAGAGGTATTGCAAGCTTTGGTAAGAAATAAAATTTTAAATATAGAAGATACTTTGGCCTTGATGAGCAAAAACGTGGCGAGATATCTAAATTTAAGCCAAAAAGGCGAGATAAAAGTTGGCAACGACGCTGATCTTTGTGCATTTGACGAGGAGCTAAATTTATATGACGTGATCGCAAAAGGCGAGTTTTGCGTTAAAGATGAAAAGGTCGTTAAAAAAGGCTTTTTCGAGTAAATTTAAAGAAATTTGAGCTTTATTTGTAGCTAAAGAAATCTTTAAATTTAGCTTCAATAAAGCCAAGTTTCAATATAATCCAAGCTTTATTTCACACACGACAATCCTAAATTTGGTTGTGCGAGAGCATTAATGGTCGTGGAGGATAAAACTAAATTCAAGGCAAAATGCCTAAAACAAGGAGAAACTCATGGTAACTATGAGAGATTTATTAGAGTGTGGCGTACATTTTGGTCACCAAACACGCCGCTGGAACCCAAAGATGAAAAAATTTATCTTTGGCGAGAGAAAAGGTATCTATATTATAGATCTACAAAAGACTATCCGCTACTTCCGCTACACTTACAACATCGTTCGTGACGCAGCTGCTGAAGGCAAGTCAGTGCTATTTGTCGGTACTAAAAAACAAGCTATCGACGCTATAAAAGAGTACGCTGAGAAATGCGGAATGCCTTATGTAAATCACCGCTGGTTAGGTGGTATGATGACAAACTTCGGTACTATCCGCCAGTCTATCCGCAAACTAGAAGTTATCGAGGCTATGGAAGAAGATGGTTCGATAAATTTACTAACTAAAAAAGAGGCTTTGATGCTTCGCCGCAAAAAAGAGAAGCTTATCGCAACTCTTGGTGGTATCCGCAACATGAAAAGCCTACCTGATATGATATTTGTTGTTGATACAGTTAAAGAAAAGATCGCCGTTCAAGAGGCAAATCGCTTAAAAATCCCAGTTGTAGCACCAATAGATACAAACTGCGATCCTGACGTTGTTGATTATCCTATCCCAGGAAACGACGACGCGATCCGCTCTGTTCAGCTTTTCTGCCAAGAGATGGCTGAAGCGATCAACGAAGGCAAATCACTTCTTGAGCAAGATGGTGGCGAGCAAGCTGCTGGCGAAGAAGTAAGCCAAGATGAGAAAGACGCAGTTGTAGCTGAGGCTATGAGCGAAGAAGACTTTGGCGAGGACGAAGAGTAATGGAAATAACTGCACAAATGGTAAAAGAGCTCCGTGAATCAACCGGAGCTGGTATGATGGACTGCAAAAAGGCACTTGGCGAAGCAAATGGCGACATGGAAAAAGCTGTTGATATTCTTCGTGAAAAAGGCCTAGGTCAAGCTGCTAAAAAGGCTGACCGCCTTGCAAGCGAGGGCCTAGTAAGCGTTGAAGTTTGCTCAAAATGCAAAAAAGCAACTATTAGTGAGATCAACTCTGAGACTGACTTCGTTGCTAGAAACCCACAGTTTCAAGCGCTTGCAAAAGACACAACAGCTCACATCCAAACAAGTGGCATAAAAACAGTTGAAGAGCTAAATGCGAGCACTTTAAATGGCGTTAAATTTGAAGATTATTTCAAAACTCAGATCGCAACTATCGGTGAAAACCTTGTAGTTCGCCGCTTTGAGACAATTAGCGCTGATGATAAGGGCGTTGTAAATGGCTATGTTCACTCAAATGGCCGTGTCGGCGTGCTTATCGGTGCAGCTTGCGAAAGTGCTGAAGTTGCAAACAAAGCAGCTGAATTTATAAGAAATTTATGTATGCACGCAGCTGCTATGAAGCCAAGCGTTATAAGCTACAAAGACCTTGATAAAGAGTTTGTTGAGAAAGAATTTATCGCACTTCGCGCTGAGCTTGAAAAAGAAAATGAAGAGCTAAAACGCCTAGGTAAGCCACTTCACCACATCCCTGAGTATGCTAGCCGCTGCCAGATAGGTGAGGCAGAGCTTGCAAAAGCTACAAAAGCGATCGAAGAAGAGCTAAAAGCTGAGGGCAAGCCTGAGAAAATTTGGGACAAGATCATACCTGGCAAGATCGAGAGATTTTACGCTGATAACACAGTGCTTGACCAACGCCTTACACTTTTGGGTCAGTTTTATGTAATGGACGATAAAAAGACTATCGAACAAGTTATCGAAGAGAAGAGCAAAGAGCTTGGCGGCAAGATCGAGATCGTAAAATACGTTCGTTTCGAGCTTGGCGAAGGCTTAGAGAAAAAAGTAGATGACTTTGCTGCAGAAGTTGCTGCTCAAATAGGCTAATGGAAATTTTAAGAGCGTCTAATCTAGGCTTTGCGTATGATTATACGCTCTTTAACAATATAAATTTAACTCTTAATCAAAAACAAAGCATCGCGATAACTGGCGTTAGCGGTTGTGGCAAATCAACGCTTTTACACATACTTTCAACACTTTTAAAACCAAATTTTGGCGAAGTCATCTATCAAGATAGATCGATCTATGAGCTTTCTCAAAACGAGCTTTTGGCCATTAGAAGGCTTCATTTTGGCATTATTTTTCAGTCACACTATCTTTTTAAAGGATTTAGCGCTTATGAAAATATCGAGCTTGCAAGCATCTTATCTGGCGAAAATATAGAAAAAAATGATCTTGAAGCGCTTAAAATTTCAAGCGTTATAAATCAAAAAGTTGGCGAGCTAAGCGGCGGCCAGCAGCAGCGCGTCAGTATCGCTAGAGTGCTTACCAAAAAGCCAAAGATCATCTTTGCAGACGAGCCAACGGGCAACCTTGATAAGCAAACGGCAAATGAAGTGATGCAAGTTTTGTTTGACTATATAAATGAAAATAGCGCTGCCCTTGTTTTAGTCACTCACGACAACGACCTAGCCGCGAAATGTGACAACTCATACAAGCTTGAGAACAAAGAGCTTGTGCAAATTTCTTAAAATTTAGCTTCAAATTTCTAAAAACGACCGCTTAAATTTAAAAAACAAAGTAAAATTTTGTAAAATTAGTAAAAAAATTAAAAGAGCAAAATGGAACTAGTAGAATTTTTTGGAGCCGATAAAGCAATAGTTTTTATGCTTTTGTTTGCACGCCTAAGCGGTCTCATTGTCTTTTTTCCATTTTATTCACACAATCAAATTCCTCTTAGCGTAAAAACGCTTTTAGTCTTTGTCCTTTGCGTCGTGCTATTTCCCATCTCAAAAGCTCATGAAAACTCTATAAATTTCTTAATCGGCGAGATCTTAGGCGAGGTTATGCTGGGTCTTTGTGCTGGACTTATGCTAACCATCATCTTTGCCACGCTTCAAATGGCAGGCGAGCAAATCTCGATGGTCATGGGCTTTTCGATGGCGTCGGTACTTGATCCGCAAACTGGCACAAACTCTCCAGTCATAGCAAACCTTATAAATTTCATCGCGCTGCTTACATTTTTGGCATTTGATGGACATCATTTGCTTCTTCAGTTTTACGCTAGCTCACTTGCTGTGGTGCCACTTGGCGACTTTTATCCACGCCCTGGCATCATGAGCTATGCGATAAATTTATTTACAAATTTATTTATGTTTGGCTTTATCATGTCATTTCCGATCATCGCCCTCTCTTTGCTCTCAGACTCCATTTTTGGCATGCTGATGAAGACAATGCCGCAGTTTAACCTACTAGTCATCGGCTATCCTATCAAAGTGACGATTGGATTTTCTGTTTTGATAGCCATTTTAGCAGGCATTATGAAGATAATGAGCGACCTACTTTTAAAAGTGATAAATGATCTGCCAGCTCTGTTTTTTTAAGAAAATAGCAATGAAATTTATCATAGAATAGGCTTTTACTATTACAAGGAGGGATGATGAAAGTTGCTCTTATAAATAAAAATCCAGCAGTTTCACGTCTGATAACTTTAAGTCTGAATAAAATCGGCACCGAATATAGCGAATTTGAGGATCTAAATGGATTTGACGATGCTCAGTTTGACTTTATCATAATCGACAGTGACGTGGACAGCAGCGAGCTTGCGACTACAAAAGATGTGATGTATCTAGCAAGTCGTGGCGAGAGCAAACCAGAATTTGCTACTTTGATGCTTGAAAAGCCATTTTTACCGACTGAATTTATAAGTGTTTTTGAGCAAAATAGGCCAAAAGATGAGCCAGTTGCCGAGCATGGTGCGAGCGAGCAAGGCGAAAGCGACTTTGGTGATTTTAGCGACGAGGCTATAAATTTTGACGAGATGTCTGGGTTTAAACTGCCTGATATCGATACAAATTTAAAAAATTTTGCAGATCTTGACAAAGAGCTTTTAGAAAGTGGCATAGATAGCCCAAGCGAGGAGATTAGCCAGAGCGACTTACAAGAGGAAAATGAAGCTAGCGATATGGAGTCTTTAGAAGAGCTTGAAGATTTGCAAGAGCTTGCTAGCGAAGACCTTGCTGATGAGAGCGTGGATGAAGAGACTAGCGAAGCGATAAGTGATGCGCATGAGAGCGAAGAGGGTAAAGATGGTGATCTGGCAGAGCTTAGCGCACTTGTCGATGAGATAGAAAATATGCCAGAAGAGTCTGAAGTAGATGAAGAGCTAAATAAAAATTTAGATGATATTATTAGCCAAAATGACGTTGCAGGCTTGGTTGATGAAGAGAACACTGGTAGCGAGTTTGACGAGATAGATCAGAGTAAATTTGAGCTTAGTGAGATTGATTCGCTTGATGAAGAGCTAAATAGCGAAGAGTCTAATGAGGAAAATAAAAATTTAGACGATACTGAGCTAGATGTTCAAAATTTAGAGCAAGAAGAGCTAAATATAGACGATCTAGCTAAATTTGATGATGAAGATAGCCTTGAAAATGAGGCAAATTTAGAAGATGAGCCTAAAGATGATGAGAATTTAGATGATATCTCTGAGGCTGATGAAGAGCAAGTTCAAATAGATGATGAAAAAGCAGAAGAAGATATAGAAGAAGAGGCTTTGGATGAAATTTCAAGCGAGGAGCTAGAAAATTTAGAGTCTAGCGAGAGTGAAAATGCTTCTAATGAGATGTCAGTAGAAGAGCTAGAAGATGTGAGTGAGCCAGAAGCCAAAGAAGATCTAGACCTTATGGATGAAACTTTTGAAGAAGAAAATGCTCAAGAAGAAAACGCACAAGATGATAGTAAAGGCGCGGCATCAAGTGAGTTAAATTTTGATGCGGTATCGATAGATGATATAGATGAAAACACTATGTTAGCGGCTTTTGGGCTAAAAGATATGCCTAAAACAAGTTCAAAAAATGAGACAAAAGAAAACTATAAAGAAGAGCTAACCAAAAAGATCACAAAACACGTCCATGAGTCACTAAATGAGAGCTCGCTAAGGGATGTGCTAAAAGATATGAACATTAAGATAAATATAAGTTTTGAGGAAAAGTGAGTTGCAAGGACAAATTTTAGTAGTTTCAGGACCTAGTGGAAGCGGCAAAAGCACGCTACTAAGCCGTCTTTTAAAGGAAGAGAAAGACCTGTATTTTTCTATTTCAAGCACGACTAGAGCAAAAAGGGATGGCGAAGTTGATGGGGTGGATTACTATTTTGTTGGAGAGGATGAATTTAAAAGCGGCATAGAAAAGGGCGAGTTTTTAGAGTGGGCGCAGGTGCATAAAAACTACTATGGCACGAGCTTAAAGCCAGTTTTAGCAGCACTTGAAGCTGGTAAGATAGTGATATTTGACATTGATGTGCAGGGCTTTCACATCGCACTTGAGAAATTTAAAAGCTACATCACTTCAGTTTTTATCACAACTGCGAATAAAAAAGAGCTAAAAAGGCGCTTGAAAAACCGCAGAACAGATAGTGATGAAACGATAGAAAATCGCCTAATGAACGCAGTTGGAGAGATGGAGCATATTTTAGAGTATGATTATTTTTTAGTAAATGATGATATAGAAAAGAGCTATAAAGGGCTAAAATCAATCCTTCGAGCGATGAGGTTAAAAAGTGCTAAGATAAACTTAAGAAACGTCATCGACGAGTGGATAGATTGTTAGAAATTCAGGAATTTATGATAATATTTTGAGAAAATTTGATAAGGAGAAAAGATGGGTTCTTTTAGTATTGGCCACTGGTTGATCGTTTTAGCGATCATTGTATTACTTTTTGGAGCAAAGAAGATCCCAGAGCTTGCAAAAGGACTAGGTAAGGGCATAAAGACTTTTAAAGCCGAGATGGAAGACACAACACCTGAAAAGAGCGAGAAAGTCGAACATAAAGAAGAGAGCGCTGCTAGTCATAAGATAGAAGAAACAACTAAAAACGCATAGGTTTTAGAGTTGAAAAATAAAATAAAAGCTGAAATTTCAAAGGTTTTAGAGCGTGAATTTGTGCTTGAAAAGCCAAAGGATAAAAATTTAGCCCACTATGCGACGCCACTTTTTAGCCTCGCAAAAGAGCTAAGAAAGTCTCCAGCTATGATAGCTAGCGAGTTTGCTGATAAATTTAGTGACAGTAAGATAGTGGAAGCTAGCGCGGTAAATGGCTACTTAAATTTCAAGCTTAAGAGCGAATTTTTAGATGAAATTTCAAAGCAAATTTTGTTAGATAGCGAAAATTTTGCAAAAGAAGATGCGAAAAAAGATAGTTATTTAATAGAATACATCAGCGCAAATCCAACTGGGCCGCTTCACATCGGGCATGTTAGAGGCGCGGTTTATGGCGATACTTTGGCTAGGCTTGGCAAAAGACTTGGCTACGCCATCTCAACAGAATACTACATAAACGATGCGGGTAATCAAATAGATCTGCTCGGCACTTCGATATCTCTCGCGGCTAAAGAGCAGCTATTTAACGAAAGTGTCGCTTATCCAGAGAAATACTACCGCGGGGATTATATTTTAGATATCGCTAAACTTGCAAATGAGAAATTTGGCAAGGAAATTTTTTATGACGAGAGTAGAAATCTTGAGCTTGCTGAGTTTGGCAAGGATATCGTGCTTGATATCATCAAAAAAGACTTGGCTGATGTTGGCATTTTTATAGAGAGCTGGGCCAGCGAAAAAGCACTTTACGACCGTCTGGAGCCAACCATAAACAAGCTAAAACGCTCAAATCAAATGTATGAAAAAGAGGGCGCTATCTATATCTCTTCGACCACGCTTGGCGACGACAACGATAGGGTTGTGGTTAGAAATGACGGCAGACCGACGTATTTGGCTGGTGACATCATCTATCACAATGCTAAATTTGAAAGAAATTTTGACCACTATATAAATATTTGGGGTGCAGACCACCACGGATATATCGCAAGATTAAAGGCTGCGATAAATTTCCTTGGGTACGACGAAAACAAGCTTGAAGTGATACTTATGCAGATGGTTAGCCTGCTAAAAGAGGGTAAGCCGTATAAGATGAGCAAGCGTGCTGGCAATGCCGTGCTGATGAGCGATATCGCAAGCGAGATCGGTGCTGAGGCGCTTAGATTTATCTTTATAAGCAAGGCAAATACAAGTAGCTTGGAGTTTGACGTGGATGAGCTTAAAAAAGAGGATAGCTCAAACCCTATTTTTTATATAAACTATGCTCACGCTAGGATAAATCAGGTCTTTGCAAAGGCTGAAAAAAGCGTTAGTGATGTGATAAATGCGGACTTTGAATGCCTAGATGAAAATGCTAAAAATTTACTTTTTGAAGCACTGATATTGCCTGAAATTTTAGAGGACGCTTTCATCTCAAGACAGCTTCAAAAGATACCAGACTATCTAAAGTCACTAGCTGCTAGCTTTCATAAATTTTATAATGAAAACCGCGTGGTTGGAAATGAAAATGAAGATAGCCTGCTAAAAGTCTTTGCAGTCGTTGCTATCTCGATAAAAACAGCATTTAATATAATGGGAATCACAGCTAAAGATAGGATGTAGTTTTATAGCTACCAGACAAATTTAGTCAAAAAGAGATATGCGGTTTTTGACTAAATACCCCTTTTTTCAAATATAATTGCAATAGTTTTTGCTATGATCTTTATCTCCAGCCAAAATGACCAGTGCTTTATGTAGTAAAGATCATACATTAGCTTTTGTTTGGCATCGTGTGTGTTTGCGCCATAAGGGTAATTTACCTGTGCCCAGCCGGTAATGCCAGGGCGGACGATATGGCGTTCATTATAGTAAGGGATCTCTTTTTCAAAGAAATTTATCCAGTATCTTCGCTCTGGTCTTGGGCCTATCAGGTGCATCTGCCCTCGAAGCACATTTATGCATTGTGGCACCTCGTCAATGCGAGTTTTACGCATAAATTCGCCAAATTCAAAGACTCTCTCATCGTTTTTGCTAGCAAATTTTGCCCCATCTTTTTCAGCATCAACTACCATTGAGCGAAATTTGATACATTCAAATTCTTTATTGCCCAGCCCAACCCTGTTTTGCAAAAAGTAAAGGCTGCCAGGCGACTGCTCGTCTATCTTTTTCTTTACGTAAAATTTAAGTACAAAAAGTACCACAAGAAGCATCGAGCAGCTTACATAGTCGATCACGCGTTTTAAGGCGTATTCAAGAGTATTGTAAGGCTTGATATCGTTTAGAAAGTTTAAATTTTCGCCATTTTCTGGGATGTAGCACTTTTGCAGATAAATTTCTAAAAAGCTCTCCACATTTAGAAATTTGATCTTTTTATACTTCGTCTTAAACTGCAAAAGCGTGAGAAATCTCACCAGCTTGCCATCAACTGGCTTTTCGGTATTTAGTACGATCAGCCTTTGATCGCCTGATTTTATGAGATTTTCTAGTGCGCTTCGCAAAGCCTTAGCGTCGCTATTTTCATGGGATAAAAAATTTACCTGGCCAAATTTCTTCCTAAGCTTCTCTAGCTCGAGTTTGGTGAAAGTATATTTTTCGCCAAGGATGATCATAGGCCTATCCCTTTATCTTTATTTTAAATTTGCATTATAAAATTCGCCTAATTATACCCAAACGTGCTAATTGCATTTTTAAAAAAATAGTTAAGGTTAAAATATGTCTCATAAATTTCTTGCTGCGCTTGTTTTGGCGCTGATCTGTGCCATTTCTTTTGCGCTCTCAAACACGGTTTTGGCTAAATTTCACACTAGCCCGCTCATCATCTCTATCATTTTAGGCGCCATTTTTGCAAATCTTTTCACCAAACAGACTCAAATTTTAAAAAGTAGTGGCGTCGTGGCGATCGCTGGGAAGCAAATTTTAAGGCTAGGCATCATACTTTTTGGCTTTAACATAAGCCTTAGCCAGATCGCAAGTGTCGGCGCTCTTGGCGTGATATACTCAGCTTTTATGGTCTTTGCGACCTTTTGCTTTGCACTTTTTGCTGCTAAGGCTTTGGGGCTTAGCAAAGATAGTGCCGTGCTCATTGGCTCAGGGGCAAGCATCTGCGGCGCAGCTGCTGTCATGGCTACACAAAATGAGATAAAAGCAGACGCAAACAAGCTTGCTATCGCCATTTGTACGGTGGTGCTCTTTGGGACGATTGGCATGTTTATCTACCCATTTATCGCTAAATTTCTAGCTCTCACGCCTCAGCAAACTGGCTTTTTTATCGGCGGCTCACTTCACGAGGTAGCTCACGTTGTCGGAGCTTCAGCGGCATTTGACAGCGCAACAAGTAGCACTGCCGTCATCATAAAAATGCTTCGCGTCATCATGCTCGTGCCATTTTTGTTTTTGCTAAATTTCTTAAATTTAAGCCAAAATAGTGACGCCTCAAAGCTAAAGAGCATACCATGGTTTGCGCTATTTTTCCTAGTGGCGATCTGCGTCAGGTCTTTGCCATTTTTCCCTGAAAATTTGGTGCAAATTTTAAAGCTAGCCGCTAGCATCTGCCTTTGCGTCGCGATGTGTGCTTTGGGGTTTGGGATAGATAGGAGTATATTTAAAGCGACAGGCAAAAAGCCATTTTTGCTAGCATTTTTTATATTTTTATGGCTTATTTGCTCATCGCTTGTGTTTGTTAAGACTCTTTGCTAGTTTTTAGCTTTTGCAAAAACTCTTCGATGTTGTATTTTGCTCTGTAGGCTGGGCTTAGAAGATGTATCAAAATGTCGCCAAGGTCCATCACGATCCAATCAGGTGAGCTCTCCGTGCCTATAAATTTCTCTCCAAGAGGCTTAAGCTCCTCTTTTAGATCCTCAGCCAGCGAGTAAGCGTGCCTCTCGCCAAGCGTAGTAGCGATAACTACGGCCTTTACGAAATAATCATCCACGCTCATATCAAACACTTGTATCTCTTCAGCCTTTTTTGCGTCTAAAACCTTAACTATACTTTCGGTGCGCTCTTGCATCGATCTTTCCTGCATCTTTAATCCTTGGTAAAAATTTATAATCTCATCTTTTATCTCGCTAGGTAGCTCATCAAGCCCTTTTTGGTGCCTGATCTGCGACGAGCTAACATCCACATGCACGTCCATTTTTTGTAAATTTTGCGGAATTTCTATGTGGTTTCGCTTGGCGATCACAAACTGCACTAAATTTTTTAGCTCCTCATAGCCATGCCACTTATCAAGCGTAGCTAGGTGGTCCGCGCCTATTATGAGATAAAATTTCTCTATCTTGAATTTCTCATACAAATACTTAACCGTCTCTATGGTAGGCACTGGGCGAGCTAAATTTATCTCATAGTCTGAGATCTCGACCTTCTCTAGGCCACCCCAAATTTCTCTTATCCACTTTAGGCGAAGCTCTGGTGGAGCTGAAAATTCGCTCTTAAAGGGACTTATAAAAGTTGGCATGATGATGAGCTTGTCGATGTCAAGGCCGCTTAGTGCCATTTTCACAATGCTATCGTGTCCTAAATGAACCGGATCAAAGCTCCCGCCAAAAAGTGCTAACTTCATCTATTAAAGTGCCTTGTTTATATTTGTTTTAAAATTCTTTTTTGTAGAATTAGGCGTAATTATATCAAAAGGAGCTAAGATGTCAGTTAAAGTAGCAATAAACGGCTTTGGGCGTATCGGCAGGTGCGCTGCTCGTATTATTTTAGAGCGTGATGATGTTGAGCTTGTCGCTATTAACGACACCGCAACAAGGGATATGACGAGGTATTTGCTCAAATACGACAGCGTGCATGGCGAATTTAAGCAAGACGTTAAGGTGATAAGCGACGATTTTATAGAAGTAAATGGTAAAAAGATAAGAGTTTTTTCTACAAGAGATCTAAACGAGCTTAGCTACGCAGACTACGGCACAGACGTGGTTTTAGAGTGCACTGGCAAGTTTTTAACCACTGAAAAATGTGAGCCTTATCTAGCTCGTGGCGTCAAAAAAGTCGTCATGAGCGCTCCCGCAAAAGATGATACGGCGACCTTTGTAGTTGGCGTAAATGACGATAAGTACGCAGGCGAAGCGATCGTCTCAAACGCAAGTTGCACTACAAACGGCCTAGCTCCAGTTGCAAAGGTGCTAAACGATAAATTTGGCATTGTAAAGGGGCTAATGACTACGATCCACGCATACACAAACGGCCAGAGCCTAGTTGATGTAAAAGCTAAAGATTTCCGCCGCTCACGTGCAGCAGCGCTAAATATCGGACCTACGACCACCGGAGCTGCCAAAGCTATCGCTAAAGTGCTTCCAGAGCTAAATGGCAAACTACACGGACAAGCAGTGCGCGTACCAGTGGCAAACGTCTCTATGGTCGATCTAACAGCGGTTTTAAAAAGACCAGCTAGCAAAGATGAGATAAACGAGGCATTTAGAGCGGCTGCGGAGTCAAATTTAAAGGGAATTTTATTTGTTGATGACGACTACAGAGTTAGCAGCGACTTTTGTACAAGCACCTTTAGCAGCATCGTAGCGAGCGACACTACGCAGGTTATCGCTGATGATATGGTGAAGGTCTTTGCGTGGTACGACAACGAGTGGGGCTACTCAACAAGGCTTGTTGATCTTGCTAAGATCGTGGCTACAAAGTAAATTTAAAGGGTAAAAAATGAGTGATATTTTATCGATCAACGACCTTGAGCTTAATGGTGCAAAAGTCTTTATAAGGTGCGATTTTAACGTGCCTATGGACGAGTTTTTAAACATCACTGATGACCGCAGGATCCGCTCAGCGATACCAACTATCCGCTACTGCCTAGATAACGGCTGCAGCGTAGTTTTGGCTAGCCATCTTGGACGTCCAAAAAATGGCTTTGAAGAGAAATTTTCACTTCGCGGCGTAGCAAAAAGGCTATCAAGACTGCTTGATAGAGAGGTGATATTTGCTGAAGATGTGATCGGAAATGATGCTAAGACAAAGGCTGAGGCGCTAAAAGCTGGTGAAATTTTGATGATAGAAAATTTACGCTTCGAAAAAGGCGAAACCAAAAACGATGAAGCTTTGGCAAAAGAGCTTTCAGAATTTGGCGAATTTTACATAAATGACGCATTTGGCGTTTGTCACAGAGCTCACGCATCGGTTGAAGCGATCACTAAATTTTACGATGAAAAGCATAAGGCAGCGGGATTTTTACTACAAAAGGAAATAAATTTTGCTCAAAATTTGATAAAACACCCATCTCGTCCATTTGTCGCAGTCGTGGGCGGCTCAAAGGTAAGTGGCAAACTTCAAGCCTTGCATAACCTTCTGCCACGCGTCGATAAGCTCATAATTGGTGGCGGCATGGCATTTACATTTTTAAAATCACTTGGCGAAAACATCGGAAATTCGCTCCTTGAAGAAGAGCTCATCGAAGATGCAAGGCAAATTTTACAAAAAGGCAAAGAGCTAGGTGTCAAAATTTACCTACCAGTAGATGTCGTCGCTGCTCAGACATTTTCAGCTGAAAGTGCCGTAAAATACGTCCCTGCCCAAGAGATCCCAAATGGCTGGATGGGGCTTGACATCGGACCAGCGTCGATTAGGCTATTTAAAGAGGTTATCGCAGATGCACAAACCATCTGGTGGAACGGACCTATGGGCGTTTTTGAGATGGATAAATTTAGCAAAGGTAGTATCAAAATGAGCCACGCTATCATCGACACTCACGCGACAACCGTCGTTGGCGGTGGTGATACGGCTGACGTGGTTGAGCGCGCAGGAGACGCTGATGAGATGACATTTATCTCGACTGGCGGCGGTGCTAGCTTGGAGCTAATAGAAGGCAAAGAGCTGCCTGGCATAAAGCCGCTTAGAAAAGAGGAGTAGGTCTTGAAATTTCTAGCGAATTTAAAGTGCAACCACACAAGAGCAAGCTTTAGAGAGTACGCGAAAACTTTAGACGAAAATTTAAGCGCAAATGACGACGTGAGCGTATTTGCCCCAGCTAGTGCCTTTGATGAAAAAAGGCATATTTTTAGGCTTGGGGCGCAGAATTTCTACCCGTGCGAGAGTGGGGCTTTTACCGGCGAGATCGGCAAGGCGATGCTTGATGAATTTGATATCAAAGACGTGCTGATCGGCCACTCTGAAAGGCGTGAAATTTTAAACGAGAGCGAGGAGTTTTTGCGAGCGAAATTTGACTTTGCCGCAAAAAATGGCTGGAATATCATCTACTGCATCGGCGAAAATTTAAGCACAAACGAAAGCGGAGCGACCAAAGAATTTCTAAGCCGTCAGCTTGAAAATATAGACCTTGGCTATAAAAATTTAGTCATCGCCTACGAGCCGATCTGGGCGATAGGAACTGGCAAGAGTGCTAGTATAGAGCAGATAGATGAGGTGCTAAGTTTCTTAAAGACAAAGGCAAACGTGCCACTACTTTACGGCGGAAGCGTCAATGCGGCAAACATCGCTGATATCGCAGGTATAAAGAGCTGCGATGGGGTGCTAGTAGGGACAGCCAGCTGGGATGCGAATAATTTTCTAGGGCTTATTAGCGCGGCATCTCGCTGATAAATTTAAACGATCTTGCAAATTTCACCCTACGACAGGCTACTTGCCTAGTCTTGGGATGAAATTTACCGCGAAACATTTAAATTTACCTAGCGATATATCCGCTTGTTGGTTTATTTAAATTTCGAAACGCAAATTTAAACATCTGGAGTTGCGTGATACTGCCGCTATTAAATTTGGTTTAAAATTTGAATTGCAAAATTTTAAAGGAGAAATAATGATTTTAAAGGGTAAAAAAGGTCTGATCGTAGGCGTCGCTAACGCAAAATCAATCGCTTACGGCATCGCAAAAGCTTGTCACGATCAAGGTGCGCAGATGGCATTTACATACCTAAATGACGCTCTTAAAAAGCGCGTTGAGCCGATCGCTGAGGAGTTTGGTAGCAAATTTGTCTACGAGCTTGACGTAAATAACCAAGCTCACCTAGACGGTCTTGCTGATAGGATCAAAGCAGACCTTGGCGAGATCGATTTTGTCGTGCATGCAGTGGCTTACGCACCAAAAGAGGCGCTTGAGGGCGAGTTTGTAAATACCACAAAAGAGGCATTTGATATAGCGATGGGCACTAGCGTTTATTCGCTGTTAAGCCTTACTCGCGCGGTCCTACCGGTGCTAAAAGAGGGCGGCTCGGTGCTTACTCTTACATATCTTGGCGGACCAAAATTTGTGCCACACTACAACGTCATGGGCGTTGCAAAAGCGGCACTTGAAAGCTCAGTTCGCTACCTAGCGCACGACCTTGGCGCTAAAAACATCCGTGTAAATGCGATCAGCGCAGGTCCTATCAAAACGCTTGCTGCAAGCGGTATAGGCGACTTTAGGATGATTTTACGCTACAACGAAGTAAATAGCCCGCTAAAACGCAACGTCACCACTGAAGACGTCGGCAACAGTGCTATGTACCTACTTAGCGACCTAGCTAGCGGCGTAACGGGCGAGGTTCACTATGTAGATTGTGGCTACAACATCATGGGCATGGGCGACGTAGCTACCGACGCCGAGGGCAACACGATCTTAGCTTGGGACGCAAAATAATCTACTGATATAAATTTGGCGGGGCAGCTCGCCAAATTCTTCTTTTAAATTTCACCAAATTTATCGCAAGGACAGAAAATGGGAGCTTTAGATGAGCTTATAGATACAAATGAGCCAGGTTGGGTGCTGATCGAAGAGTGGCTAAAAGAGGCCAAAAACGACTATGAAATTTTGCCTCGCGATGAGAGCAAGGCGCAAAGTGAGCTTTTGGGGCTTCAGGTAACTACTCGCTCGCCGATGGGAGCGCTTGTTTATGGGTGTGGCGGTATAGTGATAGATGGCGGCTGGCTGCGTCTTCTTGGCTCAGGATGTGAGCGTATGAAGCGCGGAATTTACAGCTTCAACCTTTGCAAAAGTTTTAGCCAAGCAGGGCAGATGCCTAGCTATTTGCTTGTGGCGGACGATGTTTTGGGCGGATTTTTTGCGGTAAATGGCGGCGCTTTTGACGGCAAAGCTGGCAACGTCTTTTACTACGCACCAGATAGCGGCAAATGGGAAGATACGCAGCTTGGCTACTCGCAGTTTTTATACTGGGCGCTAAGTGGGGATATATCTAAATTTTACGAGCTTTACCGCTGGGATGGTTGGCGCGATGATGTGAGAAATTTTAGCCTTGATAGGGTGATGTTTACGTTGCCGCCACTTCTTTGGCAAGACGCCGACGTAAGGCTAAGGCTAAAAGAGATGAAGAAAGAGGGCGTTAATATCGATGAGTATTTTGTTTCTTTGTTTAAGGGCGAGAAATAGATAAATTTTAGTAATTTTACAAATTTTAAAATTCCATTCACTCGCCTTAGTAACTTACCAAATTCAGGTCTCGTTATCGTTTGCCACTAAGTTTAGAGCCGTGATATGCTTGTTCATAAATTTTAAAATTTGAGGGAGACTTTCTAGAATAGAACGCATGCGGCGCAAAGCGCTATCGCATGCACCTCTAACGTGCGAGGGGATTGTGGGATCTAAAGGGAGACAAGGGGACGGCTTCGTAATTCAAGTCCCCTTGTCTCCCTTTTGAATAAAAGAGTTTTTAAAATTAAGGTCTGTATTTTTAAAAATAGAAATTTATTATTTTACAAATTTTAAAATTCCATTCACCCCTAAGAATTGACTACTAAAATTTGGCTTCGCTTGCAGCTTGGCTCAAATTTTAGAGCCGAAATTACTCGTTCATGAAATTTTAAAATTTGCTTGAACTTTCTAAGTCGCAAGAGATAAATTCCTGCAAATCCAAGAATTTAACCAAATATCCTAAAATAACCAAAAAATTTAAAGGAAATTTCATGCAAAATAAGCTTTTTACGCCGCTTAAGATAGGCGGCATCGAGATCAAAAACCGCATTATCATGGCTCCTATGTGCATGTATGAGGTCAAAAAAGAGGATGGCCGTCCAAGGTGCTTTCATAAGCTACACTACGCTACAAGGGCGATCGGCGGTGTTGGCATGATCATCGTTGAGGCGACGGCTGTTGAGGCACGCGGCAGGATCACTAAAAAAGACCTTGGGCTTTGGAGTGACGAGCAGATCGAGGCTCACGCGGAGCTAGTAAAGGGCTGCGCTAAATATGGCGCCAAAATGGCCGTCCAGCTTGCTCACGCTGGCAGAAAGGGCACGTGTGAAGGCATCATCGCGCCAAGTGAGATCAAATTTAGCGATGACTACGCCACGCCAAAAGAGATGAACGCGCAGGATATCGCAATCGTCAAGCAAAGCTTTGTGGAGGCGGCAATGCGTGCAAAGAGCGCAGGATACGAGGCTGTGGAGATACACGCAGCGCATGGATATTTGATAAATCAATTTTTATGTGCTGGCACCAACGAGCGAGATGACGAATACGGCAGCACTTTTGAAAACCGCATAAGGCTGTTGCTTGAAATTTTAAGAGAGATCAAGGCTGGCGCTAATATCACTATTGGTGTTAGGATAAGTGCAAGTAGCTGGCTTAAGGGCGACTGGGACGTAGAAGATAGCGTAAAGCTCGCACGTGAGCTAGAGAAAAATGGAGCTGACTTCATTCACGTCTCAGCTGGCGGAGTCTATGCAAAGGTTGATAGCGCGCCTAAATTTACGCCTCTTTATCAGGCTGGCTATGCAAAAGCTGTGAAAAATGCAGTTAATATCCCAGTCTTTGCAGTCGGTCTCATCACAAAGGCAAGCGAGTGCGAGGCGCTGCTACTTGGCGATGTTTGCGATGGTGTGGCGCTTGGCAGAGAGCTACTACGCAACCCATATTTTGCTTTTGGCGCCATGAAAGAATTTGGCGAAAATGACAAAATAGAAAATGCCTATAAAAGGGCATACTAAAATTTACGGCAAGGTGAGAGCCTTGCCAAATTTCATTTTTCTTAAATAAAATCACTAGAATTTGCTTACTATTTTTCTACATTAATAAATCAAAATTTCTATATTTATAGCTATAAAATCGCATATATTTTAAATTTTTACCTGAAATTTATATTTAAAATTATAATATTCAATTTCAAAATTAGACTATAAACTAAAATAGTAATTTTAATAATCAAACTAGGAGGAGAGATGAGGTTTAAGGGCTTATTTAAGCTCTCTCTTGCAGCAAGCGTGGCAGTTTGTGCAAACGCAGCAGACGAGAGCGTGCTAAGCGGAGTTGAGGTGACAAGTAGCAGCGGTGGATACGGCGTTGATGACATCAAAATTTCAACTAGAAACGCTGGCCTAGCAAAAGACGTGATGAGGGACATCCCTGGTGTCTATGTGGGCGGCACAAACGGCATGAATCAAAAAATTTATATGAGAGGCGTAAGTGACCGCGGTCTAAATATCACGATAGATGGCGCGAAACAAAATGGAAACACGTTTCACCACAACGCCGACTTGCTGATCGACCCTGATCTCATAAAGGCAATAGACGTCGAGGTTGGCTCAAGATCGGTCGTAAATGGCTCAGGCGCGCTTGGTGGCTCAGTCGCCTTTAAAACGGTCGATGCAAAAGACTTGCTAGAAAGCGGCGAGAAGATCGGTGCAAAGATAAAGACTGGATACGCCTCAAATAACAGCGAATTTTCTCAAGGCCTTATGCTTTTTACTGCCCCAGTTGAAGGGCTTGACTTTATAGCTGCTATCAATCACAAAGGCTACAACTACGGCAAAAGTGGCAACAAAAGAAAGATAGGCGGCGACGGAAATGACCTTAGCTATCTTCTAAAGCTTGGTTATAGCTTCCTTGATGCGCATAGAATTTCTATCTCAAGAGAGCATAATGAATTTAAGGGTCTTTATCCTTTAAGAGCAGAATTTGGCAGCTGGTATAGTGGCTCAAATAGTGTCGATAACCGCAAGTATGAGCGCGACACAACAACGCTAAAATATGAGTATAAACCTAGTGATCTTTTAAATTTAGATGTGACGGCTTACAACACAAGACACCAAAGGGTTGATAGCTCAAAATGGGGCGTAGAGACGAACGGCATAAATGCAAAGGCTAAGAGCGTAGTAGAGAGCGGCGCTTTGACGCAAACTTTTAGATATGGTGCTGAGTTTTACCAAAGTAAAAATTTCAACAAACCAGACAATCACTACCCAGAAAAGGTAAATAACTACTCTATCTACGCAGAAGATGCGCTAAATTTTAGCTCGCTAACCGTTACTCCTGGTATCAGATACACTCATCACGAGCTAAAAAGCTACGACGGCAGAGCTGGAAATGTAAAGAGCTACACATATAAATTTAACGAATTTACCCCAGCGCTTGCGCTTGATTATGAGATCATTAAAGGTCTTAACGCGTTTGCAAGCTATGCGAGGGTCTTTAGAGGACCTGACGTCATGGAGTCGATGATGGCAAGTGGAAGTAGTAGGGGCAGGGCTTTAAACTGGGCGGCAAATAAAGATCTAAAAGCAACAACCGGCAATAGCTACGAAACCGGTCTTAAATACCATGGCGACATAAGTGAAGCTAGCTCATATAGCCTATCTGCAAAATACTTCATGACAAAATATAAAAATTTAATAGTCGATAACAACGCAGCAGGTGGTGGTGTAAATCAAACTCTAGTCAGGATAAACGCTGGTGGGGCTGATATAAGCGGTGTCGAGCTACTTGCAAGGCTAAATTTAGACGCACTAAGCCTAGCTGCTAGCTACACTCACCAAAAGGTAAAATATAAAGATAGGGTCGCTAAACCAAATGGCAGCTACTACACCTCAAACATCATCGGCTACCGAGATCAAGGCGATAAATACACATTTAACGCAGAGTACGCATTTTCAAGGATCGATACGCTAATAGGCTATAACCTAATCTACTTTGCCTCAAAAAATACCGTCTCAGCTGGCGACGATAAAAATGTCAAGATACCAAGCTATGCAGTTAGCGACATCTACGCTACATATGCGCCAAGCAGCGGTAAATTTAAAGGGCTTGAGATAAATGCTGGAATTTACAACCTCTTTAACAAGGCATACGCTTCGCAGTCTCAACGAACGGCTGACTATACAGGCGATCCAAACTACGTAGACTGGGAGCCAGGTAGAAATTTCAAAGTAAATGTCTCTTATAAATTTTAGCTTTATGGCAAGGTGAGAGCCTTGCCAAATTTCACTTTTACACAGCCTATTTTTCATGCCCTGCTTTTTGCTGTTTGATTTAAATTTAATATAGTATCATTTGTGCGACTAAACTTTCAGGGGAGAAAATGAGGCAAAAGCACTTTGAAGTGGCAATTGTTGGAGCGGGCATTAGCGGGACGGCACTCTTTTACGAGTTGGCTGCATTTAGCGATATAAAAAAGGTCGCGCTTTTAGAAAAATATGACGGCGTAGCGACGCTAAATTCAAGTGGCAAGGGAAACTCACAGACCATCCACTGCGGTGATATCGAGACAAACTACACGCTAGAAAAGGCAAAAAAAGTCTCACAAGTGGCAAATATGCCAGTAAAATACGCTCTAAAATACAACTTAGATGGTAAATATATGTTCGCTCATCAAAAGATGACGCTAGCCATCGGAGATGCCGAAGTAGAGCGCATCAAGGAGCGATATGAGAGCTTTAAGGAGCTATTTTCTTATCTTGAAATTTATGACAAAGAGAAGTTAAAACAGATCGAGCCAAATGTCGTTTTTGACGCAAATGGCAATGAGCGCCCAGAAAACATCATCGCCATTGGTGCGCAAAATGGCCAGTTTACGACGATGGACTTTGGCGGCGTGGCAAATTCGCTCGTGCAAAATGCGCTAAATTTAGGTGGCGAGGGGTATGAGATCAGCCTAAGTTCAGAAGTGACTGACATGAAAAAGGTGGGCGATACATTTCACATCAAGATAAATGACGGCGAAGTGATCACTGCAAACTACGTCGTAGTCGATGCTGGAGCGCACTCGCTATTTCTAGCTCACAAGATGGGTTATGGGCTTCATCTTAGCACACTGCCAGTTGCTGGAAGCTTTTATTTTGCTAATAAGCGCCTACTAAACGGCAAAGTCTATATGGTGCAAAACGACAAGCTACCATTTGCCGCACTCCACAGTGACCCAGACATCCTAGCTAATGGCAACACTCGTTTTGGACCAACAGCCCTTGTCATACCAAAGCTTGAGAGATTTCACGGCTGTTCTAGCTTTTTTGACTTCTTAAAGTGCTTAAAATTTGACAAAAACGTCCTTGACGTCTTTACAAACCTGCTAAAAGACGATGACATCAGGTCATATATCCTAAGAAATTTCTTGTTTGAAGTGCCATTTATCAATAAAAAAGAATTTGTCAAAGACGCCAGAAAGATTGTGCCAAGCCTAAGCGAAAACGACCTAAGCTATGCTGTAAATTTTGGCGGCGTAAGACCACAGGTGATCGACCGCAACAAAAAAAGGCTTGAGCTTGGCGAGGGCAAGATCAGCACAGGCGAGGGCATAAGCTTTAATATGACGCCAAGTCCAGGGGCTACTAGCTGTTTTGAAACGGCGAGGGCTGATATGGAGGAAATTTGTAAATTTTTGGGCAAAAATTTCGACGAAGAGAAATTTAACGCCGAGTTTTTTGGGTAGGAAATGACAACAAAAAGTGAAATTTTAAATTTTTTATCATCGCAAAAAGAGAGGTTGTTTTTGCTTGGAGTTACCAAGCTAGGGCTTTTTGGAAGCTACGCAAAAGATAGGGCGGATGTATTTTCTGATATAGATATAGTAATAGAAACAGATGCTAAAAAGATGGTAAAAAACCTTGGTAGCCCTTTTTTGGTAGTTACATTTTTAGATGATTTTAGAAAAAGCATGTCTGGTAAATTTGGCGTTTTAGTTGATATATGTGACACCACGTCTATGCCAGCGCAAACCAAAGAAGAGCTTGTAAAAGGAGCCATTTATGTTTGAAAAAGCAAGCATAGAGCGTCTTAGAAAAATATCTCAAAAAATAGGCTCTATCTTAAATAAATGTAGCGGTGGTATATACGAGGCACTTCATGATGAGGATGTACTACAACCTGCCATAATGATGCAGTTTGTTAATATCGATGCGCTTTTAAAAGGCATACAAGAGAGAAATGACCTTGAGGCTTTGGCTATTTTTACCAAAGAAGAGATAAGGGCGATTAGCACAACAAGAAATATCGCATCGCATGAATACGAAAGGCTAAATTTAGAGCTTATAGAGATAGCGATTAGGGATTATTTGCCTATTTTGAAAGAAAAAATAGATAAAACTATAAAAACAGAAGGAGAGTTCTCTTGAAAACAGCGCAACAAAGAAAAGATGAGAGCATAAAAATTTTAAAACAAGAGGGCGTGGCGGTGCTTGAGAGCTTGCCGTTTCGCTATGAAAACAGCGAGGTTACGCCAAGAGACGTGGACGAGATAGTAAGGCGCGCAGTTTGTTCATTTACAGCGATCATGTGTGCTTGCACGATCCGCGATGAAGGCTCTTTGGGCGAAGAAAATATGGCGTGGGCAAAGAGCTTTTTAGGTGATGCCTACGAGGGACTTAGCGTAAAAGAAAAAGAGGTCGTTGAGGATAGAGCTGATATGGATACGGCTGTGAATATGGGCTGGAAATATGAGTCGCTTTGGATCTTGCTTTGGGCGCTTGGCATCGCTGAAGATATCGGCGAGATGGATAAAATTTGTGACTGTGAGTTTGTGATGGATGTCTTTAGAGAGGGCGGGCTAAAAAGCCGCTCAAAGCTTCGTAGTATTGATGAAATTTTAAGCAAGCTTGATCTAGTTTATCGCTATCACTGGGCGTGCGTAGATGCAAGGGTAAATGGCAAAAAGGCGGCTGGACTTGACGAAGAGGTCGTTATGGAGAGGCGCGCAGGGCTTGAGTGGCTATGCTGCAAAGGGCAGGAAAATGACGACTTGAGCGCTGAGTTTAACTGCTGGGACTATCCTGATCTAAATACTTGATCTAAGAAATTTTAAGCTCAAATGAGCTTAAAATTTATCTTAATGTAAATGCTATCGGAAAACGAAGATAACGAGCTTCTTTTGGCTTTGGAAACTCAGAGCTTGCTTTTTTAACATTTTCTAAAGCACCATTGTCAAGCGACTCAAAGCCTGAACTTTTAGTAACCTTTAGCTCATCTATGCTGCCGTCTGTTTTAAGCAAAAATCTAACTTCAACAACGCCTTGATGCTTCATCCTTCTAGCGTTATTTGGGTAGTTTTTATGCTTTTTCACAGCTGCTATGACCTTGCTAAAGTCCTCATCGCTTTGCGCGTTTGATAAATTTAACTCTTGGGCTACTTTTTGAGCTGGAGCTGCGGCGATAGACTTGTTATTTGTTGCTAAATTTGAATTTACAGCAGGTGCTGGCGTTGCGATAGGAGCTGGCGCAGTGATAGCAGGCTTTGGCTCGATTTTAGGCTCAGGGCGAGGCTCAGGCTTTGGCAGTGACTTTTTCTCCACTTTTTTAGGTTCAGGTTTAGGCTTTTCTATCTTTTTTGGCTCTGGTTTCGGTAGTGGCTTTGGCTCGACCTTTGGTTCAGGCTTAGGTTCTGGTTTTGGTGGCTCTGGCGGTGGCGGTGGAGCTGGAGGTGTTGGCTCTGGTATCATTACTTGTTCGCTTATCTGCGGAGCTGAAGTTTGCGGCACTGGAGTGAATGAATTTAGAGCTATTTTTATAGGTTTTTGCTCGCCTATCTTTATCTCACTAAAGTTATGTGAAAGCAAAAAATAAGCCGCTGCTACATGCACTATCGCCGATACTGCTAAGCCACTATAGTTTGAAATTTTACTCAGAGACTGTTTGGATTGCAAAGTTTTCGTGTCCCTTTTCTTTTAATATATCTATGACCTTCACAAAGCTCTCAAATTTAGCGTTTTTGTCGCTTTTTAGCTGCACTAAAGTCTTAGTATCAATGGCATTTAGCTTATCTTTCAGCTCATCTTCTGAAATTTCTGCATCATCTATAAAAAATTTATTATCTTTATCGATAACGACACTCACTTTTTTCTCGTCCTCTTTTATCTGCTCTGTACTGCTCGCACTTGGTAGATCAACTGCTATCTTGCCCTGCGCGATGAAGGTCGAGATGCTTAGCACGATGGCTAGCAAAACGAGCATGATATCGATAAATGGGACGATATTTAGCCCATCTTTTTTATTTAGACGCATTTTTGGCCTTGTATCTGTTTATCATGACATCGACTTTTCTAACAAAGCCGTTGTAGATCATAAGCGTTGGAATCGCCACAAGTAGGCCAAATGCGGTCGCTTTTAGCGCTAAAGATAGGCCAATCATGATACTTTTTGTATCGATGCCGCCAGCCATACCCATGTCATAAAATGTGATCATTATGCCAGCAACCGTGCCAAGAAGTCCGATATATGGGGCATTTGAGTAGATGATGTAAAGTGTGGTTAAATTTTTTGTCAGCGCCCCATCGAGCTCTTCGATGTTTTTGTAGCTATTTATATCAACGCGTGAGTAAAAAATGATACGCTCTATCGTATACCAAAGCACAAAAAAGCTCATAATGCCCAAAATACCGATGATTATATAGTCAATGTTGTGTTTTAAAAGTTCCATAATGCCTCTTGTTTTTAAAATTTGAGCGTGATTATAACTATATTGATAGTTAATGTC
>NZ_POYX01000051.1:0-75789 GCF_002913865.1 Campylobacter concisus
TATAAAAGTACTAGATTTAATTAATTCTCTTATTTCATCACCCACTTCTTTATCGTCATAATAATCACTTAATCTGTTGTTGATAATTGCAAATTCGGAATCGAAAAAATTAACATTAAAATGCTCTGATAAATCATTAGCCAAATTTTGCAATGCTTTTGATAAGCTTTTATAAAATTTACTCTCACCTATCCAGAGTTCATTCATTTCTTTGTCATAATGAACTGCATCAAAACCATGAACCATTCCGCTTGGACTATCTTTAAAATATATTTTGGATATAAGTTGTGGTTTATTAAATTGTCTTTCTAGTAAATAATATAGTATAAGCTCACCAAATTCGCCACGCTTTAAATATCTATCTTCTGCATCATCATCTGCCGATATGAAATATTCGTTAGCTTCTTTAATCTCTTTAACTTTATAAAGTAACTCCATGCCATCCCTAGTAGCTTTTCTAGGACCAGATTCCGATGAAATCTCTAAAGCTCTTTTTTTACCGAGTGCAAAGAAAGGAATTTCATTAAAAATTTCCTCATTCCACTCATCTGTTTTTTGATAAACCTGTCCTTCATCGTTTATATCAAAAACGATATGAAAGCAATACGTTTGAATGCTTTCATACTCATACTTATTTGTTAGATAGTTCAAAATTTAAGCCTGACCAAATTTTATTCCCACTCTATCGTTGCAGGTGGCTTGCTTGAGATGTCATAAACTACGCGGTTTATGCCATTTACCTCGTTTATGATACGGCGGCTTACATTTTCAAGCAGATCATAAGGAAGCCTTGAAAAGCTTGCAGTCATGCCGTCACTTGCATCTACGACGCGCACGCAAACAGCGTTTTCATAGGTGCGGTTATCGCCCATAACGCCAACAGAATTTACATTTAAAAGCACACAAAACGCCTGCCAAGTTTTGTTATACCAGCCACTACTTTTTAATTCATCGCGCAAGATCACATCAGCTTTGCGAAGTAGCTCAAGGCTTGGTTTATTTACCTCGCCCATGATGCGGATCGCAAGACCAGGTCCAGGGAAAGGATGGCGGAAGACTAGCTCGCGGCTTAGTCCAAGCTCAAGTCCTAGCTTTCTAACCTCGTCTTTAAAAATCTCTCTTAGCGGTTCTATTAGCTCAAATGTCATCCAATCAGGCAAACCTCCAACGTTGTGGTGGCTCTTTATCGTCTTGCTTGAGCCAACGACTGAGCTTTCTATGATGTCAGTATAAAGAGTGCCTTGAGCTAGAAATTTCACATCGCCATGCTTTTTAGCCTCTTGCTCAAAAATTTCTATAAATGTCTCGCCTATGATCTTGCGTTTTTTCTCAGGATCAACGACGCCAGCCAAGCGACCTAAAAATGTTTCGCTCGCATCTATGCTAACTAGCTCAACGCCAAGTTTCGTTCTAAATGTAGCCTCAACTTGCTCTTTTTCGTTTGTTCTAAGAAGTCCGTTATCGACAAAAACAAGGATCAAATTTTCAGGCACAGCAGCTGCTAAAAGTGCCGCAGTCACAGAGCTATCCACGCCACCACTAACCGCGCAAAGCACCTTGTGAGTACCCACTGTTTTTCTTATCTCTTCTATTTTGTTCTTAGCGAAGCTTCCCATATTCCAAGTGCTCTCGCAGCCGCAGATATATTTAGCAAAATTCTTTAAAATTTGCGTGCCATACTCGCTATGTTGCACCTCTGCGTGAAACTGGATCGCATAAAATTTACGCTTATCATCACCAAAAGCACAATAAGGCGAATTTTCGCTGATCGCAATCGCCTCAAAGCCCTTTGGCAGGTCTTTTACATAGTCGCTATGGCTCATCCATACGATTTGTTTTGAAGGTGTATCTTTAAAAAGATCGTGCTCTTTTACGACGCTAAGTTCAGCCTTGCCGTACTCTTTGTGATCAGCTGCTAAAACCTCAGCACCATGTGTGTGAGCAAGTAGCTGCATGCCGTAGCAAACGCCAAGGATAGGGATATTTAGCTCAAAGACGCCGTTATCGCAAAAGTAGGCATCTTTGGCATAAACGCTAGCCGGACCACCACTTAGAATGATACCTTTTGGATCTTTCGCCTTTATATCGCTTAGTTTTGCGTTAAATGGCAAAATTTCAGTATAAACTCCTTCTTCTCTTAGCCTTCTAGCTATTAGCTGAGTATACTGCGAACCAAAGTCCAAAACTATAATCGTATTGTTCATTTATAACCTTTTAAAAGTAGATGTGAAAAATTTCAAACTGCACATACCAAACAATGAGTGATACGATGTATCCTAAAACTACCATCCATGCATATTTCATATGCGCACCAAAGGTATAAATTCCTTTTAATTTACCCATTACTCCAACGCCAGCTGCTGAGCCAAAGCTGATCATCGAACCGCCGATACCAGCTGTAAGTGTCACAAGTAACCACTGGCTCATAGACTCACCCGCATCAGCTCCCATAGCTGGATTTGCTTTTAAGACAGCTGACATAACAGGGACGTTATCAACGACTGCTGAGAGGAAGCCAACACCGATATTTACAGGTGTTGAGCCAAATTTATCATAAAGTGACACAGCGTAATTTAAAAATCCAGCAAAGTGAAGAGCGCCAACTGCAGCTAAAATTCCAAAGAAGAAAAATAGCGTGTTGTTCTCGATCTTTGACATATAGTGAAAGACGTTCATAGGCTCTTCGTCTTTGTGAGCTTTTTTGAAATAATATGTGTAAAGGCTAAGCAGTGAGAAGCCAAACATCATGCCCCACATCGCTGGCAAGTGAAATAACTGGTGCATCATAACTGCACAAAAGATAGTAAATGCACCTATAAAGATAACCGCTTTACCACCCTTTTTCATAACCACTTTTGGCTCATTTGCCACGTCAAAATGAGGCGCAGTATTTGGCACGATGCGTGAAAGTAAAAACGCTGTCACAAACCAGCCGATAAATGAAGCTGGGAAAAGTGCAAAAAAGTCTAAAAATGGTGACTTGCCAGCCGCCCAAACCATAAGTGTAGTGATATCACCAAATGGACTCCACGCTCCGCCTGCATTTGCTGCTACGACGATGTTTATCGCACCTGCGACTAAAAAATTTGTATTATTTCTATCTATCGTTAAAAGAACGGTTGATAGGATAAGCGCTGTTGTTAGGTTATCAGCCACTGGGCTAATGAAAAACGCCAAAATACCAGTTAGCCAAAATAGCTTTCTGTAAGTGTAGCCTTTTGAAACTAGGTTGTATTTAAGTGCGTTAAATACATCTCTTTCAACAAGTGCTTCGATAAATGTCATCGCTACCATTAAGAAAAATACGATCTGAGCTATCTCTAAGATCAGGTGATTTACCTCGTGCTCTAGCGAATGCACATCCATGCCGTTTATAAGCATATAAACGCCGATTAGCAAAAACATAAAAGTGCCGATAAAGATAGCAGGTTTTGCCTTGTCGATGTGAAAATTCTCTTCTGCTGCTATGAAAAAGTATCCAACAACAAAAATGATAAGCGATAAAATTCCCGCCCATGTAGTAGTTAAGTCAATAGCCGCAGCTTCTCCGTCAGCACCAAAGGCTATAGCAAAAAACAAGCCTAGAAGTCCAAATAACCTCATATACTCTCCTTGTAAGATAAAAATTTGCGTATTTTACTTAAATGAGCCTAAAATTTAGGTTAGTTAAATTTATTAAGCTTGCATTACATTTTTATCTTACGCGAAATTTAAGATCAAATTTTATTGATCTTGTCAGTTTTTTTCTCTTTCACAGGTGCATCGCCATAAAATGGATCGTCCTTGTAGCCGCAACCACTAAGTGCAAAAAGAGCGAAAATTAAAATAAAAGATGATAAGATTGCCTTATGAAAGACGCCAAATTTATGATAGATACTATTCACGAAAATCCTTTGTATAAAGAAAAATTAAGCATGGCAGACGAGTGCCAAGAGCTTCTTCGCCTCATGGGTAAAGCAAAGCGATTTTACATAGCTTTTTGCTATGTTAGAGAAGGCATTTTAACCTTCGTTCTCACTCATCCCTCAGGGCTTTTGGAGCTTAGACGTGATAGTAGTATAAATGATATAAAAGGGTTATTAAAAACCTTTTGCAAATTTAATAAAAATAGCATTTTTGCAAGCGTCATCGAGCCAAAACCTCTTAGCGAGATCAACTATATAAAAAACAAAAAAGAAGAAAATATAAGATTTATCGTAAGCAAATATCTAAAATTTTTCACGCCACAACCTACGCAAAGGTCAAATTTCATCACTCCAGCAAGCAAGGGCGAGTTTAAAAATTTAGCTACAAATGAGCAAATTTATAAGAAATTTGAAGAGCTAAGAGAAATTTTGCTAAAGAAAAACGAGCAGGCAAGATGCTAATAGACGAGATAAGAACGCTTCCAAGCGAGCCTGGCGTATATCAATATTTTGACGCTCAAAACAGACTTTTATATGTAGGCAAGGCCAAAATTTTAAAAAACAGGGTCAAAAGCTACTTTAAATTTACCCCAAGCTTAGCACCAGCTGAAAAGCTAAGCCCAAGAATTTCGAAGATGATAAGCGAGGCGGTGCATCTTGAATACATCGTCACACCAAGCGAGGCAGACGCGCTCATACTTGAAAATTCATTTATCAAGCAGCTTAAGCCAAAATACAACATCTTGCTTCGTGACGACAAGACCTACCCTTATATCTTTATAAATTTAAACGATGAATTTCCTAGATTTGAGATCACTAGAAAGGTTGTAAAAGGCTCAAATATACGCTATTTTGGGCCATATTTTAGTGGAGCAGGAGAGCTTCTTGAGGCGCTTTATCTAAATTTCAACCTAGTTCAGAAAAAGTCCTGCATCAAAGGCAAAAAAGCCTGCCTATTTTATCAGCTAAAACGCTGCTACGCCCCATGTGAGGGCAAAATTTCAAAAGAAGACTACGCCAAAATAGTCGCTGACGCCACAGCCGCTTTGCAAAATCCAAATTTGCTAATCGCTCGCCTTGAAGAGCTCATGCTAAACTACGCCAAGGCCGAAGACTACGAGCAAGCAGCCGCGACTAGAGATAAGGTGCAAACGCTTAAAAATATGCAAACAAAGGTCGAGGTCGATCTTGCCAAGCTTGAGGACTTTGAGGCCTATTCGGTCGCTTGCGTGCATGATATGATCTGCGCGGTGAGATTTAGCGTGCAAAGCGGCAAGATAACAGGCGTAAAAACAGATATCACGCAGGCTAAAAACGCTCAAAAAGACGAGATAAACGAGGCTTATAAGCAGGCCATTTTAAAAAGCTTTATCGCTGGTCAGCCAATAATCAGCACCAAAATTTACGTCAATGAAAACTTTGAAGATAGCGAGCTGGTGGAGGAAATTTTAAACGAGAGGTTTGGGCGTAAATTTAGCATCACTTGCCCAAAAATAGGCGATAAGCGTAAAATTTGTGAGATCGCTACAAAAAACGCTGAAGTTAGCATCGAAAAATACCTAAAAACGCACGATAACGAGCTACTAAACGAGATAAAAGAGTATTTTAATCTAGCTCACACGCCTTACGTGGTCGAAGCTTACGACAACTCACACCTTTTTGGCGAGGCAAGTGTCGGAGCGATGGTGCGCTATGAGCATGGCGAGTGGGCGAAACAAAACTACCGCCACATGCATCTAAATTCCAAAAACGACTACGATCAGATGAGAGAGAGCCTCACTGCTAGAGCACTTAGGTTTGATAAGCTTAGTCCGCCTGATCTTTGGGTCATTGATGGTGGCGAAGCGCTTTTAAATTTAGCTTGCGAAATTTTAGCAAGCAGTGGTGCAAACGTCGATGTAATCGCTATCTCAAAAGAAAAAATAGACGCCAAAGCTCACCGCGCAAAAGGCGAGGCAAAAGATAAAATTTACACAAAAAATGGCAGCTTTAGCCTAAGCACGAGCGATAAAAAGCTGCAGTTTTTTCAAAAGATGCGCGATGAGAGCCATAGATTTGTCATCAGTTTTCACAGAAAAACAAGGCAGAAAAACGATATGCAAAGATCAGTGCTAAGACAAGCTGGCGTTTCTGAGGGCAGTATCGCGAAATTAATCAGCTTTTACGGAAGTTTTGATAAAATCAGCGAAGCAAATTTAGACGAAGTGGCAAAAATAACAAACAAAAGCGTAGCAGCAAAGCTTTTAACGCTCAAAGAAGGAAATTTGAAGTGATAATATACGACAAAAACGGTCAAATTTTAGCGATGGGAGATATCTCTCTTGGTTTGCTTGAATTTAAAGATATAAGGGAGTTTTTAAGCGAGCATAAAGACATTGACGAGCTAGTTTTAGACTACAAAGAGTCTGGAGTTTTTATAGATTATCTAGCTAAAAGACCAAATTTAAGAGTAAATTTAAAGACCAAAAACGGCAAAATTTTAAATGCGACGCTTAAATTTTCAAAGATCAGCTCAGTAAAAAATGAAGAGTATTTTGAGCTTTTAATCCTCGATCAAACAGAAATTTACAGCCAAAACCAGCAAGCTGCGATAAAAGCAAAGACCAAACTTCGCTTGCCAAATTTAAGGGTAGATGAAAAAGAGCTTTTAGATAAAGAAGAAGAGGTCTTAAACGAGAGCTGGTTTAGCGAGACAGCTAGCTTTTTAAATTTAAGCAAAAGCGAGTTTGCGACCTATCTTGGTATATTTTTAAGCAAAGCCAAAGATAAGATGATCTTTATCCAAAGTGCGGTGCAAGCGCGAGATACTAAATTTTTAGAAGAGAGCATAAAGATCTTAAAAGAGCCAGCGCTAAATTTAAAGATCACTCCACTTGTGGCAAATTTCGATGCGCTACTTACTAGACCAAACAAAATTAAAAAGATCGCTCAGATAAACGAAAGACTAGGCGAAATAAGCACGCTTTGCAATAAATTTTCAAAAAGGCTTGGCAATGAGGGTTAGTAAATTTTTAGTTCTTTTGCCGATATTTTTGGCGGCTTTCGCTTGCTTTTATAATGGCGCACTCTACTTTGATAAATTTAGGATCTCTTATGGCATAAATAGCGAGGTAAAAAGAGAAAGTTTGATAAGAAAAACCTTAGATGCGATCGTTTCAGAAAGAATTGCTTACGAAAGATATGAAAAAACTAGGTCGCCACAAGACGAGACGGCTTTAAGAGAGGCAAATGCTGCTAAGAATTTGTTTGTAAAAAGTTTATCAAATACTCTTTCTAACACACCAGATGATAAAAGGATAAGAGATAGGCTAAATGAAGTTTTAAAAAACGCAAATGCAAGTTGGGAGAGCTCTAATCTCTCGTTTCTTAGCTTTGTTGAGTTAGCAAATTCTGCTGTTGAAAGTGGGCAAATTTTATTTAGAGATGTTGCTTTAGACATTGATATCAAGCGTCATATACTCTCTTTACTTAGAACCTATGAGCTGCTTCAAAACGTAAATACCACAAAAGAGCATATCTTGGCTGTGCTTATGGGTAAAGAAAAAATTACCGAAAGTTCGCTAAAACAATCTCTAGATAGCCTTAAATACAACGATATAAATGCAAATTTACTCCCAAATGGCGATATAAAAGACAACATAATAAGAGATATAGATAGGCTTGAAAACATAGAGACCACGCAAGGTTATGACGAGATCCGCTTTAAGCTAAAGCTAAAAAATGAGCTAACACGTGATGAAATTTTGCAGATATATACCTTTGAAAGCAATAGAGCCAAGCTCTTTAGCAAGATAGCAAATGTCTTAAGTGACGAGCTAAAGAGACTAAATGATAACTTTAGAGTAAAGGTGCTTAGTCTAATATTTTTGATGTTTTTTCTATCGCTTTGGCTCTTTTACGCTGGCTATAAAACATACATCTGGCTAAAAGATCTGGAGAATTTAAATCAAAAAATGAAGCTTATAAGAGATGAGATTTTAAAAAGAGGTGATAGAAATCCACAAAATTTAATAGAAAGCTTCATAACCCTATATAAAGAGCTGCTTCAAAAGTATGAGCAAGAAAGAAGCTTTGCTGCGATAAAAGATAGACTGCTTGTTAGGCTAAGTAAGAAATTTTACCTCTCAAAAGAGCAAATTTTAAGCTCGGTCGCTACGCTAAAAAAAGATGAAAACGTGGTAAAAAATGAGCTTGTTTTTGAAAATTTAGAAAAAAATAGCCAGATAATCGCGATAAATTACAGCAATATAAAAGGCTTGCTTGATAGCAGAAATGGCGAAGTTGGACTAAATTTAAAGCCATTTAACCCACAAATTTTGTTTTCAAATATCCTTGAAGCGCAGATACCTTTTACGCAAGAGAAAAAGCTAAATTTTTTAACCTACCTTGATGCAAACATTAGCGACGAGCTAGAGGGCGATAGCGAGAAGATAAGCGTCGTCTTTGGCTCTATCATGCAAGCTGTCGTGACAAAATGCGATAAATTTGCCAACTTGATAGTAGAGATAAAAAATGTCAGCGACGCTCTTAGTCAAAGTGGTCTTTTGCTAATCGAAACAAAGATAAGGACAAATCAAATTTTCATAAATGAAGAGCAGATAAAAGCTTTAAGCGCAGAAGATGAAAATGAGACAAATGACGAAGAGAGCGAGTTTTATCTAAGACTTGCTAGCTTTTATCTAAAGCTTTTTAACTCAAGCCTTGATATAAGCACGCTTGGCGGAGCTGGCAATGAGTTTAAATTTATCCTTAGTCTAAAAAAGGTGCAAAAACTGCAAAATTTCAGCCTAAATCACGAGCTAAGGATCGCGTATCTGCCTGATATAAATGCAAAATATAATGAATTTTTCGCAGCTACTTTAGAAGATATGGGACTTAGGTTTCAAAATATCATCTCAAACAACCAAGCACAAGCTAAAAACTACGATATCGTCTTTGCAAGGCAGAGTGCTAGTAAAAATATAAATATAAAAAATGCGGTCTTGCTAAAAGATCCGCTCACGCCACTTAGCGTTGCGCGGCTTGTCTATATGGAGAAGAACAAGGGCGAGAGCTTGACTGAAGAGAAAGTGCTCTTTTTACTATGCGATAAAAATCCGCTTAGTCTTGAGATGTTTTCGCGTGCTTTTAGCTTCTTAGACTGCGAAGTTATAGGCGTTAGCAGCCATAAAGAGCTTAAGCAAGCACTGCTTTTAAATAGGTTTAACGCGGTATTTATCGATGCTTCATTTTTTGAAAATGGCGTGGCAAATTTTGTAAAAGAGATAAGATCGCTTCAAGAAGAGAAGATAAATTTAGTCGCTGTGGTCTCAAACACCTCAAATATCCCTGAAAGAGAGCTGCTACCTGCTTTTGATGAGAAGATCAGAAAGCCTTTTAGCAAAGATGAGCTAAATCAAATTTTGCCTAAATTTATAAAAAACTATAAGCCAAGCAAAGAAAATAGATACTTTAGTAAAAATGAAAATATAGTAATTTACAAGAGCACGAAGCTTGAAAATAAGATATTTGCTGGCGCTCTTGGCGAGTTTCAAAACACGCTTGAGATCGCAAATAGCTTTAGCGAGCTTTTGATAAAGATAAAGACAAAACCTTGCTCGCTAGCGCTTGTGGATGAAGCAGCGGAGGGTTTTGATATAAAAGAGCTAATAGCCACGATATCTGAGCTTAGATCTGGGCTAAAGCTAGATGCTAGAGTGCTACTTTTTAGCAACAACTTGGAGCTTAAAAATCAAAAAGAGTATATAAAAATCCTATCTCCAAGTGTGAGCAAGATAGAGCTTACAAACTTCGTAAAATCAGAGCTTGGCGAGATAAATTCGACCCAAAATGAACTAAAGAACAACTTTAAGTTTATAAAATTTAAGAGTTGAGTGTTTGGCTAGCTTATAAATTTGAACTAAATTTCTAGGCTGGCATCTTTAGTAAATTTATGTGAGATAAAATTTAAATTTTTGCTGGTAAATTTGCCGCTTTGATTTAATGTAGCTTGCGTTTTTGGCAAAGCGATTTTAATCAAATTCTAGCTAAGGATTTGCAGGTTTTTAAATTGATCTAAACCGATAGTAGATCAAATTTATTCTTAAAACGGCATAGATAAAAATAGAAATTTAACTAGCCTGTAAATTTGGCATTAGGCTAGCTTTGGATCAATTTTACTCTTTTATCCTACCGATAGCTTCAGCAAATTTAAGCTCTTTGTTTTCAAAAAGGTTGTACTCGATCGCATCTTTTTCGCTAAGTATGACGATGGTCGAACCAAGCTCAAAATTTCCGAGACGCTCGCCTTTTTTGATATGTAAATTTTCATACTCATAAATTTGCGTAAAATTTGCCATAGCATTTGTTTGAATGCGCTCATCAAAGCTAAATTTCATCTTGCCAACGTTTAGCGCACCTACAAAGACTAGCCAAAGTTTTTTGGCATTTTTCATCTCGCAAAGTAGCGCCACACGCTCGTTTTTAGTATAAAGGCTATCCACCTTGCCAAGCCATTTTACTGCCACACTGTAAAGCTTACCAGGGATATAGACCGCTTTTTTTATCGTAATGTCGCAAGGTGCATGATAGTGGTGGTAGTCTTTTGGGCTAAGATAGATGTTCGCAAAGTCAAACTCGCCTTCAAGCTCGCCCTGCCCTAAAAGCTCCTTTAGACCGTAATTCATACCTTTTATGCTAAAAGCTTCTAGCTCTTTTGTAGTGCCAAAGCTAAGGCAGGTGCCATCAACAGGACTTATAAATATCTCATTTGCTGCGTCAAATTCTCTTGGCTTTAAGAGCTCTCTGGTAAAAAGTTCGTTTAAATTTTTATACTCATTTGCCAGCTTAAACTCGCTCATGTCGATCTTAAATAGCTTTACATAAAAGGAGTTGATAAGCTCTTGAAGCGGTTTGAAAAAGTTTAATTTTGCTACCTTGCCAAAAATTTGAGAGAAGAGATTGTCCTTGTTCATTTTATTCCTTGCTTAAATTTAAAATAGCGATCTCACTTGGAGCAAAGATCCTAACTGGAGGCCCCCAAAATCCTGCACCACTACTAACATAAGCTTGCATTTTATCATTAATCTTATAAAGCCCATGTAAAAAACCTTGATCAAGTAAAACCAAGAGGCTAAAAGGGAAAATTTGTCCAGCATGCGTGTGACCACAAAGGACTAGATCGACATCTTTTTGCATAGTTTTTATAAATTTTGGCTGATGAGAGAGCAGGATAGTCGGCAGATCTGGGTCGCATCCTGCTAGCGCTTCATCTAAATTTGGCTCTAAATTTTTAAACTTTATGCCAGCTAAATCATATACCCCTGCTAAATTTATACCAGCTATTTTTTCATTTTTATTACCAAGTATCCTAATGCCAAGAGCGCGAATTTTTTCTAGTATCCCATCAACTCCGTGGTAGTATTCGTGATTGCCAGGAACATAAAAGGTGCCATAGGTACTTTTAAGGTTTTTTAATGGATCCAAAAAATCGCCGATAAGCTCAGCTCTCATATCGACCAAGTCGCCAACTATCACAACTAGATCTGGTCTAGCTAAATTTATCTCTTTCACAAGCTCAGCAACAAAGTCCTTTTGCAAAAACTCGCCAATGTGCACATCGGTTATCATGGCTATTTTTAGATCATTTTGTAAATTTTTTATTTTTATACTAACTTGTCTGATCTTTGGCGGAGTAAGTGCGTTAAAAATTCCTTTCAAAAAGCAAGCAACTACAAAAATGACAAATGTCACATCAAAACAAAATTTAATAAATTTTCGTCTCGTGGAATTAAAATGAGCTTTTGAGCAAATAGATCTAACAACATCATAAAACAAACTAACGCCAAATAAAAATAGAGAAAAACCAATGAGCGTTCCTGCTATCAGATAGAGTTCTATATTTAAAAAAGAAAATCTTAGTTGAAGAACAAATACAAACTCGAGCACACTAATAACATAGAAAAATATGCGAATTTTTTTAAGATGCGGTGTAAAAAATGATACCTTTTTGATAAAACGTTTGTATGAGTATAAATTTGTAAGAACACTAAAGATAAATGCCCCGATAATGATCCGAAAAAGTCCCAAAATATCTCCTTGAAAACAAAGATTATATTTTATATTTTTAAATTTACATTATAGATTTTATTGATTTTATAATTTAAATTTACAGAAACGGTTGTTAAAAGGTGTTTGTTTTAGGATAATAACTAAAAGATAAAATTTGGAATTTAAAAATAAAAAGGTGGGAAAATCTCCCACCTTAAAAAGCATTACTCTACTTTACCAGATTCCATTCTTTTTTTGTGGATCTCACGAAGTTTTCTTATATCATTTTTAACTTCGAATACACCATGCCAGTGTGAATAGTCAGGGCCACCCATTAGAGCGCCTTGTCTCATACGGCGACCTTCGTGGTGCCACATATGATAGTAAACATCTTGGAATTCATCTTCCCAAGCGTCTGCGAGTAGTAAGTTTTTAGCTTTCAACTCTTCAAGCATCTTAGTTGCTTCAGCATTGTAAACGTTATAAAGCTCTACTTGCTTATCACCCATAATGAAGAAGTTATCTGTATGAGTTGATGTATGGCAAGCTTTACAAACTAGCTTCATCTCAGCTCTTGCTGCTTCTGGTCCATTTGGATGACCTGCAAGTGGCGTTCCTATGGTTAGTTTGCCAGTTTTTTCGTAAACAACAGCAGCTTGTTCATCACCAGCTGTTCTTAGCTTACTGCTGACGCCCCATAGGTTCCATTTTAGTCTTCTTGAAACATTGTGAGTTGTTGTTGTTTCACCAACACCACTCATGTGGCAAGCTGCACAAGTTGGAGCTCTAAAGTCTGGTACATCCCATGTATCAGGAGCAGCATCAAAATTCCATTTGTGAGCTTCGCTATTATAGATATGTCCGTGCATTGAGTTGTTAAAGATCTCAATATCTGGGTGATCAGGTCCAAGGTGGCAAGATGCACAAGCAGCTGGTTTTCTAGCTTCAGCTATGCTAAATGTGTGTGCGCTGTGGCATGATTTACATCCGCCTACGCCACCATCAGGATAAACATTACCTATACCGTAGTTTGGCCAAGTCTCTTTTGTAGGTTTGTGATCAGCGTCTAGTTTGATGACGGTTCCGTGGCACTGTGTACAACCAGTAGCGTCTGGAGCCATTTTGTATTCTGGATGATCCATACCTTCATAGTGATACATTAGTTTTACCATCGCAGGGTTAGCATACATTTGCATAGCACCTCTTGCGTGACCACTCTTAACAAATTCTTCAACCTCATTTTCGTGACACTTAGCACAAGTTTTTGGGCTAACTAGCATTGAAACATGGTTGTTAGAATCTTTTGGATGCACCTTAACTGAAGCCATAGGATTATCTGCATTTACAGAGTGACAATCCATACAACTTACGCCAACGTGAGCGTGGCGACTATTTTTCCAATCGGCAACTATGCCGGGTGTCTCTTTAGCGTGGCACTCAACACAGCTTTTTGATAAGTCTGACATTTTGTGAGCAACTTTAATGTTTTTTACAACATTAAGGTTTAAAGCGTCAGATTTATTTGCATCCATGTTTGCGGCAAAGCCAAAAGACATTAGACAGGCTAATAACATTAGCGACTTTTTAAACATCTCTCCTCCTTACTTGGTTTTATTGTTTTCTTGTTTTTTAATTGCTTCAAATTTATCGATTTGTAGCCCTAAATTCTTGTGACCAACATGCTCATGGCAGTCAACACATGATTTCTTATTAGGATTTCCAAGAACGAAATAATCTCTATGTGGCAAGAATGATTTACCAGCTTGAATAACATTTTTTAAATTTGAGTGACAAGTCAAACATCCACTATCATAGACAAAGTGAGATGCATGCTCGCGTTTTTTACGCCAGTCGATCTTGTCTGTATCTGTAAAAAATGTCTTATAGCCATCATTTATCGATACTTTAAGTTTTGTAAGTACATAGGTATAGGCACTTGTATGATTTAGGTGACAGGCTGAACATTCAGCTTTTATGCCAAGCTTGTTATTGCCGCCGTGTACATCTTCATGATATGCAGCATTCATAGGATCCATCGTGTGACACATGGTACAGACAAATCCGCTACCAGTCGCATGAAGTGCATCAGCTATGCCCATAGAAGCGATAAGGCCGATTACGATGCCTATTATCACAGATGACCAAACAAAAAATTTCTTCTTAACTTCAGCCAAATTTTCCTCCTGAATTTATCAATATATCGTAAATTTTTACGAAAATTTTAGGTGAATGTTATCCAAAAAAATATAAATTTTTTCTTTAAGTAAATGAAAATATTTATTTGATATTAACTTTCAATAAGAATAAATTTCTTGTAGCCCACCTACATCTTTTTCCAAAATTTGGTTCTTCTCATCAAGTTTAACCAAACCATTTGTTTTAAATTTATTTAAAATTCTCGAAAAAGTTTCTGGAGTCATATTGAGTATTGATGAAATTTTTGTATGTTTTAGTTCATTAAATAGATCTTCGTGATTTAAAATGAACCTAGCCACCTTCTCTTCGGAGCTAAGTATTAGTTCTTGGTGGAGTAAATTTGTAGTTATTCTTATCTTTTGAGCCATTGATTTTAGAAATTTCATGCAAATTTCTGGCTTTGTTAAAAATTGTGCTTCAAATTTTTCATAATTTATCTTTAAAACCTCGCCAGAGATAGTAAAAATGGCGCTTGCTGGATAAGGGATATTTTCAAAATTTACAACTTCAGCTACAAAATTCATAGGCGCAAGCTGATGGATAAAAATTTCCTTGCCATTTGCCGTAGTTTTATAAAGTTTAACCGAGCCAGTTATCAAAAATGTAAGCCACTTTGGCTCCTCGCCCTCTATAAATAAAAACTCGCCTTTTTTGTATTTTTTAACAACACTTATTGTTTCAAGTTTGGTTAGGTCATCGGCGCTAAGGCCTTGAAAAAATGGGATTTGTTCTATCATATTTCACTCGCTTTTAAGATAAAAAGGCATTTTAGCATAAAAAATAGGACAAAATTTAACGGATTTCAAAGGGAGCTTTCTCCCTTTGATTTAAGAATTTATTTTTTAAGAAGATCTCTGATCTCAGTTAGAAGTGCTATATCAGCTGGGGTTTCAGGCTCTGCAGGAGCTGCCTCTTCTTCTTTTGGTAGTTTATTTTTAAGTGTATTTAAAGCTTTGATGACGCAAAAAATACAAAACGCAATGATTAAAAAATCAACCATTGTTTGTATAAATGAGCCATAGTTTATCGTAACAGCTGGCGCACCTTCTGCTGCTTCTTTTAGTGTTAGCTTAAGATCAGTGAAATTTACACCGCCTGTTATAACACCAACAACTGGCATAATAATATCACCAACTAGTGATGAGACGATCTTTCCAAATGCCCCACCGATGACAACACCAACTGCCATATCTATGACATTTCCGCGCATCGCAAATTCTTTAAATTCGCTGATAAAACTCATTCTTTCTCCTATAAATAGTTAAATTTTCGTGCGGATTTTATAAAAAATATGCTTTGCTTAGCCTAAAAATTTAAAATTACATAACTTTAAATTTATCAAGCGAGTGTTATAATCCAAACTTCAAATTTAACGTAAGGAATGAGCTTATGTATCGTTTTGCACCCTCTCCAACAGGAGATATGCACATAGGAAATTTACGTGCTGCTATTTTCAACTATATTTGTTCTTTGCAAGATAAAAGTGGCTTTATTTTACGCATAGAAGATACCGACAAAGAGCGAAATATCGAGGGAAAAGAGAAAGATATCTTAGAAATTTTGAGCAAATTTGGCATAAAACCAGAGCAAATTTACATCCAAAGTGAAAATTTAAAATTCCACAGACAGCTTGCATCAAAGCTTCTCATCGATAAAAAGGCCTTTGCTTGCTTTTGCACCGAAGAAGAGCTCGAAGCAAAAAAACAAAAGGCAAAAGAGCAAGGCGTGGCATATAGATATGACGGCACCTGCGAGAGGCTAAGCGATGCTGAAGTTTTAAACTGCGAAAAGCCATTTGTCATCCGCATGAAAAAACCAACACGCACGATGAGCTTTACAGATGCGATCAAGGGCGAGCTAAGCTTCGAGCCAGACGCAGTTGATAGCTTTGTCATCATGAGAGCGGACAAAACTCCGACTTATAACTTCGCCTGCGCGGTTGATGATATGCTTGAGGGCGTGACCTTTGTCATACGCGGCGAGGATCACGTGAGCAATACACCAAAGCAAGACCTCATACGCGAGGGTCTTGGCTACACCGGCAAGATGAACTACGCGCATTTGCCTATCCTTTTAAATATAGAGGGTAAAAAAATGAGCAAACGCGAGAACGAATCAAGCGTAAAATGGCTCTTTGAGCAGGGATTTTTACCAGAGGCGATCGCAAACTATCTGATACTTCTTGGCAACAAAACTCCAACTGAAATTTTTACGATCGAAGATGCGGTGAAGTGGTTTGATATAACCAAAATTTCGCGCTCACCTGCTAGATTTGACGTGAAAAAACTTGAGCAGATAAATAGAGAGCACATCAAGCTTGCTTCAAAAGAGCGCATAAAAGAGATCTTTGGCGTGGATGATAGCAAGGTTGAGCTGGTTAAATTTTACACACAAGAAAGCTCTCTAGTACCTGAGATAAAGGCAAAAATAGAAGCTATATATTCACCAAAAATAGCTCCAGATGAGTATAAAAATGAATTTGAGATCATAAAAAAAGCGGCTCTAAATTTAAAACCGTGCGAGAGCTTTGATGAGTTTAAAAAAGAGCTTATGAGTGCTACAAATTTAAAAGGCAAAAACTTTTTCATGCCACTACGTGCGCTTCTTACAAACGACCTTCACGGCCCTGAGCTTAGCGAGCTCTATCCACTCATCAAAGATGATCTAGGCAAAATTTTAATCTAGGAGCAAAAATGATACTTTCCACCCTATTTTCAGCGATCGCAAACATTTTGCATCTTATCATCACGGTATATACGTGGATCGTCATCGCAGCGGCTCTCATTAGCTGGGTCAAGCCTGATCCTAGCTCGCCAGTCGTGCAGTTACTTTATAGGCTGACTGATCCTGTTTATAGCTTCATCAGACGCTACATCAAAACAGAATTTAACGGCATCGACTTTGCCCCACTCATCGTGCTTTTAGCACTTCAACTCATAGATCAATTTTTAATAAGGCTTTTATTTGTTTTTGCTGCGTCACTTTAGTATCCTCTCTTTAGCCTGCGTTGCTCTTTTAGCTAAAATTTACACCTACGAGGAGCTAAAAAACGAGCCAAAAAGCCTTGCAAAAGACTACTACATAAACCGCCTTATAAACGAAGGCAGCTACACAAAGGAGCAGATAGCAGAGCTTTCACGCGACGTTTTTAGAAAAAGCGGCTTAGTTCAAAAATCAATCAATAAAATTTTACCTCCCAAAGCAGCCCCTAGCAAGTGCCCTGGCATAAACGCAAGCAACATCACAAGTGCTAGCTTGGCTTGCCAAAATTTACTAACAACGATGAGCTTTTCTCTAAAACTTGATAGCAAAACTCGTGAAATTTTAGCGGCAAATCTTGCAAGCATAAACCCAGAAAAAGCTAGAATTTTACGCACTTTAAACGAGCCAAACCCGGCTCTTAGCTTTGCAAATGCAAACGATGCAAAGAGCTTTTTAGAGCTTTTTAACGTTTCAAGTCCGCAAAGTAAGAACGCGCTTTTTAGCGAGAGCTTTGACGCAAATTTCATGACAAAGCTTTATTCACAAAAGGGCTTTACAAATTTATTAAACGATATCGTATTTAATAAAAAATATGAAAGCTTTAGAAGAAATTTACTTAGCATAGATCCTGCAGTCACTGAGAAGAACGACGCATTTACCCTTGGATTAAACGCCATCTTGCTTGGTCAAAATGACGTTGCATTTAGTTTTTTTACAAGAGCTAAAAGCACCTTTGATAGGGCTTGGCAAAGGGACAATGCGACCTTTTGGCAGTATGAACTAAGCGGCGATGAGAGCTTTTTAAAAGAGCTAAGTGCTAGCAAAGATGCAAATATCTACTCACTTTACGCAAGAGATTTGGTCGGTGGCGAGCCACTTGAAGTGATCGTGCCAAGACCTAGCAAGCAAAATATCGAAAATTTTGACGTGAGCGATCCATTTTTATGGAACAAAACCACGTCCCTTGCAAAGGATATGAACGCCACGCAAGCAAGCGAATTTGCGATGAAATTTTACACAAACGAGAGCATCGGCGCATACGCATACTTCATGCAAAAGGCGCATGGCTGGGAGAAGCAGTACTTTTTGATGCCAAACTCACCAGAGCTTGAAGGCATCAGCACTGAGCGAAAGTCGATGATCTACGCACTTGCTAGACAAGAGAGCCTCTTTATCCCAAGCGTCGTTTCTACCTCTTACGCTCTTGGTATGATGCAGTTTATGCCATTTCTTGCAAATGCGATCGGCAAAAAAGAGCTAAAAATTCCAAATTTTGACCAAGACGATCTTTTTAAAACTGATGTCGCATTTAAATTTGCAAATCACCACCTAAACTACCTTGATAAATTTCTTTACCATCCGCTATTTACAGCCTACGCGTATAACGGCGGTATTGGCTTTACCAAAAAGGTCATCACAAGAGATGATATGTTTAAAGAGGGTAAATTTGAGCCATTTTTATCGATCGAGCTAGTCCCAGTGGCTGAGACTAGAAACTACGGCAAGAAAGTGCTTGCAAACTACGTGATCTATATGGCGCTTAATGGTTCCAGTATAAAGATTTCGCAACTTTTCGAAAATTTAACAAAACCGGCTTTGACTGATAAATTTCGAAACTAAGCGCGAGATCGTCACTTTGCTTACTTGGTGCGGTCACTTCGTAATAGACCGCCCAAGGCATTGAAAATCCAGCAAATTTAAGCATCTCGTCGTTTTCATCAAGCAGTCTTGCATTTGTGGCATTTGAGTCGCCATTTACCTTTATGTTGCTCAAATTTTGCGCATGCTCTTTTGGGTTGATGGCTACTAAAAAGTGCTCTTTGCTCTCGTCTAAATTTGAGTTATATATAGGATTTAAATAGGTTGCGATTATGAGCGTTCTATCGGTGCCATCGATGATCTCGCTCTTGCTTGTGTAGGCTAAAAGCTCATTTTTTAGTGGCTCATGCACGATCACTTTTTGATCGGCGCAGCCAAATATCATCAAAATAAATATAAAAAATAGTGTAAATTTTCTCATAAAAAACTCTTAAAATATTAAATTTTCTCGCATTTTATCATTTTATTTTTTAAATTTCACTCATAAATTTTAAAGCCAATATGAGCTATAATCGCAAGAAATTTTAACTAAAAAGGCTCTTATGAAAAGACTTGCCATTGCTTTTTCTGGCCCTTCAAATAGCGGAAAAACGACGCTTATCTTAAAAGTCGCAAAAAAATTTATAGATGATGGGCTAAAGGTCGTTGTAGTCAAGCACGACCCAGGCGACAAGGCCAAATTTGACGTTGAAGGCAAGGATAGCTTTAAATTTTCTCAGGCAGGAGCTGACGTAGTCGTGATGAGTCCGACTAGAACGACTTATTTTTCACAAAGCTCGCAAGGCATAGACGAGGTCATAAGGATGATCGGCGAGTTTGACATGCTCTTAGTCGAGGGGCTAAAGACACTGCCACTACCAAGACTAAGCGTCTTTAGAGGTGAGATCGATGAAACTTATCTTAGCTTTTCAGATGCGATCGCCACTTATAAAGAGCAGATCCCCTATGAGATCACAAATCTAAATTTAGACGATATAGACGCCATTTGTGCGTGGATAATCAAAAATGCAAAGGCTGTATAATGCAAGAACTAAACCAAATTTTTAACACCATAAAAGATATCGCAAAAGAGATAAGCGAGGTCATAAAATACGCCGATCTTGGCTACACAACTCACGAAAACGCAACTGGCGACACCCAGTTAAAGCTTGACGTCAAAAGCGACGAGATCATCACGGCTAAATTTAAGCAGCTTTCATGCGTAAAAGCGCTAATTAGCGAAGAGAAAGAGGACGAGCTTGAGATAAACAAAAATGCTAAATTTATCATCGCTTACGATCCACTAGATGGCTCAAGCTTAGTTGATGTAAATTTCGCCGTTGGCTCGATCTTTGGCATCTACGAAGACGAGGTAAAACCAGAAAATTTAATAGCCGCAGCTTACAGCATCTATGGTCCAAGACTTGAGCTAGTAATTGCCGAGAAAAAAGGTGCTTTACCTAAATTTTATAGACTTAGCAAAGATGGCGAGTTTAAATTTGTAAAAGAGCTTGAGCTAAAAGAAAAAGGCAAGCTAAACGCCACGGGAGCTACGCAAAAAGGCTGGAGCCAAACGCATAGAAATTTCATAAACGAGCTATTTAACGAGGGTTACAGACTAAGATACTCAGGTGCGATGGTGAGCGACTTGCATCAAATTTTACTAAAAGGCGGCGGTCTTTTTAGCTACCCAGCAACGAGCGATCATCCAAATGGCAAGCTAAGGGTTGTCTTTGAGGTGCTCCCTTTTGCCTTTATATATGAAAACGCAAAAGGCGCAACGACAAACGGCAAAAATCAAACACTTTTTGATATAAAAATAGAAAAAATTCACCAAACTACGCCATGCTTTTTTGGCTCACGTGATGAAATTTCTCTTTTGCATAAATTTTACGAGCAAAAATAATGCAAGAATCACAAGCAAAAGAGCCACTTGACGCATTTGAGCTAGCCCTAAAACAAAAGGCTAAAATCATGCAAGAGTGTCAAGAACAAAAAGGTCGCAAAAGCTGTTTTAACTGCGAGGCATTTTTTGACTGCGAGACTAGGATAGAGTATGTAAATAGCTGCTACAACTCGATGTCAAAAGGCAACACCGGCAGTGACGGCGGATTTGATTTTTAAATTTAAAGGAAAAATATGAAAGAAAAAGCTTATATAACTACACCGATTTATTACGTAAATGACGTGCCACACATCGGCCACGCCTATACGACTATCATCGCTGATACGCTTGCTAGATTTAACCGCTTGCAAGGCAAAGAGACCTACTTTATGACTGGCACAGACGAGCATGGTCAAAAGATCGAGCAAGCAGCTCGCGCTAGGGGCAAGACGCCAAAAGAATACGCTGATGAGATCAGTGCGAAATTTAGATCTCTTTGGGATGAATTTGAGATAAGCTACGACCACTTCATAAGGACAACCGACGAAGAGCACAAGCAAACCGTGCAAAATGTCTTTGAAAAGATGCAAGCAAACGGCGATATCTATAAGGGCGAGTACGAGGGCTTTTACTGCGTTAGCTGCGAGACATTTTTTAACCAAAGAGACCTGCTTGAGGACAACCGCTGTCCAGACTGCGGCCGTGTAACATCTTTGGTTAAAGAAGAGAGCTACTTTTTCAAGCTTTCAAAATATGAAGACGCACTTTTAAAATGGTATGAAAACGACGAGCTTTGCGTTATCCCAAAGGGCAAGAAAAATGAGGTCGTAAGCTTTGTAAAAGGCGGACTAAAAGACCTCTCAGTCACAAGAACGAGCTTTGACTGGGGCATAAAGCTACCAAAGAGCGCAAACGACGACAAGCACGTTATGTACGTCTGGCTTGACGCACTTATAAACTACCTAACAACACTAGGATACTCAAGAGATAACGCTAGAATGGACTTTTGGCCACATACAACGCACATAGTCGGCAAGGATATCTTGCGCTTTCACGCAGTTTATTGGCCGGCATTTTTGATGAGCCTTGGCTTGCCACTGCCAAAACACGTCGCAGCACACGGCTGGTGGACGATAGATGGCGAAAAGATGAGTAAAAGCAAGGGCAACGTCATAAACCCAAGAGAGGTCGCAAACGCTTATGGGCTTGAAAATTTCAGATACTTTTTGCTTAGAGAGGTACCGTTTGGACAAGATGGTGACTACAGCCAAAAAGCCTTGATCGAGCGCATAAACTCAGAGCTTGGTAACGGACTTGGCAACCTGTTAAGCCGCATAGTAGGCATGAGCGCAAAGTATAGCGACTATAAAATTGACTCAAAAGACGTGGTCAAATTTCACAAAGCCGAGCTTGATGAGGCGAAGGGCTATCTTGATGAGGCTATTAAAAATTTAGAAAATTTAGCTACAAACCGCTATTTAGAGGATCTTTGGAAGGTTGTAACTCTGGCAAACGCAGCCGTTGCGAAGTATGAGCCATGGTCGCTTGTAAAAGCTGGCAAAAGTGACGAGGCAAACGCACTTGTGGCGCTTTGCGCAAATTTACTTGCTAAAGTTGCCATTTTGCTTAGCCCAGCTATGCCAAAAACTTGCGCTAAGATAGCTGACACGCTTGGCTTTAGCATAGATACGGCTTCTTATGAGAGCCTTGTATTGAAAAATGAAATTTCAAATTTTATGGCAAAAGCTACTGAGCCACTTTTCCCAAGGATAGAAAAAGAGCTAATGGGCGAGGCAAGAGACCTAAAAGAAGAGCCAAAAGTAGAGGTAAAAGCTGAGCCAAAAGAGGAGATCATTAGCATCGATGACTTTGCCAAAATTGTGATAAAAGTAGGCGAAGTGCTTGAGTGCGAGAGGGTTGAGGGTAGCGAGAAACTGCTTAAATTTAAGATAGATCTTGGCGAGGAGCAGCCACGTCAAATTTTATCTGGCATCGCCAAATACTACGAGCCTAGCTCACTTGTAGGCAAGCAAGTTTGCGTTTTAGCAAATTTAAAAGAGCGAACGATGATGAAAAAATATGTCTCACAAGGCATGATCCTAAGCGCATCAGACGGCTCGCTAACGCTTCTTGGCACGCAGAGCAAGGTCAAAAACGGCGCGATCGTTGGCTAAATGACGATAGAAAATTTAACCCACATAATAAATGGGCAAATTTTAAACAACCCAAGCATCTCAAGCGTGACTAGCTTCGCGTTTGAGGCTAAAAATATAAAACGAGGCTACGCTCTCATCGCCACGCAAATCGATCAGATCGCACCTGCGATAAAGCAAGGTGCCTACGCCATCATTAGCGAAGAGGATATCACGCCAAGCGACGATGAGATAGCCTTCATCAAGGTGGCAAGCTTGCAAACGGCTATCATCAAGCTCATGCGCTTTGAAGCGATCCACAAAAATATCAAATTTTGCGCGGTCAATCCCTTCATAAAAGCGCTTTTAGAGAAGTCACACCTTGAAAAAAACGCCCACGTCATACCTGAAAATTTAACCGAGCTTTTTTATAAAATTTTCCATGCAAATTTGTTTGACACATTTTTTAGTGACGATACGAGGATACTTCAAAGGCTCTCGCTGCTTTACGAGACAGCATGGACTGACACAAACATAAGCGTGCTAAATCCAAGCTCGATCTTTTTTACAACGCTCATTTACGATGACAAATACTATCAAAATTTAAGCATTCCAAGGGTTTTTGCTGGGATGTTTTGCGGACTTCTTGGCTATCTTAAGAAAAATAATATCGGCTTTAAAGTGACAGAGAGCAGGATTTCATCGCACTTTGACCCAGTCTTTATCGACAAAGACTTTAAGCCAGTTGGCTTTGGTAGTAGTTTTAGAGCGGTGATAGCTGAAAATGACGAAGAGCTGTTTTTGACTGAAAGCATATTTCTAAGGCGAAATTTCAGCGAAAGCGAGCTTAAATTTTGCCTGCCAAAAGATAGTACGCTAAAGGTTGAAAACGCCATTCTTTATGAAAATTTAGACGAGATAAAAGAGCTGCAAAATTTCGTCTATGCCCTTGTGCTTTGCAAAAAAGAGGATCTGCTTGATAGCTTAAGTCAAAGCAAAGAGCAAAGCGGACTCTTTTAAATTTAGAGCCAGAGCCTAAGCCCTGGCAGTTTTTTTACTCACCTAAGAAGTATTTTAGATCAGCTTGAGCGTCGCCGCTAATTGGTCTAACGTTAAATTTATCCACTAAGAAATTTATGATCTCTTCATTGAAAAATTTAGGTAAGCTAGGTCCTACGTTGATGTTTTTGATACCAAGGCTAAATAGCGCTAGCAAGATGATGACCGCTTTTTGCTCCATCCACATTAGCACGATAGAAACTGGCAGGTCATTTACTGCGATGCCTGTTGCCTCGCTAAGTGCAAGAGCGATCTTAACTGCACCGTTGCTGTCGTTGCACTGGCCAAGGTCGATGTAGCGTGGTAGCTCGGTGCCTGGGACGTTGCCAAAGTCGATGTCGTTAAATCTAAATTTACCACAGCTTGAAGTAAGTATGACGCAGTCTTTTGGAAGGCTAGCAGCTAGCTCTCTATAGTACTCACGTCCCTTGCCAGGTGCATCACAGCCAGCGATCACGAAAAATCTGCGGATCTTGCCAGTGTTTATCGCATCTAAAATTTGTGGGGCTAAAGTTAGGATAGTCTTGTAGTGGCCGCCAGTTACTAGGCTCTCGTCGCTATCAAAGCCGCTAACGTCGCCACAGGCTAGTGCGCACTCGATAAGTGGTGTGAAGTCGTCGTTTTCGATGTGTTTTACGCCGTTTGTGCCTGCGATCGAGTAGCCAAATAGTCTGTCAGCGTATGTGCAGTTTGAGCGTAGTGGCACGATGCAGTTTGTTGTCATTAGTATCGCGCCCTTAAATTCGTTAAATAGCTTAGTTTGGTCAAACCACGCCTTGCCGACGTTGCCTTTTAGGTGGCTGTACTTGCGTAGTTCTGGGTATCCGTGAGCTGGGAGCATCTCTGAGTGAGTGTAGATGTTGATGCCCTTATCTTTTGTCGCCTCAAGTAGCGCTTTTAGCGCGTGCAAGTTGTGGCCGCTTACTAAGATCGCCTTGCCCTCGACCTTGTTTTGGCTCACTCTAACTGGTGTTGGGATGCCAAATTTAGCCGTGTGAGCCTCGCTTAGTAGGTTCATCACCTCAACGCCAGCACCGCCTACTTCAAGAAGCTGCTTAATGTGCTCATCGAAGTTGAAATTTGAGTTTGTAAGCGTGAAATAAAGCGTATCAGCCATAACGCGATCAACGTTGCTAGTATCAGCGCCAAGCTCGTGTGCGTGGTGGCGGTATGCGCTAAGGCCTTTTAAGCCAAAAACCATCGTATCTTGCAAAAGTGCTAGCGTGTCACTCTTGCCACAGGTGCCCATAGGCTGACCCTTTGCACCGCATCCATCCTCAGCACTCATCTCGCACTGATGGCAAAACATCTTCATATCTTTCATCGTCTCTCCTTGTGAATTTCAAAAATTTAAGCGGATTTTATCCTAGGTGGCTAGCCATTTTGGTTGATAGCAGTCAAGAAAAGTTAAATTTAAATTTTAGTTGTTAAATTTAAGATTTTATGATTATGGATATCAAAATATAAATTTGAAATCTAGCACAAAGAGTTAATAAATTTTACAAAAAAACGATTTACATTTAAATTTTATTTAAAGGAATGAAAATGAAAAATTTATTACTAGTGGTATTTGCCGCTTTTATGCTTTGTGGCTGCGCTCCAAAGGGGATATTTGTGACCTTGCCAGATGAACAAGCACCTTCAAATGTTAGCAAAAAGACCAAAATTTACATCGAAAGTGTCAAGGACGTGAGGACTTTTGAAAACAACCCAAAACAAGCCAGCACTCCATCTTTATATAAGCACAATGTAAATGAAGTTAGCGCAAAGGAGAAGCAAAAATACATCGGCAGAATGAGAAATAGCTATGGCAGAGGGCTGTGGAACGTCATTTTAGAAAATAAACAAAGAACAACTAGCATAGTAAGGGCACGCATAGAGGATGCCTTTAGAAGCAACGGCTACCAGGTCATAAAAAATGAAAATGAGATAGACAAGGATACGATAAGCGTCAATGCAAGGATAGAAAAACTTTGGACTTATATGACGCTTGGTGCGGTAAAAGTTGGTCTAAACGCTGATATAAGCACCATTTTAAGCGTAAATAACAAAGAGCTAAGCACGGTCGTAAAACGCAAAGAGGAGTATCTCTTAATAAATCAAAATGATTATGCAAATATCATCAAAAGCTCTTTGGCTGAGTACAAAGAGAAGCTTGCAAAACAGATAAGCGAGCTAAATTTAGAGTAGAAATTTAGGCTAGCTACTAAATTTATAGTGGCTAGCTTTTAAATTTCAAGGCAAATTTCACTTTTTATAAGGAATTTTATCAACAGCATTTGCTTTTTTAAAGCCATTTAGCCTTAGCCTACAGCTATCACAAAGCCCGCACGCCTCATCCTCGCTCTCGTAGCAGCTCCATGTTAGCTCTATTGGTGAATTAAGCTCAAGCGACTTTGCTACTATATCAGCCTTGCTTAAATTTACAAGTGGCGTGATGATCTCGCAAGAAAAATCAGCCGATGTGCCTAAATTTATCGCCTCATTTATGCTTTTTATAAAGCTCTCTTTGCAGTCAGGATACCCAGAGCTATCCTCCTCGACCACGCCTATGTAGATCGCCTGCGCCCCCTCTTTTTCGGCAAGCGCAGCAGCGATAGAGATAAATACGCCATTTCTAAACGGCACGTAGGTGTTTGGCACGTCCTTACTAACGCCATCTTTTCTTATCTGCATGCTCTTATCGGTTAGCGAATTTCCGCCTATTTGAGCGATGAAGCTAACATCAAGGTTTATTTTTTTAACCACACCCAGTCGCTCACATATCTCATCAAACGCGCGCTTTTCTCGCCTCATCGTCCTTTGGCCATAGTCAAAATGAAGTGCGACTACATCATATCCAGCCCTTTTTGCCATCACAGCGCAAAGCGTGCTATCCATGCCGCCACTCATTATACAAACTGCTTTTTTCATATTTTGCCCTTTAAATTTGCTAAAATTATACAAAAATTTACTAAGGACAAGCCAAAAATGATACTTTGCGAAGAGAGTTATCCTGAAATTTTAGATCAAATTTGCTCACATCTAACGCCTGGTGAAGTTGAGTTAGTTTTTATCAATAAAGATGAGATGAGAGAGCTAAACAGATCTGAGCGTGGTATAGACAAAACCACCGACGTCTTAAGCTTTCCCCTTGAGCTCATCGTCCACGCCCCACTTGGTTCAATAGTCATAAACAAAGATATGGTAAAAGAAAAAGCAGCCGAGCTAAATCACAGTGAAGATGCCGAAACTGCGCTACTTTTCACACATGGCTTGCTGCATATCTTGGGCTTCGATCACGAAAAAGATGATGGGCAGATGAGAGAAAAAGAGTGCGAAGTGATAGCTAAATTTAACTTGCCAAAGAGCCTAATCGTAAGAAGCGAGGACGTTAGGCTCATTGATCTTATAAACAAAAAGGGCTGATAAAGCCCCTACATTAAAGAGCCTCTTTTTTTGTCTCTAAATTTTCAACTTTTGGCGCAAAAGCCTTGTTTATCTTTCTTATCCAGATAACAAGCGAGATAAATAAGATGAAGTAAAGCACGTAGCTAGCGATAGGCCAGCTGGTGTTTGTGCCGCTATCTTTTATCGAGATCGCGTTTCTAAACTCGTTTAGCATAGAAATTCTATATCCATAGTATTTGATAGTGACGTTTTTATCACTATTTGTAAAGCCTTGAGCCTTGGCTTGGATGTCGGCTGAGTTAAATTTAAAATAAAATGGAAAGCCCCACGCCGTATCTTCGTTTCTATAAGCCATAACTTTTTCAGCGTTTTTCGCATCTTTTGTGTAGATAAAATAGACATCTCTTACAGGGCCGTCGGCTGGGTTTTTGGCGTCTATTATGCCATCTTTGTCCATGCGTTTTACGTCGCCGCCAGTTATCTGCACGCTTGCGTAGTGCGGAAATGAAAAATCAACCAAAAACGCCAAAAATAGGTGCAAAAGCACGACAAACGTAACGCAAATTCTCTTTAAAAATGTCATCATTTCTATCCTTTAAATTTGCGCTATTTTATGAAAAGATAGCTTAAATAAAGGGGCAAAGCGCCCCCATAAATTTAAGCCTTTTTATTAAGCATAAATTTTAAAAGCTGAGCAAAGAAGCAGATGCCGCCGATTATCAAGATCGTATCGCCAAGCATCCTTAGCCATCTTAAATTTTGCAAGTGTGACTGCTGTAAAAGCTCAGCACTTCTAGCATACCACATACCTTGATCTAGGCTTGCAAATGCTTGATAGATGCCTATTGGAAGAAGTGAAAGCACGATCATTAGCATAAGTCCTGCATTTAAGCCCCAAAAGCCAACTTTCATCAAATTTTCATCAAATTCTTGCCCTTTAAATAGATAAGTAGCCACGAGCCAGACAAAGCCAAGTGCCAAAAATCCATAAACACCAAATAGCGCTGCATGTCCGTGAACTGGCGTTGTATTTAGTCCTTGGATGTAAAATAGTGAAATTGGAGGATTTATCAAAAATCCAAATACACCAGCGCCTAGCATATTCCAAAAGGCAACTGCGATGAAGCAGTAAAGCGGCCATTTAAGCGTTTTAGCCCAGCTTTGAGCAAACTGAAGTTTGTAGTGCTCATACGCCTCAGCACCAAGTAAAACTAAAGGCACGACCTCAAGCGCTGAAAAGCTTGCACCAACTGCCATTATAGGTGTTGTGGTGCCTGCAAAATATAAGTGGTGAAATGTGCCTGGGATGCCGCCTATCATAAAGAGTGACGCACTTGCAAGCGTTGAAAATGTTGCAAATCTTTTTGAGACAAGACCCAGTGAGACAAAGACAAAGGCGAGCGAAGCTGTCGCAAATACCTCAAAAAAGCCCTCAACCCAAAGATGCACGACCCACCAGCGCCAATACTCCATCACTGGTAATGGACTTCTTTGTCCATAAAATAGTCCTGCTCCGTAAAATAAGCCAACCGCAACCGCTGACATAGCAAAGATAGCAAGTAAATTTTTATCGCCTTTGTTTTTAAAGCCGCCTGCAAATCCACGAAGTAAAAGCAACATCCAGATGACAAGACCGACAAACAAAATGATCTGCCAAACACGTCCAAGATCTATGTATTCATATCCTTGATGTCCAAGCCAGAAGCTTAAATTTATAGGCATGATGTTTGCGATAGCTAAATATTCGCCCACAAAACTGCCAACTACAAGGAAAAGTAGCGCGTAAAAGAGCAGATCAACACCAAGCTTTTGAAATTTTGGATCCTTGCCGCCATTTATAATAGGGGCTAAAAATAATCCAGCTGCTAAAAATCCGGTCGCTATCCAGAAGATACTAGCTTGTATATGCCACGTTCTAGCAAGCGAATAAGGAATGTAGGCTGATAAATTTATGCCATAAAATTCTTGTCCTTCGACTGTGTAGTGAGCCGTAAAGCCGCCTATTAAAATTTGAAACGCAAATAGCGCTAGCGTGACAAAAAGATACTTTTTAAGCGCCTTTTGTGATGGTGTTAAATTTAGCTTTTTAAGCGGATCTTCGCTGATAGGCTCAAGCTTTTCATCGTCTTTTTTGCCATAAAATGAGCTAAACCAAACAAGCAAGCCAACGCCAGCTAGAAGTATCACGAGGCTTGCAATCGACCAAAAGACATTCTCACTTGTTGGCACGTTATCGATTAGTGGTTCGTGCGGCCAGTTGTTTGTATAGGTTGCCTCGCTACCAGGTCTGTTTGTGGCTGTCGCCCAGGCTGACCAGAAGAAGAAGTTGTTTAGATCAGCTCTGTCGCTAGCATTTGGAAGCGTGTTTTCTTTCATTGCATAAGCTTCTCTTAAAGGCTTAAATTTAGGGTCATTACCAAAAAGCGCAGCATATTCGCTAGCTACTTGACTTACAGCCTTTAGCCTATCAGCACTTAGCACAAATTTATCGTCCTTTACGCTATTTTCTCTATACTCTTTTTTGAGCAAAACCTTTAAATTTGCTTTTTGCTCGGCGTTTAGATCAGCGTATTTTAGATGATAAATTTCATCAGCTTTGATCTCTAAAAAGGCAACTAGCTCTTTGTGAAGCCAGTCCGCACTCCAATCAGGCGCTTGATATGCCCCGTGTCCCCAAACAGAGCCAACCTGCATACCGCCTATGCTTTGCCAAGCTTCTTGACCTTTATAGATACTCTCTTTATCGATCACGACCTTGCCATTTTCGTCAGTGAAATTTACAACTGGAGGCGAATTTCTATAAACCTCAACGCCATAGTAGCCTAAAATACTAAAGCAAACTACCAGCACAGCAACAAGTGCGAGCCAGTATCTTTTGTATTCACGCATTGATTCTCCTTTTTTAAAATTTAGGAGAAAGTTTATCTCATTTCAAAATAGTGACTAATGACATATATCAATAAAAGGAGAATATTTATCCTTTTAGTTTTATAGAAATTTACAATAATATGCAATTTTTCACAATGTATATGCAAATTTTACATAATATTAATGTAAATAGCAGTAATATATCAACTAAACTATTTCACACGAAAAAAGGAAAAAATATGCAAATGAATTTCATGCACAAAGTGGCTAAAATAGGCCTTGTTGCTTCACTTTTTACAGCTCTTAGTCTAAGCGCTGCTGACTCTGCTAGAAGCATAACCGATATGCAAGGCGTAAAAGTAAGCGTCCCAGAAAAGGTTGAGAAGATCGCAGCACTGTGGAATGCAAACAACGAGATCATCCTAGCACTTGGCGGTATGGATAAGGTTGTAGCCACAACTGATCTGATCAAAACCAACAAGTGGTTTGAGCACATCTATCCAAAACTTAAAAATTTACCAGCTGCACTAAACGGCAAAGACCTTCAAATCGAAGAGCTTGTTAAGCTTGCCCCTGATGTTATCATAGTTTCTAACAAAAACTACCAAGACGAGCTTATCAAAAACGGCTTTAGCGCGGTAAATTTGATCTTTAGAGACTACCCAGATATGGAAAAAAGTATCTACGCAACAGCTGAAGTTATAGGCACTGATGACGCTAGAAAAAAAGCTGAAAAACTTGCTAATAAAATCCACGATAACTCTGAGTTTGTAACAGCAAGAACAAAAAGCATCCCTGATGCTAAACGCCCAAAAGTACTTCACCTTCTTGGTGGTGCAAATTTGCTAAAAGTTGATGGTACAAACACCATCCAAAACACTTGGATCAAGCTAGGTGGCGGTGTAAATGCTATCAATACTGAGGGTTCAATGATCGAAGTTAGCGCTGAAGAGATCATCAATGCAAATCCTGATATCATCATCGTTGGCGGCAATGACACAGACGCACAGATCAAAAAGATAAAAGAGCACCCTGCATTCTCTGGCTCAAACGCTGTTAAAAACGGCAAAATTTACGGCAACCCAAAAGGTGTATTTAGCTGGGATAGATATGGTGCTGAAAACGTACTTCAAATTTTATGGGCAGCAAAAACTATCCAACCAGATCTATTTAAAGATGTCGATATGAAAGTAAAAACAAAAGAGTTTTATAAAGAGTTTTTAAATCACGATCTTAGTGACAAAGAGTATGGCTATATCTTAAAAGGCCTAAATCCAGACGGTAGCAGCAAGTAAGATATGAAAAACGCAAATTTTTCAATAGTTGCTATATTTTTAGCTCTACTAACGCTTGTTTGCGCCTTTGTCGCACTTGGCGTTGGTAGGTTTTACATACCTTTTAGCGATGTCTTTAGCGTGCTAGCTCACAGCTTTGGTTTTGGAGATGGCGCAGCTAGCAACATCACAAACGTGATAGAAAATTTACGCATCCCACGTATCATCGCAGCCATCCTTGTTGGAGCTGCTCTTAGCGTGAGTGGTGCGGCCTATCAAGGCGTCTTTAAAAACCAGCTTGTAAGCCCTGACCTTCTAGGCGTATCAGCAGGCGCTTGCGTGGGAGCTGCCACTGCCATTATCTTTGATCTATCACTAATTTGGATACAAATTTTTGCATTTGGCTTTGGCCTAGCAGCCGTTGCTATCACTCTAGCCATACCTAAGATGATGGGGCGCACGAGCACGCTTATGCTGGTTCTTTCTGGTATCATCGTAAGTGGCCTTATGGGCTCAATAATCGGCTTTTTAAAATATGTCGCAGACCCTGAGACAAAGCTACCTGACATCGTTTATTGGCAGCTTGGTAGCCTTGCAAAGCTTGATAGCGATAACTTAATATACATCGCCCCAGTGATGATCATCTGCGCCATTTTGCTAATAGCCATGAGCTGGCGTATAAATTTGCTCTCTCTTGGCGACGAGAGTGCGGCAAGACTAGGCGTAAATGTGGCTTTTGAGCGCGCTGTCATCATCATCTGCGCTACGCTTCTTACAGCGTGCAGCGTCTGCATAAGCGGTATAGTCGCTTGGGTGGGACTTCTCATGCCTCACTTAGCTCGCATGCTAGTTGGCGCAAATAACATAAAAAGCATGCCTGCAAGCATATTTATGGGTGCGATATTTTTGCTTTTTGTTGATACCTTGGCGCGCAGCATAAGCGTGAGCGAAGTGCCTCTTGGCGTACTTACTGGCTTTATCGGCACGGTATTTTTCGTCTGGGTTTTATGGCGAAATAAAAAGGCTGCATGATGCTTGAAGTTAGAAATTTAAACTTTAGCTACCCAAATGGGGCTGGCAAACTAGAAAATGTAAATTTAAAGATAGGCGCTGGGGAAATTTTAACCATACTTGGTCGAAACGGAGCTGGCAAATCAACAACTTTAGGCTTAATAAGCGGCTCGCTAAAGCCAGTTTCAGGCGAGATCTTTCTTGATGGCAAAAACGTAGATAGCCTAAGCAACAAAGAGCGCGCTAAGATCATGGCATACGTGGCGCAAAGCGAGGTTACCGAGTACGACTACACAGGGCTTGAGTTTATCACGATGGGTCGTGCGGCGCACCTTGGTATCTTTGCAAGACCTAGCCAAGAAGACGAAGAGATCGCTAGAATTTACACCAAAAAGCTTGAGATCGAGTATCTTGAAGATCGCTTCATCACGCAGATGAGTGGCGGTCAAAAGCAGATGTGTATGATCGCTCGTGCGATGGCTGCGCAGCCAAAGATGATCATATTTGACGAGCCAACGAGCGCGCTTGACTTTGGCAACCAGTATAAATTCCTACGCACCGTCAAATGGCTAAAAGAGCTTGGCTACTCGGTCGTGCTAACCACTCACAACCCTGACTTTGCCGTGCTTCTTGGCGGATATGTCGCTCTTGTGAAAGGTGATGGCGAGGTTGGATTTGGCACGGTTGATGAGATAATTAGAAGCGAGAATTTAAGCCAGCTTTACGGACTAAATTTAAACGTGAGCTACATCGACGAAGTAAAAAGAAACTGCTGCCTCACTTATCCACTATAAATTTAAGCTCTCAAAAGGGAAATTCTTTTGAGAGCTTTTTGATTAGTTATTTTCTGAATTATTTTGTTTGTTTATTAAGTATTGTCTCAAGAAAGCTACTTGAATTACTGCTGGTATAGTAACCCTATAAGCAGGACCTGCCACATCAACTAACGTCCAAAGACCTGTTATAACCCAACCTATTGGACCAGCAAAAGCTCCTATTGTTCTTACAAGGGACGCATTTACTGCAAGACTAAGACCTCTGCCTAATAACATTTTAGCAATAGTATTTGCAATAATGAGAGCAATTTTATACATAGCAAAGCCACTCACCAAAATGCTTGCCTGCATAGCAGCCGTTATCGCCTGCGGTTTAAAATCGGTAGTATTTAAGCCAAATTCATTTGCTACTTGTTTCAGCTCCTCTTCATTCATTTTCTCCAAGCTATCAGATAGAATTTTCATAAACATATTTTGCTCTATCATTTGTGTGTTTTGAGCCTTAGAGTAATTAACTTTAAGCTTATCGCAAACATCACATAAAATTTCTTTGTATTGTACGCCACCGCCTCTAAATACATTTGCAAAGCTGTTGCCACCAAAGCATTGAAGCTCACTCATAATAAGTTCTATGTACTCTTTATGATTTGGATAAAATCTTTTATACAAGTCATTGCTTGTAAGATCTTGCGTAATCCTTTCATCACCCTCCTTGCCTTTTATAATATCAACGAGATCATTTAGTTCGTTGCTATCAAGCTGCCTTAAAAACTCCAAATCTGAATCAAATTTGTAAGCCATTTTTACTCCTTTAAAGATAATTCAAAATACTATATAAATAAACCTTAATAAAATTTAAATTTAGGTAATTATTTCTTAAATAATAGTTAATACAAGTAATAATTACTTAGTTGATAAGTAAGTACATTTTAAAAAGAATTCCCATAAAAAGGCAAAAAATGGGAAATAATCTATCAAAAAGAGATATTGCAGGAATTTTAAAAATTGATACAAAAACTCTTTATAATTGGAGAAAAAATAAGCCAGAGCTTTATCGTCTGATCATGCTTGGTTTTAAATTTGATGAACTTTTAAAGCAAAGTGAGAAAAATTTAAATGAGTTAAAAGAGTTAGCAGAAGAAAATCAAAATTTTAGACTAAAATAGCCACTAAACGTTATTTTTAAATTCAGCCACTCTCGCCTTTGCAGCCTGCGTTATATCATCCTCGTAGTCGTAGAAGTTAAAGGTCGCTCCGTGCTGAAAAAAGCCATTTAGTATATCGCCGCTTTGGCGGTTTTTCAGATCAAGCTCAGCCACCTTAAAGCCGTCATTTGTTGCGCAAAATTCCTTTAGTCTTGCTGGCGCCTCTTTTAGTTTAGTAAATAAAAAGCAGTATCCATCGCCGCCGTTTCGCCCCACCCTGCCTCGCAGCTGATGAAGCGTGGCAAGCCCCAGCCTCTCAACACCCACGATCACTATCGTATTTAGCCTTGGCAGCGAGATACCGACCTCAACAACGGTGGTTGAGAGCAAAATTTCGCCCTCTTCTCTAAACCGCCTTAAAATTTCCTCTTTTTCCTTATCTTTGCCGTGCGTGACGAAAACATTTTTGAAATTCTTTAGCCAAAAGCCCTGCGCCTCGCTTAGACTTTGGTAGTTTGAGCTCTCGCTGCTCTCAACGAGCGGGTAGATGATAGCTACTTGAAAGCCGCTCTCAAGCTGCTTTTTGATGTGAGCGAGCAGGTAGCCAAACTCGCTAGCGCCTAAAATTTGGCTCATTATATTTTTCTTAAACGGCATCTGCTTTAAAAAGCTAAAATTTACGATCTCAGACTGAATTAAACTTAGCGTCCTTGGTATTGGCGTAGCTGAAAACTGCACGAAATTTGCTCGCTCGTCCTCGTTTGAGGCAAGCTCTTCTATCTTTTTGCGCTGATTTGAGCCAAAGCGATGCTGCTCATCGACCATGACAAGTGGCGAATTTGGCAGCTCGTGAAAGAGCAGCGCATGCGTTCCAACGATCAAATTTGTTCCGCTAAAGTCTATCTTTTTCTCCCCGCTTCGCACCAGCATCACATTCATAAAAGGCGGCAGTAGCCTCTTTGCTTCATTATAAATTTGCTCGCTTAAGATACTTGTTGGCGCCATCAAAATGGCACTTTGCGGATAGACGCTAAGAGCAGCTGCTAGGATAACAAGCGTCTTGCCGCTTCCCACGTCGCCCATTATGACGCGCCTTTTTGCCTGCGTGGCAGCAAGGTCGTCTCTGATGTCATTTACCGCGTTTAGCTGATCATTTGTCGGTGTAAATGGCAAACCCTTAAGCCAAGAACTTATATCAAAAAGCTTTATTTTAGGGCTTTTAAAGTAGGTTTTTTTCGCACTTAGCTTTTTTATGTAGTTAAAAATTTCTACAAATTTTAAGATTTCCACTCCCTCACCACCATTTTTTAGGCGGTATAAAATTTGCACGCTTTGCTCATCTAGCCGCTGCAAATCAGCTAGAAATTTAGCCTCTTTTTCATTTAAGCCCTCGGACATTAAATTTTGCAAATTTAGATATTTTAAGATGAGTTTTTTTAGCTCTTCGTCTTTTAGCTCGGTCTTAAATTTAGGCACGATCTGGCCTATTTTTGTGGTGATTTTTGGATTTACTATCTGCCACGAGCCAAAGGCGTAGGAGCAAAGCCCATATATCGCCATCTCTTTGCCCGTCTTAAAAGCGCCGTAGTGCCAAGACTTTGCGTTAAAAATGACGATCTTTACGCTACTTTGCCACTGCTCGCAAAAGGCAAGTGCTGTTAGCATACCATGGCGTGAGGCGAGCGAAGTGATCTTTACATTTATGCAGACCTGCCCTTCTCTTGGGCTCTTAGCGATCGTCGTATCCTCAAAGCCCTTTGGCAACACTAGAGCAAGGTCAAGCAGGCTAAGCACGCCTATTTTTAGAAGTTTTACTCTGTCGCTTGCTTCAAATTTCATTTTTTAGGACGCAAAAACTTAGCTCGTTTATCTCTGCGTGGGCTTTTATGAAGCTATTTAGCTCGTTTAGCGAAAGAGCTGAAATTTTATCAAGGTCCTTTAAAAATGCCCCAAGCTCGCCATGCTCATAAAACTCGCCTTGCGCGATGTCAAGTCGCTTAAATAGCGTCTCAAGCCTAAGTGGCAACGAACCAAGTAGAAATTTCTTCGCCTGCTCAAGCTCGGCCTTGCTAACGCCTTTTTTACTAAATTTTAAAATTTCCTCTTTTATAACGGCGATCGCTTCGTCTTTTTTCTCATTTTTTGTCTGCATGTAGCCGTAAAGCTGGCTGTAAGAGAGATTTAGCAAATTTCTAGCGTAGGCGCTGTATGCAAGGCCTCTTTTCACGCGGATCTCCTCCATGAGCCTCGAGCCAAAGCCACCCTCGCCTAAGATAAATGTTGCCACTGCGGCCTTGTATTTCTCCTCAGGTTTTACATTAAACGGCGCACCAAAGTAGATGTAGGCTTGCTCGCTTTGCCTGATAATCTCGCTGCTTTCGCACTTGTTGCTTGGATTAAAGCGCTCTAGCTTTCGCACCTTGCCAGGTTTTAAAATTTCTAAAACGCTAGCTAGCTCTTTTGTCTGCTTCTCGTCGATGTCGCCACCAAGCACGCAGAGCAGGTTTGAAAGGTCTAAATGCTCATTTAAAAATTTCCTCACATCTTCAAGCGTGATCGCTTTTACGCTCTTTTTCGTGCCGATACTAGGCTGTGCAAGCACGCTTTTTGGATACAAAAGCTCAAAAAGTCCCTGCCTTGCCACGTAGTCAAAGTCGTTTTCATTTGCTGCGATCTCGCCAAGAGTGACGGTCTTGCACCTGTTTAGGATCTCATCTGTTAAATTTGGAGCGAGTAGTAGCTCTTTTAGCTTGACGCACGCAAAGGCAAAGTGCTCTTTTAGGCAGTTTATATCTATGCAAAATGTCTCAAAGCCGCAGCTTGCATTTAGGCTAATCGCCCGCACCTCAAGCTCTTTGGCAAATTTAGCCGAGCCTAGCTTCATATCGCCCTCGTTTAGTAAATTTGCACTTAGCCTTGCTAGGCCTGCAAGCTTGCCATTTTGCGAGCTACCAGCTGCTTTGAAAACTAGTTTTAGGCTCACTACTGGCATCGCTTTTGAGCTTTCAAAAACGACTGGAATTTTTATATTTTTTACATTGATATCTAAAATTTTCATCTAAAATTTCTCCAAAATATCGTAGTTTGTGTTGCGCTTAGCTGGAATTTCTCCGACATCTTTTATAAGCTCGATCATCTGGTCTTGATTCATCCTAAAGCTAGCCCCTGCGGCCTTTACGACGTTTTCTTCCATCATCGTGCTACCAAGGTCATTTGCGCCAAAAAGAAGCGCTAGCTGGCCTACGTAGCTGCCCTGCGTGACCCAGCTGCTTTGGATATTTTTAAAGTTATCCAAAAAGAGCCTTGAGACTGCAAGAAGCCTTAGATAGACGTTTGAGCTTTGCTTTTTGATCTCTGGAAACTCTTGCATGAGCTTTGTATTTAGCCCTTGAAAGCTCCAAAGTATAAACGCTCTAAATCCAGCCGTCTCATCTTGTAAATTTCTGATGTGCTCCCAGTGCTCCACGATCTCGCGAGTGCTCTCAACCGTGCCAAACATCATCGTCGCAGTCGTCTTCATGCCAAGCTCGTGCGCCTCTTTATGTATGCGAAGCCAGTCTGCAGTGTCGCATTTTTTAGGGGCGATGATGTCACGCACGCGGTCGCTTAATATCTCCGCTCCAGCCCCTGGCATCGAGTATAAGCCCTTTTCGTTTAGGCGTCTTAAGACCTCTTTTGTAGAAATTTTTGAAACTCTTGCGATGTAGTCGATCTCAACGGCAGAAAAGCCATGTATCGTGATGCTTGGATAGTGCTTGCTGATGTAGCCGACAAGCTCCTCGTACCACTCGATCTTTAGCTTTGGATGAACGCCACCTTGAAATAAAATTTGCGTGCCACCAATGGCGATAAGCTCCTCGATCTTCTTGCCGATCTCCTCAAAACTTAGCACATAAGCGTCCTCTTCTTTTGCGTGGCGGTAAAATGCGCAAAATTTACAATCCACCCAGCAGACATTTGTATAGTTGATGTTGCGATCTACGATGAAGGTCGTAATGCCTTCTGGATGAAGCTCTTTTTTTCTAGCTAGCGCCATCTTGCCAAGCTCGTGAAGCGGTGCATTTTCTATAAGATCGATGGCTTCATTTACACTAAGTCTTTTCAAATTTAACCTTTTATTTTGCTTATTTTTGGGCGAGAGTTTAGCCAAAAATGCTTTTAAATATGATAAATCAGGCGTTATGAAAAATTAATTTTTAAAGGCTAAAATGTGAGAAATTCTTTAAAGGAGCGAGTTATGAAAAAGATGATATTTGCCGTTATCTGCGGTCTATTTTTAGTTGGTTGTGCCAAAAACGAGCCAAAGCCAGCTGGGCCTCAAGGTGCAAGTTGTGGATGTGCTCATCATCAAAAAATGATGCAAGAAAATATGCCAAGCTGCCCACATCATGGCATGCAAGGTGCGATGCATGAGCAAATGCCAGCCTACTGCCCAGCCTACGCAAAATAGATAAAGTGCCAAATGGCACTTTATTTTAATATAACCTTGTCGCCTTTAGTGCCTAAAACCTGCACTTTCTCGCCGTTTTTTAGCGCTCCGTCATACTTCCAAAGAGTGCCTTTAAAATAGACCATATTTTCTCTGATCTCGCCAACTCCTGGCTCATCTAAAAACTCCTCGTTAAAGCTCTCTTTTTTAGCCATAAATTTACTCTTTAAAGGCGCCTTTAAGAGTGCAAGCAAGATAAAGGCAAGCGCTAAGACAGCTAAAATTTGAAAGCTCCACTCAAAACCAAAGCCAAAATTTACCGCTCCAACGATGATAAAAGCGACGCCAAAAAAGAGCAGATAAAATGAAAATAGCATAAGCTCAGCCACGCACAAGAGCGCGCCGATAGCTATCATTATAAATGGACTTATCACGCCTTATCCTTAGCTAAGAAATTTTTTAAAACGCTAAGCGAGCCAATTAGCTCAGTCGCCTCGTAAGGGACTAAAATTTTATCTTTTGAGCTGTTTTTAGCTAGCTCGCTAAATGCCCCGACCCTGTCACGCGCAAGCAAAAATTCAGCCGCATTTGCGTTTTTGCTCATGCTATCATTTATCATATCCATAGCCTCTTTTTGAGCCGTTGCAATGGCGATTTGCTCGTATTTTTTCGCATCAGCCATACGCTCGATCGCCTCTGCTTGAAGCACTTTTTCTTGTTTTAGCGCCTCTGCGTTGCGGATTAGTGCCTCTTTTTCAGCCAAGGCTTTTAGCTCGATCGCACGTTTTTCACGCTCAGCTTTCATCTGCATATTCATCGCCTCTTCGATGCCAAGTGGGACAGAAATTTCAGAAATTTCCACACGCATGATCTTTACACCCCAGTTGCCAGCAGCATCGCCAAGAGCCACTTGAAGTGCGGCATTTAGGCGGTCACGTGAGCTTAGCGTATCATCAAGGTTCATCGCACCTATCTCGCCACGAAGCGTTGTCATGGCTAAATTTGCAATGGCGCGCTTGTAGTTATCTACGTTATAAACCGCCATTTTTGCGTCAAATACCTTTAAAAAGACGATGCCATCGACACTAATATTAACATTATCTTTTGTGATGACTTGCTGTTTTGTGATATCAACAAGCTGCTCTTTTATAGTTATGATCGCTCTTATCTGATCGACAAATGGGATGATGATGTGAAATCCCCCGTCAAGCACCTTGTGAAATTTACCAAGTCGCTCGATCAGCAAGTTATCTGCTTGCGAAACGATCTTAATGCCAGCTTTTAAAAACAAAAATGCAAAAATAACCAAAACAACGACTAAGACGCCAAATGTCTCAACTTGCATATTCTCTCCTTTAATTTATAATTTGTTATTTTCTTAAGTATTATAATACATTTTTAAATTTTATCTTTTAAAAAGGATTAGCATGAAAAATTTTATCTTTGCACTAAGTGCGGCTCTACTTTTAGCAGGTTGCGCTACGTCAAACCAAAGCGCGAGCGTCCCACAAGGCAAATGTGAAGTAAAAGGTAGCTGCATGGCCCCAGTAAGCAGCATCGAGGGCACTTACAAGGCGTTTTTACCTTGCGCTAGCTGCATGGGCATAGACTCAACCCTCACACTAAAAAAGGACGGCACATTTGAAAGTGTGATGAACTACAAGTCAAAAGACAACTACAAAGCCGTTAGCAAAGGCAAATACTCAGTTAAAAACGGCATTATCACAACCGTTGATGAGTATAAAGAGAAGAGTTTTTATAAGATCGAGGGAGAGAGCCTAAAGATGCTTGATATGGACCAAAAAGAGGTCACTGGCGAGCTAAAAGACAAATACATCTTCAAACGCGTAAAATAAATTTTAAAGGCAAAATGATATAATTTTGCAATTTTTAAGGAGTTGCAAATGAAATATCTTTTTGCCATACTTATCTCATTTTTCATCATCGGCTGCGCGAAAAATGAAAATTTAAAGCCACAAAATCAAGAGCAAACACAAAAATCAAAAGAAGAAAAACCACTTCTTAGAGACGAAAAACCCAAAAAACCAGAAAAACTAATACTTTCAAACTCTATCTACACGAGCTACTACACCACCTTGCCATGCTCAAACTGCGAGGGTGTAAAGACTATCTTAACTCTAAATAAAGACAAAACCTACACAAAAACTATGCTTACGATGGATAAGGCTGCCACCTTGGTAGAAAAAGGCGGCACTTTCGATGTCGATGAGAGCGCTATCGTGCTAAAAGATGAAAGTGGCGCACTTAGCTACTTTGTGCCAAACAAAAATTCACTTCTTCAGCTTGATGATAAGAAAAATAAGAGAGTTGGCGTGCTAGCTCAAATTTATAACTACGAGCCAGTAAATAAGGCTTATAAAGATAGTTTTTTTGCTAGATTTTCTAAATTTAAAGACAAAAATGGCTTTTTAGAGCTTGTGCTTGTGCCTAGCAAAAATGGCGCAAAGATAAGTTTTTACTCATCGCTAAAAGATGGCTCGCCACTTTGTAAATTTAACTCAGAGCTGCTTTACGACAAGGGCATTTTTTACCTTTTGGATGAAAAAGGCGTGGCTTTAAGCGTGCATAAAACTGCTAACGACATCTTCGTAATCGCAAACGATAAAATTTGCAAAAACGCTCACATAAGCGGACACTACAAAAGAGAAAAAGGCAGGTCTAGCCTCTTTGGCAAGGGCTTTTTTGCAAAACTTACAAACGAGTCAGCAAATGCCGATGTAATGAAATTTTATGGCGCAAAAAACATAAAAAGAGACAATACTAAAAAAGAAAATAGCTACATCGTCACGAGTAAAAACGAGAGAATTTTTGAATACACCTTGCTAAATGGCATCATTACAAGCATAGAAATTTACTCAAATGAGTTTAAAACTCCAGAAAACATCAGCCTAAAGTCAAATTTTAAAGATATAAAAAACGCCCTTGTTATCTCTAAATTTCAAAGCGACGCAAACAATATCTATCTAAAAATAGATAGTCACGACATGCTTATAAAGCTTAAAAATCCGCTCGCACAAGAGATAACAAATTTAAGTCAGATACCAGACGAGGCGCAAATAGAGCAGATAACTCTGATGTGGAACCAGTAGTTTGAAAGAGTATCTTAAGCTTTTAAGGGATGAGAGAAATTTCCGCCTTTTAAGCACCGTCCAGCTCATGTGCTACTTTGGTGTGTGGTTCTCGCACACTGGCATCTTTACGCTACTTATCTCGCTTGACGCTCCTGTGTGGGCGCTCACGCTAAGTGCGGCGATGGCATTTATCCCAGGTGTTGTCATCGCTCCATTTAGTGGCATTTTGGTGGATAAATTTAGCCCAAAACCTATGCTTGTTATCATGATGGCGGTTGAAACCATAAGCGTTTTTATGCTGCTTTTTATAAACTCACTTGATTTTTTATGGCTACTTTTGCTTATCATTTTTGTTAGAAACGGCGTTGGCGGGATGTATTTTCAAGTAGAAATGAGCGTGCTACCAAAAATTTTAAGCAAAGAGAGCCTAAAGCTTGCAAATGAGATCCACTCGATCATCTGGGCGGTCTCATATACCGCTGGCATGGGACTTGCTGGCGTTTATATACACTTTTTTGGCATCAAAAGCGCCTTTTTGCTTGATGGAGCTCTTTATCTTTGCAGTTTTGGCTTTTTATATCTTTTAAAGCTAGACGAGCTAAAGCCAGAATTTATAGAAAAACCTCTAAAAATGCTAAAAAATGGGCTTAAATATCTAAAAGAAAATAGGCTCATCGTGCATCTTATATTTTTGCACGCCTTTGTTGGTATCACAGCTTATGACGCACTGATCGCGCTTTTGGCCGACTATAAATACGCAAATTTACTCTCAACCTCGCTAGTTATTGGGCTATTAAACGCCTCAAGATCGATTTCGCTTATGTTTGCGCCAGCCTTGCTTAGTAAATTTATGAATAAAAAAACGCTCATCTACATCTACATCGGTCAAGGAGTTGGCATCATCATTTGGGCGCTCTCTTTGCAAAATTTTTATCTCTCGCTAATTGGCATCATCTTTGCTGGATTTTGCACGTCAAGCCTTTGGAGCTACACTTACACGCTACTTCAGCAAAACTGCCAAAAAGAGTTTTACGGCAGAGTGATCGCGTATAATGATATGGTTTTTCTTGGATTTAGCGCGCTTATCTCATTTGCGATCGGCTTTTTATACGAGCTTGGACTAAGCGTGGAGATGATCGCAACCTTTATGGGAAGCCTCTTTTTCATTGGAGCCTTTTACTACCACGTAGTTTCAAAAAGGTATGAGATAAAATAGAAATTTAAAAATCAATATTAGATCGCGGGCCAAGCCGCAATCCATTATAGATAAACTGGGATATTTGTATGTTCTAAGAAAAATCTTGATGTTCCGCCAAGGACCATCTCCATTAGTCCGTTTTCGCCGTATCTGCTAGCTACGATAAGGTCTGCGTTTCTATCATTTGCAGCTTTTAAAAGTGCCTCGCCAGGTATCGTTGTAGTTGCTATAACTTCAAAACTAGCACTGATATTATGAACCTTAAAGTACTCTTCAAGTTTTTTAAGATTTAGCTCGGCATTATCGCCAAGGCTTGCTTTTGAAGTGATGCACTGAACTTTTTTAGCGCTCTTTAAAAGATCGATCGCGCCAGTTAGGGCTCTTGAGCTTTGGGTTGTTCCCGTCCAGCTTACAAGGATGTTATCAGCTTTAAAATCACGCATCTTTCTAGGGATAACGATCGCATTTTTGCCGCTTTTTAAAACAGCTGACTCAAATGTGCCAGTGATCTTGCCATCAAGTGGCACTGCAGCTACGACTAGATCGCAAAATTTACTCTCTTGCTCAACTATGGCGCTTCTTTTTCCATTATGGATCGTGAAATTTGCAGTGCAGACATCTTCGATGACCTCGTCGCTCACCTTTATGCCTAACTCTGCGCAAATTTTATTAAAAAGCTTTTCGTTCTCTTCGTGCTCAACCGCAAGCTCTGACTTGGCTGATTTTAAGAATTCCTCAAAAAGCACTCCACCACGAAGCGTCATTTTCATATTATAAACCACGCTTGGATCTAGTTGGCAAGTGAGGATCTCCATGTGAGCTTTAAACCATTGTGCAACCTTTAAAGCACCGTAAATTCTTGGCTCGATATCGTCCCCTGCTCCTATTGGAAAAAGCAACTTTTTGTATTTCATCATCTATCCTTTAAAAATTTATTCAACCAAAGAGAGCGAAATTTTATTTCCTTTTTGCTCGCTCACACACACTTTTACCTGATCGCCTACGTTTAATGGGCTCTTTATCTTTGAGATATGAAGCAGACCATCAACTCCATCTTTTAGCTCGATAAATACTCCAAAATCAACCACGCTTTTTACGCTTCCAACAAACTCATCTCCGATATTAAATGTCGGTTTTACGCGGTCTTTGTCGTGTTTAAATGGCTTTTTGCCAAATGAGCGAGAGTTCTCTTTTGAAGTGATCGAGATGATGTAGTCTTTTGCCGCATCGACGTTTTTCTTAGCGCCGCCTGCGATTTTAACCTCGCCTTTTTCTCTATCAAGGTCGATCGAAACTTCAAATTTCTCGATGATCTCTTTTATGGTCTTGCCAGCTTGACCGATGATATCTACTATCTTGCTTGGATCAACGCTAAATAGCTCAAGTTTTGGAAGCACATCTTCGTTTATCTCTATATTTTTATCAGCCTGTGTCATTAGAGCAAGGATATGCTCTCTGCCGCGTTTTGCTTGATAAAGTGCCTCTTTTAGCACCTCTAAGCTGATGCCTCCAAGCTTGATGTCCATCTGAAGCGCTGTGATGCCATCACTTGTGCCAGCAACCTTAAAGTCCATATCGCCGTCGTGATCTTCAAGTCCCATGATATCAGTTAAAACTGCGTGCTTATCGCCTTCAAATATAAGACCCATCGCAACACCTGCAACTAGTTTTTGTGTATTGACCCCAGCAGCTCTAAGTGCGAGCGAACCACCGCAAACACTAGCCATAGAGCTTGAGCCGTTGCTCTCTAAAATTTCTGAAACGACCCTTATCGTATATGGAGATGCTAGATCGATGCTTGGTGCAAGGGCACGTTTGGCTAAATTTCCATGTCCGAGCTCGCGTCTGCCTGGAGCTTTAAGTGGGCTTGCTTCGCCTACGCTAAAGCCTGGGAAATTGTAGTTAAACATAAATTTCTCAATCAAAGGAGCTTTTTCAGTAAGGATGTCATACATTTGAGCGTCGCTATCTGTGCCAAGTGTAGCGACAACTAGCGCTTGAGTTTGCCCTCTGGTAAATAAACAAGAGCCGTGAGCGTTCGGAAGCACGTTTGTCTCGATGCTAATAGGCCTAACCTCTTCAAGTCCGCGTCCATCGGCTCTAACGCCCTCGTTTATGATCTGCTCTCTTACTATTTTCTTTTTATATTTACCAAGGACATTTGAGATAACAGCCTCGTCCCAGCCCTCTTTTTGAGCTACCTCATCACTTGAAATTTGCTTAGCGATCTTGCCAAGCTCGCTTGCACGCTCGCTCTTTGCCATTTGGTTGATCGCGTTTTTAACCTCTGCTTTATAAAATTTATCGATGTAAATAGCGATATTTTCATTTTCTATCTCAGGTTTTAGTTCAAGCGCGGCGTCCTCTTTTTTATGCTCTTTAAACGCCTCTTCATAAGCGCTACTAGCTCTTAGTATGGCTTTGCCAGCAAAGTCGATCGCCTCAACCATCTTATCTTCGCTAAATTCATTCATCACTTGCTTTTGCGCCATGCTATCGCTTAGGCTTGGATCTATCATCGGCTCTATCGCTACCATCGGTATGAGCTGCGTAGTTTGCTGAGGCAAGCTTCTCATCTCGATCATCAAAAGCTCATCTTTTGTGCCAGCTACATAAAGATCGATCGCACTTTGTTTTAGCTCAGAGTTGCTTGGGTTTATGACAAATTTATCATCTATATATCCAACTCTCACGCCACAAACTGGGCGATTTACTGGGATATCGCTAAGATACAGTGCAACTGAAGCCGCATTTAGGCTCACAACTTGCAAATCAACCTCAGGATCAGCCGAAAGCACCATGACAACGATCTGTGTTGGATATGCGTAGCCCTTTGGGAAAAGTGGGCGAAGTGATCTATCTATGATGCGAGCTGTTAGTGTCTCAAAGTCGCCTGGCTTGGTCTCACGCTTGACGTAACCACCTGGAATTTTACCAGCAGCGTAAGCTTTTTCGATGTATTGCACCGTTAGAGGCAAAAAGTCCTCTTCAACTTGCACATCTTCTCTTGCCACAGTTGCTAAAACTACGGTGTTTTTCACTCTTAAAAGCACTGCCCCGCTAGCTTGTTTAGCTACTTTATTAAGGTCAAAAATTTCGACCTGATTATTGACTTCTATACTATATTGCATTATTTTTATCTCCTTGTTGTTTTTGTAACGGTAAATAGTGAGGGCTCTCTTCTAATATCGACATGATGCGCTCGCTCGTAGCCTCGATCTTTTTCTCGTAATACGAATCCACATCGATAAAATCAACGATCTTGTTTATCGTGTAAATTTCATCGACCATATCATTTAAATTTGCAAAGACATCAGTTGCTATCATCGGCGTCGCGTATGAGATGGATTTTACCTTCACATCAAGCAGCGTCTTTATGCAGATGAGTGCCGTCATGCCAGTCTCACACCCCTCATCGATCAGTAAAATATTCTTGCCCTTTAGCTCTCCTATCAAATTTCCTTTTCTATATTTATAGACATTTTTTAAAATTTTCTCTTCATATTTTCTATGCGCCTCGCCGTAGATGTAGTCATAGCTTATGTTAAAAACTTTTATGAGAGGATCGTTTAGCACGATATCCTCAGTTTCGCTAACTATCGCTACGTCACATTCACTGTTGTTTGGCGCAGGGATTGGCTCGCTAAAGAGCATCTCATAGCTTAAATTTAGCCCCCTGCAAACCACATCAGTCAGGATAACTGACTCAAGCGACATGCAAAGAACTATCGTCTTAGCGTCATTTAGCTCTTTTTTTGGCAAGATCTCGATGAGCTTATTGGCTGCATCTAGTTGATCTTTAAATTTAACGCTTGCCATTATCTAGCCATCTTATTTGCTACTTGATGAAGCGGTGCTGCTTTGTGAAAAGTCATAGTGCAAGCCGCCCATCGGATAGAAATTTATAGTAAAGTAGATGCCACTTTTCTTAGTTGAGGCTGAGCCATTTGTCGTTGTTGTCGGCTCGACATCGTGTTGATAAATTAGCCCGTAGTTCCAGCATTTTCTTTGATGAAGCACGCCAACTCTCCAGCTCTTTGTGTAGCTTCTCTCAACGTCGTATTGCCAGCCGCCAATTAGGCTATATTGATGAGGGAGCTTCACGCCTGCACTGCTTGTAAAGTAGCTATCTTTTGTTGCACTATTTTTAGCAAGGCTATCGCTCTTTTTCATCGTATGGAGCATATTTATCCAAAATAGATCGTGCGTATAGTAAAGTCCATTTTGAACCTTTTTAAGCTCTCTATCTTTGTGTGAATACTCTAGCTTATTATAAAGGCTAAAATTCTCAAACGGATATAGATAGATGGCATTTTTTAAATTTGAATACTCATCATCTTTTGTGTAGTAACCTTGCGAGATGCTGTGTTTGACAACCTTTCTACCGCTGCCGTTAAAGAAATACTGCGTCAAATAGCCAGAAACCTCTTCTTTGCTCTGATCTTGAGCTAAGAAATTTTCATACTCATTTAGATCTTTATCGTAAATAAACTCGTCGTCTAAATTTCCTTTTCTATATCCTGGCAGCAAGTACTCAGCACCAAAATTTAAAGTGTGATAAAAGCTCTCATACGCCTTTGCAAGGTCTGTGTGAAGGGCAAATTTATGGTAGTTATTTACAAAATTTGCGTGTTTATCTTCTCTTTTGTCATCAAATGAATTTATCTTGTTTTCGTAGTTTATCCTTGAAGCGTAAAGATACTCGTAAAATGAAAATGTTAAGCTATCATCAAACAGTGGCACATGCACTGAAGCTGGGAGTGTAAATTCATACTGAGTTGCCCTAACGCCTATCTTTCTATCATATCTGTGTGATTGAAGATCGATTGAATATAAGATATTTGGCAAGACTATGTCATCTGTAAATTTATGATACTGAAGCGATGGAAGCTCTTGAAGCGTATCTTTGTTTTCGTTCTTTGAGCCGATCTTTTCGGTGTCTATGTAGTATTTCGCATAGGCGCCAAAGTAGTGATCGTCACTTGCGATAAAGTAGTTAAATTTAGAGGTCACAAGCGAGTCGTAGTCGTCGTCCCTGCCCTTTAAATTTAGATAGTCTATATCATTTAGCTTGGTTGCATCTATCCACATGCCCTCTTGCAGATCAGCCTCGCTAAGGTATTTTATGAGTTTATCTCTTTCATATTTTAGCCCGACACCTTTGTGAGTTTTGTTTTTTAGCTCAGCTCTGTTTGAAGTCTCGCCTTTTTGCTTGGCTCGGTAGCTATTTTTATCAGTAAATGAACCAAAGCTAATCTCACCTCTTGAATCAGGCGAATCAGTAAATCTAAAAGCACCGTAAATTCCAGCGCCTCTGTTTGTTCTTATCTGCGGATCAAACTCTAGATCCCACTGGTTATAAGGCGCAAAATAGACTGGTTGTTTGTAGTAAAAGCCCTCTGACTTGCCGTATCCAAGCTCTGGTGGCAAAAGACCTGTCCTTCTTGTGGTATCAGTTGAGAAGCCAAAGTATGGCAAGTAAAAGACTGGCACATTTGCTATGCGAAAGACTGGGTTAAAAAGGTGCAAAAATTTACTCTGTTTGTTTAGCATGGCTGAGCTTGAAGTGATGCTCCAGTCAGGATCTTGGACATTACAGCTTGAAACCATAGCCTTTCTTACTCTGTAATACTCGCTATCAGAGCTGCTCTCGTCGCTTCTCATCCACACTTCCATGTCTTTGTTCATCATAAAGAGCGACTCAAAGGCAGCGTTGTTGTTTTTCAAATTTAGCTTGGCGTAGTTTGAGCGAGAGACCTCATCTTTACCCTTCATCATATTGACATTGCCAAAGAGCTCGATGACGGAGCTATTTTGATCATAGACAGCACAATCAGCCGTCACAAGATACTCTTGCGAATATACAACGACGTTTTTGTTTGCCGTTACGATGCCCTTATCTTGCTTCACGTCATCAGCTAATAGCTGCACATCTTGCACTGCTGCACTTAAACTAAAAACACAAACCGGAATTAAAAATAAAATTTTACGCATTTATCACCACTGTTTTTGCTATTTTGTCTTGCCACGTCTGCCTTGCAGGGTTTGAAAGTGCCCACGCAAAGCCAAGATAAAAACAAGCTTCACTAACTATCCTAAAGATCGCCCTAACAAGACTTTGAGTTAAATTTGGCTTATCTAAAATTTCTACATTTATACACATCGTCTTTGTTATCATCTGCCCGGGGCTTGCGCCGTAATACCAAACAAAAAATGTGTGATAGATGACTTTTAGTAGGTTGATCTGCCAAAAAAGATTTAATACTAAATTTCTAGCATCGTCAAAGTTAGTGCTAGTAGAAAGTGGCTCCCAGTAGATGATCATAAAAAGAAATACAACTATGATCTCATCGATAGAAAACGCCATGATCCTTTTAGCAAAAGGGGCAAGTGAAATTTCTTCGTTTTGAAGCTTCTCTTCTATCTGCATACTCATTTTAGAGCCTGCCACGCGATATCTTTTCTAAAGTGCGCTCCGTCAAATTTGACATTTTCGCAAAGCTCATAGGCCTTATCACGTGCCTCTTTTATGCTCTTTGCAGTCGCCACGCAGACTAGCACTCTGCCTCCATCTGCGTAAATTTCATCACCCTCTTTGCTCACGCCTGCGTAAGCTATATGGGCATCTTTTACATCTTTTAGAACTGAAATTTTAGCCTTTGGGCTACTTTTATAAGGATAGTTTTTGCTAGACATTACGACACCAACAGCAAATTCATCTTTTAAACTAATAGGCTTTAGCTCGCCCTTTGCAGCATTTAGTAAAATTTCACTCAAATTTCCATCTATCAAAGGCATCAATACCTCGCACTCAGGATCGCCAAATCTCACGTTAAACTCAAGCACATAAGGCTCATTTTTCACGATCATCAGCCCCACAAAAAGCACTCCACAAAACGGACTGCCCTCGTTTTTCATCCCTTTTAACGTAGGTTTTACCACCTCTTCTTCGACCCTTTTTACTAGCTCACTTGAAGCAAGCGGACTTGGAGCATAAGCGCCCATACCGCCAGTATTTGGACCCTCGTCGTTATCAAGTAGGCGTTTATGGTCTTGCGCCACTGGCAAGCTTACGAAATTTTCGCCGTCACAAATGGCAAAAAAACTAAGCTCAAAGCCGTCTAAGAACTCCTCAACCACCACAAATTTACCAGCATCACCAAAGCTAGCCCCACTTAGCATATCGCTAACTGCCTCTTTGGCCTCCTCTTTAGAATTTGCGATGATCACGCCTTTTCCAGCGCAAAGTCCATCAGCCTTTACGACCATCGGAGCACTTAGGGTATCAATAAATTTAAATGCTTTTTCTTTATCGTTTGTATTTAAATATTTTGCAGTTTTTATATTATTTCTAGCTAAAAAGTCCTTCATATAGGCCTTGCTAGCTTCAAGTCTGGCTGCTGCTTTGCTTGGTCCAAAGATGAGCAAGCCCTCTTCTTTAAAGATATCCACCACGCCTTCGCTAAGAGGCGCTTCAGGTCCCACGATAGTTAGTTCGATACTATTTTTTTTGGCAAAATCTGCTAGTTCATGAAAGTCTTTTATGTTTAAATTCTCGCCAAGGCGTGAGGTCGCACCATTTCCAGGCGCAAAGTATAAATTTATATCGTTTTTTTCACTTTTTAGCTTAAGAGCGATGGCGTATTCGCGGCCGCCACTTCCTATTATGAGAATGTTCATATTATCTCCGTAAATTTAAAAACCCAAGTGGGCGTCGCATAAAAGAGTGGCCCATAAACAAAGCCAATCTTGCAAATAGATGGATACCAAAAGGTTGCAACTTCTCGCTGTTTAAGGCTCAAACGAAGCCACATCGCAAGGCACCCATACCTTTTCGCTAACAAAAAAGTGTTGGACCCCGTAAAATGCTGACTCGCTTCACTCAGGCAATAAAATTATATAAATTCTTTGCTTAAAGTAACGTTTTGGCAAGTGCGATACAAGCGTTTATATCTTGATTTTGGCTCACTATTGGCGTGCTAAATTTTAGCTCTTTTGCAGTGACCTTTCCGATACTTATCGTCTGATAGCTCTCGTCCCAGCCAAAATTAGTAAGAAAATTTCTCACGTTTATCGGAGATGCGAATATCAAAATGCTATCTTTTGGCGGTTTTAGCTCCATTTTGCAATGGTTTAAGACATTTTCATAGGCAATGACCGCTTTTATATTTACGCCGTTATCTTGTAAAATTTCTAAGAAATTTGAAGCGCTATCTTTGCCCTTTAGATAAAGCACCTTTTTGCCTTTTAAAAGTGGCAAAATTTCTCTCGCAAAGTCATCTCCATGAGCATTTTGCCCAGTGTAAATTTCACTAAAGCCAAACTCTCTTGCAGCTGCTGCACAACTATTTGCGATAGCAAAAACTGGTAAATTTACACATGAAATGCCATTAAATTTTAAAGCTTTAAAGGCATTTTTTGAGGTTGCTACAAGCGCGTCATATTCGCTTAAATTTATCTCAAATTTCAAAAACTCGATCTTACTAACGCTTAAATTTATAATGCTCTCATCAGTCGTTTTTGTGTTTGAGACAAGATAAATTTTACGCAACTCTTTTTAGTCCTAAAAATGAGATAAAAGCAAGCACGCTGCAAGCTAAAATAGCTATTGATGTCGAGTAAAAAATGTCACCAAGACCAACTAGTGGAGAGATGACGCCGCCTAAGAAAAATGGGCAAAATCCAAGCACTGCCGAGGCTGAGCCAGCGTACTCCCTGCCCTCGTTCATCGCTAGAGAAGAGGCCGTTGGTAAGATAAAGCCAGTAAAGAGCAAAAGCAAGAAAAATGCGATGATAACGCCGATCACTTCAAATTTAGAGCAAAGCATAAACGCAACAAAAATGCTAGCAAACAAGGTGCCAAAAAGCCCAGTTTTTAGCGCTTTGCGTTCATTTATTAGACTTGCAAGCCTAGCACCTATGACGATGGCTAGACCATTTGCCCCAAAGCAAAAGCCGTAGCTTAATGGACTTAGCGAGTAAAAATCCTGAAATATAAAAGAAGATGCCGCGATATAGGCAAACATCGCGCCCATAGTAAATGTCTGGATCGCGATAAAGAGCATAAATTTCTTTTTTCTTAAAATTTTGCCAAAGACGCCGTAAGTCTGAAGCAAAGGCACTTTTAGGCGATCTCTCTGGTTTAGGCTCTCTTTGAAGTAAAAATTTGCGATAAATAGCACAATGCCAATGATAGTTAGTGCCATAAAGATGCCGCGCCAGTCGGTAAATTTAAGTAGCAAACTGCCACCTATTGGCGAAAGTATCGGAGCAAGGCCATTTACAACCATCATAAGGCTAAAAAACTTTGTCATCTCGTGACCCTTATAAAGGTCGCTCACAACGGCTCTTGAGATGACGAGACTGCCAGCACTTGCAAGCCCTTGGATGATGCGCATGAAGATAAAAAACTGGATATTTTGCGCAAAAAATATAAAAATCGTGCTTACCGTATAGACGATGAGCGAGATGGTAAGTGGCGTTTTTCGGCCAAATTTATCGCTGATTGGGCCAATTATTAGCTGACCGATCGCAAGGCCTGCCATCGAAGTAGTTATAGTTAGCTGCGTGGCTGAAACGCTTGTGCTAAACCACTCGGTTATGGCTGGAAGTGCTGGCAAGTAAAGGTCTGTGACAAATGGTCCAAAGGCTGAAAGTACGCCTAAAAATATCAGTAAAAATAGTTTGGAATTTTCTTTTCTCATCGCTCTTCTTTTTTAAAAAACGATTATATTATGGCTTTGCTTTTTTGATTATTAAAGGTAAATTTAAAGTTAAATTTGTAGTTTTTGATATGATAAGAAGCCCTAAAATAGGGCTTATTTTACATTTTGTCTTTTGTGACGATTAGAAGCATTTTGAATTTGTCTTTCACTTTTAGGCCGTGTGGGATCTTGCCTGGAAGCACGATGCTATCGCCCTTTACTAGATGAAAGCTCTCATCAGCTATCTTTAAATCAAGCTCGCCATCAAGCGCGATAAGTAGTGCGTCGCCTGGTGCTGCGTGGGTCGAGAGCTCTTGGTCTTTGTCAAAACTAAGCAGCGACATCGAGCCATTTTCGTTTTTGACAAGCGTCTTGCTAACTATCTTGCCACTCTCGTAGCTAACGGCATCTGCGAGGCTAAAAACACTCGCTTTGTCTAAATGATCTATCATAACATTCTCCTTAAAATCTATTAGTAAATATTTTGTTTTCTTTGTAAATTTGAGCTTTCGCCAAGTTTTTGCCTCGATAAGGCAGGCTTCGTCGCGTCCAAGCCTCATTTGCTTTTCGCCATACTCAAGCTGCGCTTCGCCGTCAATGACGAAGGCAAGGCTGTCTATAAAAAGCATCTCGTGATCAAGCTCCTCGCCCTCGTCAAATGCATATATATCGACGCTTGCGTTTTTGTTTTGAAAGAGCCTTTTGCTAACAACGCTTTTTTCAACTATCTTTGTATCTTTATCGAGATTATAAATTTGACTCATTTTTTATCCTCTTTTGCGAAGGATTATAATGCAAGTTTTGATAATAGTTCTTAACATATGTTAAGGAATTTGACTATTTTAGTCCTTTTTTTAACTTTCTTATCAAAAATCTAGCAGGATGAAGCTCAAAAAATAGCGATCTTTCTATGCAAAGTGGGCGAGCAAGCACAAGATCCATTATCAAATTTGCTCCAAGTATCGCTGTACCAAGGCCGCGCGAGCCGTGAGCAAAATTTACAAAGACATTTTTTTCGTAGCTTGCTTTTGGATTATTATCTTTATTTTTACTCCAAAATAGCCCCTTATAGTTTTGCTTGTAAAACTGCTCGTCATGCAAGGTGCCGATTATCGGAAACCTATCTCCGCTATAACTTCTATATCCCACACGTGAGCCGATAATGGTGTCTTTTGTGGCGTCAAAAAACTCGCTCACGTCGCTTAAATTTTTAGAATTATCTTCGTCTTTTGGCGTGTCGCAAATTTCATTTCTAGCGTAGGTTGCACCGATGACTTGCATCCCTTTTACAGCTGGGCAGATGTAGCCTTTTGCACTTAGCGGCATTGTATTTTTTAAAACTGGCTTTAGGTGCGTGACTTGGCCGCGGACGCTACTTATTTGCATGTCGTAGCCTTTAAAAATTTCACTGCTCTTGCTGCCTGTGCAAAAGATCAAAATATCAGCCTCCAAGCTTTTTTTATTTTTAAATTTAACGCTTATCTTGCCATTTTTCAGGTGCGCCCTGCTCTCATATTCGTGGTTAAATAAAATTTCAAATTTGCTTGAGAGAAATTTGCAAATTTCTTTTGGTCTAGCATAAGCCGCATCTTTTATAAATATCCCAGGATACGGCTTTAAACTCTCATCAAATTTAAAAACATCCTCCGCGCTTTGATCCTGCCACGAGGCGTATCGCTTGACAAGCTCATCATCAAATGCATAGTCGATGCAGCCATTAAATTTGATGAGACTTTTTGGCAAATTTGCCTTGTAAAATCTCACTGCTTGCAAAAACGCATTTATGTGCATGCGGCCTAAATTTACCCCAGGCTTCGTAACTAGTGGCATCAAGGCGCCGCAGTGATTACCTGAGCCATTTGTCGCGACTTCACTCTTTGCCTCGGCGATCACCACTTTAAAGCCATTTTTGACTAGCTCTCCAGCGGTGGCAAGCCCAGCCACTCCTGCTCCTATAACAAGCGCTGTTTTGCCTTTTACGCTGGCGACTGGCTCGCACCTCGCAAACCAAGCGTCCTTTAAATTTTCATCCTTTTTCTCTAGCACGGCACTACTCATCTGGCGTTTTCTAGCATAACCCTCTTTTAGGCTCAGCAAAAAGCCAGCATTTTTTAGCCCCTCTTTTACCATTTTTGCGCACGAATAAGTTCTAACTATAGTACCAACCCTGCTTAGCCTTGCGATCTGCTTAAAGACATCCTCGCTCCAGATCGAGCCATTTTTACTTGGGGCAAAGCCGTCTAAAAACCAGATATCAGCGCTAAATTCAAGCTCAGGCAAAATTTGATCTGCCTCGCCGTAGCAAAGATCAAAGGTGATATTTGGAGCAAAATTTATGCGGTGTATGCCTGAGATTAGCGGTGGATAGAGCGAAACTAGCTTTTTAGCATAAGCTTTAAAAATGCCTAAATTTTCATAAATTTTTAAAAGATCTTCTTTTTTGATAGGACTTTTTTCGATACTAACAAAGTGAAGTTTTTTGGGGCTATTTTTAAATTTCTTACAAAGTGTGAAGAAATTTAGCCCAGCACCAAAGCCAGTCTCGGCGACTATAAAACTATCTTTGCTCTGCCAAATTTCATCAAGTGCACTCGCAAAGACAAATTCGCTCTCAAGCCAGGGTTTTTCGGTATTAAAGTAGATGTCGCCAAACTCTTCGTTAAATGGAATTTGCCCTTTAAAACTTAAATTTGCATTTTTCATCTATTTTTTGCGAAATATCCATCTATGCCGTTTGCGATGCCGTTTGCAAGGGCTTTTTGATAGGCCTCGTTAAAGAGTTTTTCGCCCTCGACTGGATGTGTGATGTAGCCGATCTCGACAAGAACCGCTGGCATAAGAGCACCCACGAGTACCCAAAATGGCGCCTCTCTCACGCTGCCGTCGCTGGCTGCATAGACCTTTCTAGCGCTTGCTAAAATGTCCTTTTGGATGTCGATACCAAGCTTGTTTGAAGCGATGATCTTCTCGCGGTTTAGCACGTTTAGAAACGTTTGCTGAGAAAAGTAGTTCATCTCTTCGATGTCTGATTTATTTTCAAGTGCGGCTGCGTTTTTACTGCGCTCGCTTCTTGCAGGCGATAAGAAAAATGTCTCGATGCCGTGCATACTCTTTGCTTTTGTAGCGTTTGGAGCGGCGTTTGCGTGGATGGAGACAAAGAGGTCAGCCATCTTGTCGTTTGCAAATTTTGTTCTTGATCTTAAATTTATAAAAACGTCAGTTGATCTGGTGAAATAGACCTTGTAACCACGAGATTTTAGTATCTCACCAAGCTTTTTGGCTACACCTAAAACGGCTGTTTTTTCTTGCAGTTTGCCATCTACCGCGCCTGGGTCTGTGCCACCATGACCTGGGTCGATGACGATCGTTTTGTTGCGTGAAAATTTACCCGCCGCAACTGGAGGCAAAGGCTCTTCTACTGGCTCGCTTTGTGCTGGCTCAGACTTTAAATTTGGCTCTACCTCGCTTTGTGCTGGCTTTTCATTTTTATTTTTAAGCTTATGAAGTGGCGCTCTTACGTTTTCGTTTGAGATGAAATTTTGAGCGCTTATTATTAGCAAGTCCCCAGTTGCATTTGCCTTTATCGTCTTTTGCACCTTGTCAGAAAAAATGATCCTAACGGTGTTTTTATCATACTGCGAGATGTGGATGTAGTCTGAGATGAAATTTTTATAAGTTAGTGGGTTGCCATTTAGCCTGCCATCAATATCCATGATGTTTTTGTAGGCGTTTTGCTGTTTGGCAAATGATGTTTTTAGCCTTGCGGTATCTAGCTTTGTGTTAAATTTAAGCACCAAGGTGTCATTTACCTTTGTCGCGCTTAGTAGCGTTAGAGCTGGCGAAGCTGCTGGCATACTAGCACCTTTTACGCCATTTATCGAATTTAGATCTCTTATATATGCGCTTGAGTCAAAACCAAGCGCCTTTGAGCTTGTTATTAGCCTTGATAGCGCTTGTTTTTTCGTGTTTTTATCGTTTTTAATGATCGCATCGACATAGATATTTTTTATATCGTTGTGAAGCTTGATCTTCGCGCTTCTGTTTAGAGCCATAAAATTTCTATCAAATTTGGCAAAAGTCTCCGAATTTGTCGTCGCAAAAAGAAAACTAAATGCTAGGAAAAGAGATATTAAAACCCGTTTCATTCACCATGTACCAGCTTATGCATTAGCTCTTTTACGCTTATTAGCTCTTTTAGTTTGTAGCCATTTGCCCCTGTGAAAAATAGCCCGCTCTCTTTTTTGCCGCTATATGCGTCAAATAGCCTATCTGCGATGCAGTATCCCACCTGCTTTGCCTCTTTGCCTCTTTGGCAAGGGCTCACACAGTTGCTTATGCACTGGATCTTTGGACCCATTCTTTTATCGACTAAATTTATCAAATTTGTTCTTATCCCGCGAGCTGGGTAGCCAACTGGGCTCTTTATAAGCTCGATGTCTTTCTCTTTAGCCGCTAGCAAAACCTCTTTAAAGCCAATATCTGCGTCACACTCGTGAGTGCCGATAAAGCGTGTGCCCATCTGAACGCCGTCTGCGCCTAGCGATATCGCCTTTTCGATGTCGTTTTTATCCCAAATTCCACCAGCTGCGATGAGCGGAAAGTCACCCCACTCTTTGATCTCAGCTTTTACCTGTGGGATAAGGTTAAATAGTGAAAACTCAGGATCAAGGCACTGCTCATATGTAAAGCCCTGGTGACCGCCACTTAGCGGTCCTTCAAGCACGACAGCGTCTGGCAAGCGCTCATATCTTTGAAGCCAGCGCTTACAGATTATCTTTAGAGCTTTTGCACTCGAGACGATCGGCACAAGTGCTATCTCTTTAAAATTTTGTGTAAATTCAGGTAAATTTGTAGGCAGACCTGCACCTGAGACTATGATGTTTATACCAGCCTCGCAGGCGTCTTTAACCACCCTTGCGTAGTCGTTTGCAGCATACATTATATTTACGCCAAGTGGCAAGTCACCGCAAATTTTACGTGCATTTTCTATGACAGCTCGAAGGCCTCTTGTAGAGTAGAAATTTTCACTTCCAAAAGGCTTTGCGTTTAGCTCTTTATCTATAAATTTGCGGTTTTCATAGTAGCCTGTGCCAACTGAGCTAATTATGCCAAGACCGCCTTCTAAGCTCACATTGCCAGCTAGTTTGTCCCAGCTGATGCCAAGCCCCATACCGCCTTGAAATATCGGGTATTTTATCTCGTATTTACCTATTTTTAACGGCTTTAACTCCATTTATTCAACCTTTATCTTTGCAAATTTACGCTTTCCAACCTGCAAGATATACTCGCCTGCTCCTAATTTTAACTGCTCATCACTAATTTTTTCTTGATTGATGCTAACTGCGTTTGCTTTTATATCTCGCCTTGCTTGAGAATTTGACTCACTTAGCCCACACTGAGATAAGGCTTCAACTATCCAAATTGGCGCTTTTAAGCTAAATTCTTTCATATCTGTTGGGAGCTGATTTTGAGAGTGCACGCTGTTAAATTCAGCCATAGCAGCCTTTGCCGCCTCCTCGCCGTGATACCTCGCTGTTATCTCATAAGCAAGATCCTCTTTTGCCTTTTTTGGATGATATTTACCACTATTTACATCATTCATCAACTCTTCTATCTCGCCAAGATTTTTTGTACTTAGTAGCTCATACCAGCGCCACATAAGCTCGTCACTTATACTAAGCGTTTTTGCAAACATATCATTTGCATTTTCAGTTACGCCGATGTAGTTGCCAAGGCTCTTACTCATCTTATTTACGCCATCAAGTCCCTCAAGAAGTGGCATCATGATGACAGCTTGCTCTTTGCCGATATTATATGTTCGCTGCAAGGTTCTGCCCATTAGAAGGTTAAATTTCTGATCTGTGCCGCCCATCTCGATGTCACACTTCATAGCAACACTATCATATCCTTGAAGAAGCGGATACATAAACTCAGAGATTGATATAGGATTGCCTGCTTTTATCCTCTTTTCAAAGTCATCTCGCTCTAGCATTCTAGCTACTGAAAATGTGCTAGTAAGCTCTATTATCCCAGCAGCTCCTAGCTCATTTGACCATTTTGAGTTAAACATTATCACAGTTTTTTTAGGATCTAAAATTTTAAAAACTTGCTCTTCGTAGGTTTTAGCATTTTTTAAAACGGTCTCTTGATCTAGCTTTTTTCTAGTGGCTGACTTGCCTGTTGGATCGCCTATCTGAGCGGTAAAATCACCTATCAAAAACTGCACGATAGCGCCATGTTTTTGAAGTAACGCCATCTTGTTTAAAACGACTGTGTGACCTAGGTGAAGGTCTGGAGCTGTTGGGTCAAAGCCTGCTTTTACGTAGAAATTTTCGCCTTTTTCATAATAATTTTTAATTAAGCTTTCAACCCTTTCAGCATCGATCATCTCAGCAACGCCGCGGTTTATCTCTTGTAAAATATCATCTATATCTTGAACCATTTTTCTCTCCTAATTATGATATGGGTCGCTTTGCGAAACAAAATCAATAATCTTATATCTATCTTTGATCTTCTCTTTGATCTCGTTTGCATCGATGTTTTCTGCTATTTCGACGCTTATTTCAAACGTATCTCCGCTAAGATCATTTGCTTCGTTTAGCGAGATTGTAGCTAAATTTATATCAAGTCTAGCAAGATATGTTAAAAATTCAGCCAACGCACCTTTTCTGTTTTCTAAATTTAATAAAATTTTATACCTATGTGGGGCATTTCTCGTCCATTTGACAAAGATGATCTCATCGCCTTTATCCATGAGCTTACCAGCGCGCTCGCAAAGCTTGTGATGCACTGTCACGGTGTGACCATTTTTAAAGCCAACTATGCTATCGCCCCTTTTTGGATTGCAGCAATAATCAAACTCGACATTTGAAATTTTATGGTTTGAGTAGATCACTATGTTTTCAAATTTTTGCTTTTTGATCTGATATTTGTCACCCAAAGAGATCATAAATGGACGCTCTTTTCTGATGTATTTTTTAAGCATATTTGCCACTTCTTGCAAATACTCGCTATCAGTTGCCGCACGAAAGACCTTTTTGCCTAAATTTTCGCTCTCTATCCACTCTAAAATTCTATCTTTTGAGACGTTAAATACTGATTTTAAGATATCTATCGCCATTTTGTAGTTTATATCTCTTATCTTTTGCTTACAAAATGACCTTATCGTCGCCTTTGCCTTGCCTGTTCGCACGCTATTTATCCACGAACAGCGAAATTTAGCCTCTTCGCCAGTTACTATCCTAACGATATCGCCATTTTTTAGCTCTGTTAGAAGCGGCATCCTAACGCGGTTTATATAAGCCTCTTTTGCGTAAAGTCCGATCTCTGAGTGAATCTCATAAGCATAATCAAGCGCCGTAGCACCACGTGGCAACGTAAAGACCTCGCCCTTTGGAGAATAAACTGCGATATCTTCGATATAAAGGCTATCTTTTGCGTATTCATAAAGCTCTTCGACGTTGCCCTCGTTCTCGCTATTTTGCATGCTGATGTCATTTAGCCAGTCGAGTTTTGGATTGAGTAAGCTGCCCTCGCCGTTTTTATATTTCCAGTGAGCGGCAACGCCGTATTCAGCGGTTTTATGCATATCATAAGTGCGAACTTGCGCCTCAAATATGCTTTTGTTATCAAAAATGGTTGTGTGTATAGTTTGATAGCCATTTTGCTTTGGAAGCGCGATATAGTCTTTAAATCTTGAGATGAGAGGGTTAAAGTTTATATGCAAATTTCCAAGCGCAAGGTAGCAATCAAGCGGCTTTTGCACGATGATCCTAATAGCAAGCAAGTCAAGCACCTCTTCGATAGAAATGCCCTTTCTTTGCATCTTTAGGTAGATCGAGTAGTAGTGTTTTATGCGTTTTTGTATCTCAAAAGTGCCCTCGATAAAGCCATTTTCAAGCAAAATTTGACTTACTTTTTCGTGAAAAGCATTTAGTTTTAGGCTAAGTTGCTGCTTATTTTTGTTTAGGTAGCTATCGATCTTTGCGTATTCTTCTGGCATCGCATACTTAAAGCTTAAATCTTCAAGTATGTTTTTGATCGATGAAATTCCCAGTCTATGAGCGATCGGAGCATAGACCATAAGCGTCTCTTCGGCTATGCGTTTTTGCTTTTCAGGTCTTAGCGCCTCAAGAGTTAGCATATTATGAAGCCTGTCGCAAAGCTTTACGACAAGGACTCTCACGTCTTCTATGGAGATTAAGAGCATTTTTCTAAAAGTTAGCGCTGAGCTTGCCAGTTTTTCGTTGCTATCTGAGCTTGCGAGCTTGTTTTCTCTAATGGCAACTATCTTTGTAAGCCCTTCAACCAGCTTTGCAACCTCATCGCCAAATTCAGCCTGAAGCTCACCTAACGTTACGTCGGTATCTTCGACTACGTCATGAAGAAGTGCAGCTATGACCATGCTCTCATCGCCGCCCATGTTTGCTACGATAGAGGCTACTAAGATGGGGTGGATGGCGTATGGTTCGCCACTTTTGCGGTATTGTCCAGCGTGAGATGTGACGCAGCTATCTACGGCTTTGTCTAAAATTTCACTTCTCTCACAAAGAGAAAAGAGCAGTTTTATCGCTTCTGAAACGTTTTTGCAAGCTAAAATTTGCTCTATCAACTGCTCTAAAAAAAGACTATTTTCCTTCAACTATTGCCTCTAAGCCTATTTTGCCCTCAGCCACTTCAAGTAGTGCGATGTCGGCAAATTTCATCTTTGAAGTATCAGCATCAACTAAAGCTATGGCGCCATTTGCTAGCGCTTCTGCGCGCTTTGCAACGATAAGTGAAAGCTTATATCTGTCATCTCCTACTTGTTTTAGCGCTCTTGCTGTGATTTGTTCTGTTCTCATTTTTATCCTTTTTGAAATTTATTTTACAACTGAGTATAGGGCTGCTTCTTCTTCATTTATTATTTTTAATAAATTTCCAGCCTTAAACATATTACAAACTAAGATCGGCAGTGCGTTATCTTTTGCTAAAGCTATGGCGGTATCGTCCATAACCTTGATGTCATCGCTCATCGCCTTTTCGTAGTTTAGTGATTTTAAAAGTTTTGCATCTTTGAATTTTTTAGGATCTTTGTCATAAACGCCATCAACTTTTGTCGCTTTTATGATCATATCTGAGCCGATCTCGATAGCTCTTAGCGTGGCTGCTGTATCTGTTGTGAAAAATGGATTGCCAGTGCCTGCAGCAAAGATGACAACTCTGCCCTTTTCTAAATGGCGCTGCGCACGTCCTACGATGAAGGTCTCACAGATCGCTTCCATCTTGATCGCACTTTGCACTCTTACCTCAAGTCCGCTTCTCTCCAAAGCTTCACGCATCGCGATCGAGTTGATGACAGTTGCTAGCATGCCCATGTGATCGCCACTTGTTCGCTTGATGATACCGTCTTTTGCAGCGCTCACACCACGCACTATGTTACCACCGCCTATTACGATGCCAACTTCGATCCCACCATCGATGAGTTCTTTTATCTCGCTTGCTATAAATTTAAGCACAGCTGTGTCTATGCCAAAACCATTTTCTCCAGCCAAGGCCTCGCCTGAAAATTTGACCAATACGCGTTTTCTCTTACTCATTGTCATGCTCCTTGAAATTCACGCATTTTAGCCAAAAAGGCTTTAAATTTAGCTAATAACGCTTACAAAGTGACTATTTTGAGATCATTTCAAGCGGGTCGATATGGTAGTTTCTTTGCGTTACTTCAAAGGTGAGATCGTTTCTAACTCGGCCTATGACGTAGCCTTTTTGCACGAGCGAGCCGACCTTTACAGTTGGCGCGATCTGGCTTAGGTGGGCGTAGATCGTGTGGATGCCGTTTTCGTTTTCGATGATGACAACATTTTCAAGCATCGGAGTAGCTTTAGCAAAGACCACCTTGCCATTTAGCACGCTTTTTACCTTCGCATCTGGGGTACTTGAGCGAAGCACGACTGACTCGTTAAAAATTTTGATGTTATATATCGGATCTACGTAATTGCCAAATTTTTGCTTTACAGAGTAGCTATCAAGTGGAGCGATCGTCCTTGCGCCTGAGTATCTCTTAACTGAGCTTGTTTGATAGCCCCCGCCCATTGGCTGGCTCTTTGACCCTTTTTTGTCACCTTTACTAGATGCTCTTTCTTGCTTTTCTCTGGCTGTACGTGCGGCTTCATCCTCTTGCTTTTGCATGATAGCAAGCTGTTCTAGTGTCTTTCTTAGCTCATCTTGCTGCGCTTGAAGCTTGGCTAACTTTTTGCTGTAAATTTCTTTATCACGCTTTAGTCCGCTTATTGTATTTTTCTGCGTGCTCTCTAGGCTTTGTAGATCACTTTGCTTGCGTCTATAGTTTTTTATGCTTGAGTTTATCTCATTTATCTTGCTTGATTTGTTTTTTATCTTTTCTATCGTATCTTCGTAGTTCTCACTAAGCCTTTTAAAGTCCTCTTTTGCTATGGCGTTTAGCTTGGTTAAAATTTGCGATGAGATGATGCTCTCTTCGCTTTGTTTGCCCTCGCTTGCCGACATCATAAGATCAAATGATAAATCTTCTGCGATGATCCTTATCATATTTTGCTCTAGCTCTTTTTGCGTGCGCTCTAACTCTTTGTTTTGCTTTGTTAGATCATCAAGCTCAAGAAGCGCTTTTGAAGCATTTGTCTCAAGAACTGAAATTTGACCCTTTAAATTTGTGATATCGCCACTTATGCCACGAAGTTTTTTCTCACCAGTTACAATATCACCAGCCAAGTCATCAAGCTTTTTACTAAGCTGCTCACTCATCACCTGGCTCGATCTTAGCGAGTTTTTGGAGTCTTTTATCTTCTCTTTAGTATTTGATGCAAAAGCTAGGCCAAATGCTAGCAAAAGTGTAAAAATTCCTTTTTTCATATCGTGCTTTTTCTAGCCTTACTCATCACTAAACTAACAGCAAAAATGCTTAAAACCACAGCCACGCCAAAAAGGATAAATATATCTCTTGAAAGATCAAGGCTAGGCAAGACTACATCGATGCTTGCGGCATTTTCTCTAAAAATTTCAAAATTTGGTAAGAAAAAGAAAAAAGCACCAACAACAATGGTCGCAACTATGCTATCAACCATGGCTGATTTATAAAGCATGGCTGATTTTAACCAAAATGGCGCTCCAAAAAGCGTCATGATCTCGATGCGCTCTCTATGCTCAAATAGCCAAATTTTAGTCTGTTTAAGCATAAGCATAAGCCCTACAACACAAAGTATCGCCATAAATGCATAGGATATACTTTTAGCTAAATTTAGCATCTTAAAGACCTTATCATGGGTCTTTGAAAATGTCTCGACCTTGCTTATACCATCAAATTTCAAAAGCTTTTGCTTTATCTCCTCCATGTACTCTGGCGATGGAAATTCACTTAATCTTAGTGAGTAAAATTTAGGCAAGGCATTTTGCAGGATGGATAAATTTTTAGCCGAGATATCGTTTGATAGGCGGTCTATGATCTTTTGTGGGCTTAGTGACTCGACGCTAGCTAGCGTGCTAATCACTGGCTTTAGCACTGGCTCGCTTAGCTCTTTGTTTGAAACCACCACGATGTTGTAGTCATTTCCCATAAGCCTCTCATACTCTCTTACGATCTTGTCCGCTGTAAGGCTAAACTGCACTGAAAATAAAAGCGCGATTAACGGCAATATAAATCCAAGGTGGTTTTTAAGCGATCTCATGCACGCCTCCATTTTCTATGACGAAGTGGCGGTATGGGATGCGAAGCGTTGATGGGATGTGGTGTGTCACCACAACCACGCTTGTGCCTAGAAATTCTCTGGCTGATTTTAAAAGCGACCAGATAACATCGCTTGAGTATTCGTCTAAATTTCCCGTTGGCTCGTCGCATAAAAGCAAATTTGGATTGTGCGCGAGTGCTCTTGCCATGGCGACTCTTTGCTGCTCGCCGCCACTTAGCTCGCGAGGGTATTTATCGGCTTTGTGAAGCATATTTACATGTTTTAAAAGTTTAGCCACCTGCTTTTTGCTCACATTTTGATTGACGCCTTTGATGATAAGTGGCAGTATGACGTTTTTTTCGACATTCCACTCATTTATCAAGCGGTAGTTTTGAAATATAATACCAACTCGCTGTCTAAGCTCGCAAAGTCTTTTGTCATCGATATCGTCCATTTGCGTCATGCAGACATTTAGCTCGCCAGCTAGGGGCGAAATTTCTCCGTAAAATGACTTTAAAAGCGTGCTTTTTCCGCTTCCGCTCTTGCCTGTAATAAAGACAAAGTCATTTGCGTAGATGTCTAAATTTACGCTATTGATCACAACCTCGTTGCGCTCATAAGCTAGGCTTAAATTTCTTGCACTAATTATCTCTTGCATCAGCCAAATACTCCTTCAAAAGCTCGTGTGCTGCTAAATTTTCACGTATTAATATCGGTTTTTTTATAAAATATTCGCTTTTCTCATCGCTTATTTTGATAAAACACTGCTCTGGTTTGTTAAACGCTCCAAAGGCGACTTTTAACAAAATTTCATCACCGCTTATGGTGTAAATTTCTTCAAAATGTAAAAAGTGATCCTCTTTTTTGATGATGAAATTTTTAAAATTTTTAATGATATTTTTTACACTTGTCTTTTCTTTAAAGCTAAAATCCCCAGCCAAAACACTCTCACCGCTTTTTGCCTCACAAGTATAAATGACATCGTAAATGTCCTTATCTTGGCGTCTCCAGCGGTCTTCATACTTGCTTGTTACTTCTAAATTTCTATTTTTAAAAGCTTCGATTTTTGAGTTTGTGGGCTCTAAAAATTTACTCAAACTAAAGTCGCAATACTCCTTGCTATCAGTCCGTAGCTCAAATTTACCACCAACCTTTAGTATCCTCTGGCACTCAAGCGCAAACGCCGATGAGACCACGCGTCTATGCTCGGCCTTATCCCACGGCACCGGAAAGTGCAAAAAGACTCTATCAACCAAATTTGATCCAACTAGCGAGAGTAAAAGCCTTGCGTCTGTATTTATCAGCCGCACGTTTTCTAGGGCATTTGCCCTAGCTAGCTTTGCTACTTGCTCGATGCTTGGTTTATATACCTCTATGCCGATAACTAGGGCATTTGGATTGTTTTTAGCCTGATAGAGCAAGTGTCTGCCAGAGCCAAAGCCTATCTCGATAAATATCTCTTCAAATTTATCTTTTAGCTCGCTAAATGCTGGCGCAAACTCTTCAAGGCTTAAAATTTCACTCACTTTTTTGGTTAAATTTGTCTTTTTCACGGCAAATGCTTGGCTGATGATACCGTTACAATTTTGCTCTTTAAAAAGCTCAAGAGCCTCTTGTAAAAGGCCAACTTTGGCTGGCTTTGTAAGCTTTTCTCCCTTTACGACGACGCCGTTTTTGCCGCCTTTTACGACTAGAAAAAAGCTCTCTTCTTCATTTTTTGTGTAGATGAGCCTCTCGTTTCGGCCATTTGCTTGCCAAAGAAATTTGATCTTGTCGTTACCAAATGGAAACGAGAGCTCTTTTAAGGATGAAGCGATGAAATTTGGCATTATTTTATGCTAACTTCTGCTTTTGATGACTTATCAGAGGCGATGCCGTACTCATCGACTGCTACGACGCTGTAAGAGTAGCTAGCTCCTTTTTGAACGCTGTCATCTCTAAGCCCAGTATCACTTATACCGCTAAAGACTTTCTCGCTAGCACCACTTCTATAAACTGTGTATGAGCTAGCTCTATCAACTGCGTTCCAGCTTACATTTACGCCGCTACCATCGTAGCTAGCGCTTATGCTTGGAGTTTTTGGCGCACCAAGTGTGCTACCAACTATCGGCTCTTCTTGTTTTAAGCTCTCAAGGCCGTCTTTATCGACCGCTGTTACTCTATAATATCTTGTCGCTGCGTTTGTGTTTATAAGGTCTTCGTAGGTGTTGCTAGTCGTTTTTGCTAGGTATGTGTAAGGCAAAATTTTACTTGTCGTTCTATAAACCTTAAAATAAGCAAAATCCTCAGCCGGCGCGTAATCCCACGTTAAGATGATCTTTTTTGGAGCATTTTTGGTCGCTTGGACGTTTGTTACTGATTTAGGGTAACTCCTTTGTTGTGGCGCTTATGTTTTGGCTTGGTTTTGAGATGACGCCAGAAGAAGTTTTAACTAAGATCCTATACTCATAAGACCTGCCAGGTTTTACCTCAGTGTCGATATACTCGGCATTTAGTCTGCCATTTACCTCTGCTACTTGGCTAAATTTATTAGCTCCTGCATCACTTCTTTGGATGATGTAGCTTGCTACTGTGCTATCAGGATGTGGTCTCCAGATCACTTTTACACGGCCTGGAAGCCCAGTGATAGCTTGCGCAAATGGCACAGAGTCAAGTAGTGGCTTAGTTGTCGCAGTTGCGATCGCACCTGGTTGAGAGATGGCGTTGCTTGAGTAGGTTCTCATTTGGTATGAGTAAGTGGTCTCTGGAGCTAGGTCGCGATCCACATAGTGCGTAGCAAAGCGGTCTTTTATGTTTGCAACTAGTTGCATTTTTGAGTTTGCATCGTTTGGATTTGAGCGGTAAAGGTAGTAGCCAACGACGCTCTCATCGGTCACTGGGTTCCACTCAAAGCCAACTTCTGTCATGTCTGAAATAGTTTTTAAGCTTGTAATAGTTGGTAGTGACGTGCTTTGCTGAGTCGGTACGTTAGAGCCGCATCCCGCTAAGAAAGCTACTAAAAATGGTGTCAATATGCGTAGGGCAAATTTTTTCATCAAAAATCTCCTTGGGAATTTTTTTGTAAATTATTTGGTTAAAGTCATCATACGTTTTTGCGGTAAATTCTACCCTTTTGCCAGTTCGCGGATGGATAAAATAGAGCATATAAGCGTGAAGCATAACCCTGCTTATTTTATCGCCTTGGCTCTTAAATCCGTATAAATCATCGCCTAAAATGTGGCGATTTATGCTAGCAAGATGCACTCTTATCTGGTGCGTCCTGCCTGTAAAAAGCTTTGCCGCTATCAAATTTACTCCGCCTTCGCTTAGTAAATTTACGAAGGCGCTTTTTGCAAATTTAGCGTCTGCGATGATCGCTTTTTTTAGGCGGTTGTTTGGATTTCTGCCGATTGGCTTGTCGATGATGACGTCCTCTTTTAGGGGCAAGTCGGTGAGCGCTAGATAAATTCGTCCCATGCTCTTATCGCTTAACTGCTCGCTTAGTTTTGCGTGGGTAAAGTTGTTTTTAGCAACGACGATAGCGCCGCTCGTGCCCTTATCTAGGCGGTGGACGATGCCAGCTCTTACGTCGCCGTTTAAATTTGAAAGCATAAAGCCCTTTTTGTTTAGCCACTCAACAAGTGTCGCCTCTTTGACGCTTGGGGCTTGGTGAACGACGATTTGCGGGGGCTTGTTTAGCACTATGAGATCGTCGTCTTCATAGATGATCGGGATGTCAAAATTTACTTCGTATTCGTTTTGCACCTCTTTTTTTGGGGCAAAATTTACACAAATTTCATCGTTTTCGCTCAGTAAAAAGCTAGGTTTTGAGACTGGTTTTAAATTTACGCTTACAAGGGAGTCTTTTATCAAATTTAAAGCTTGATTACGTGAAATTTGAAGCTCTTTGGCCACTGCAACGTCGAGTCTTGAGCTATTTAAAACATTAAATTTAACCAAAATCAAAGCCTTGTTTGTGATATAATCTAGCCCAAAAATTAAGGTTTGCTTCTTGATAAAACTAGATCGGCGTATTTTAACACATTTTGATTTTATTCAGCCGTTTTTAATCATCCCAATCATAGCCATCTCATACATCCTAGTCTCCGAAGCAAACGACATTTTGGCAAACAAACAGCTTGTGTATTTTGGCATCGGATTTGTCTCATTTTGCATCGCATTTTTACTACCTATTAGACGCATCGACTGGATCATCCCGATGTTTTACTGGGTCTGCATCGTGCTGCTTTTAAGCGTTGATATCTTTGGCGTTAGCAAGCTTGGAGCTAGGCGCTGGCTGGAGATCCCATTCGTTCACTTCACGCTTCAGCCCTCAGAGCTCATGAAGCCAGCCTTTTTGCTGATGCTGGCCTATCTAGTTAAGCAGCGCCCGCCAGAGGTAGATGGATACGGACTAAAAGACTTTTTAAGGCTTAGTTTTTACATACTTTTGCCATTTGCGCTCATCATGAAAGAGCCTGATCTTGGCACCGCGCTCATACTTTTGATAGTTGGCTACACCATCCTTTTTGTCATCGGTGTAAATAAGAAAATTTGGATCTGCATCATCCTTGCCATAGGATTTTCGGCGCCAGTTTTGTATGAAAATTTGCATGATTATCAAAAAAAGAGGATCCACGACTTTATCGCCGAAGAGCCAAGCTACCACGTCAAACAAAGTATCATCGCCATAGGTAGCGGCGGGCTAAAAGGCAAGCCAAAGGACGAGGCTACGCAGACACACTTTAAATTTTTGCCAATCGCTACTAGCGATTTCATCTTTGCTTATAATATCGAGCGTTTTGGCTTTTATGGGGCGCTTCTTTTGCTGGGGCTTTATGGAGCGCTTATAACGCACTTACTTAGCCTAAACTACGGGCTTAAGAATGATTATTTCACGCAGGTGACCGCCACTGGCATAGCCGCGCTCATCTTTGTTTATGTGGGAGTAAATGTCTCGATGACGATTGGTTTTGCGCCAGTCGTGGGCGTGCCACTGCCGTTTTTTAGCTACGGCGGAAGCAGCTTTGTCACCTTCATGGTACTTTTTGGGATACTGCAAAATCTGCTAACGTTTAGGTTTGATCAGACCTACCGATCTGTAAAATTTAAATTTTAAAATTTGTAAATTTGTTTTGTCAAATCAAATGAGTGTCAAGCAAATTTTAAAATTTCGTGAACGAGTAATTTCTTCTCTAAAATTTGAACTAAGTGATAAGCAAATAAACTTTAAAAATTTGCAAAGCTAAAGTCAAATCATCTTTTATAAAAATTTCCTATAAAGTAACGTCCAAGTTCTTTGGCTTGACCATCAACATAAAGTGCTATCTTTTGTATATTTACCGTTTTATCTGTGTTTACAACAAACATGACTTGTATTTTTTTATCTTTTATTTCTTCTGGTCTTTGATTATAAAATCGGACATCTGGCTCTTCTTTAGAATATTGTGCAACAAATTTCAGATCTTCAAGCAAGTGTTTAAAGTTCATCTTTGTTGCAAGCTCGCCAAGTGCTTTACTATGAGGCTCTTTAAAAATTTCTTTAGCTTTTGTATTTAATTTTTCTTCATCACATTTAACTTTTGGAAATATCGGTGCTTGATTTTTTTTTGAGATATCGTATTCACAAAACTCATTTGCTATCTTTAGAACACTCTCTTTGTCAAGATTATTGGTATTTTCCAAAACATCACCAATAGCCTTTTCTAATTTTTGCGCTTGTTCTTCTTTTGCCTTTTGCAAGGCTTCCTCATATTTTGCCTGCACCTCCTTGTTTTCAGCTTCTATTAGCTCTTTTTTGATCTCGCATGTAGCACTTACAAGCTTTAGGTCTTTTGTACTAGCATCCTTCCAATCAACCTTGGCACACTCTATATATCCATCTATGGCCGTACCTACTGTCATTGACTTATCTTGAGGAAAGGTGTAATTTTTAACAGTATTTACATTATCATCACCGCATCCTAATAGCAAAACCCCTGTTAGAATAATAGAAAATTTGCATCTCATATCTTTTCCTTAAAAGTAAAATAAAAACTAAATTATAACTAATTTTTTCTTTTTAACATCAAGTCATACAAAATATTTATTAAGCAAAAATTTAAAAAATTTTAACAAGTTTTTGTAAATTTTTGATATTTTCTTTGATGTTGCCATCTTTGTATATCGCTGAGATGATGGCGATGAGATCGGGATTTGCGTGAGAGAGCGAGCCGATATTTCTCTCATTTATGCCACCTATCACGCAAACTGGTAGATCTAAAATTTGCTTTGCTTCTTTAACTACTTCAAGGTCGCATTTTGGGGCATTTGGCTTTGTGGGGCTTGCGAAAACAGAGCCAAAAGCGACGTAGCTAGCCCCGTTTTTAGCGGCATTTATGGCTAAGCTTATATCATTATAACAGCTAACGCCCACATATGCGTCTTTGCCCAAAATCTCAAACGCCTCTTTTATGCCCTCGTCCTCTTTGCCTAGATGAACGGCCTTAGCGCCTATCTTTTTAGCAAATTTGACATCGTCATTTACGATAAATTTCGTGCCAAATTTCTCACATAAATTTAAAATTTCACTTGCAAGCTTCTCATTTTTGACCGCTTTTTTTGACCTAAACTGAAAAAATTTAACCCCACACTCCAAAATCTCTCTTGCGTACTCCAAAGCCAAATTTTCAGGCATTAAAATATCATCGCTAATAGCGTAAATTTCAGCCATTAAGCCCTGCTTTATGATCTATAAGTCTTGCTCCAAATTTACTTTTATGAGCATTTTTTATCCCTTTTGCCACAAATTTTTTAGCCATTTTTATAGCGCTTACTAGATCACTTTGCTGCGCTAAAATAGCCGCTAGTGAGCTTGAGAAGCTACAACCAGCCCCGTGCATCACTCTAGGCTCAAAAAGCTCCTCGCTAAATTTCATCACGCCCCCGTTTTTTAGATAGAGCGTATCCTCGCAAATTTCATCAACCTTTGTTCGCTTTAGCACCATATCGCAAGGCAAATTTGTAAGGTCAATACCCAAAATCCTAGCCTCATCTACATTTGGCGTGGCAACACTTGCGAGGTTTAAAAGCTCTTTTAGCGCCTCGATCGCCCCATCTTCAAGCAGTTTTGCACCTGACTTTGCCACACAAACAGGGTCAATCACAACTGGCACATTTTTAGCTCTTAACTCCTTTAAAAACGCGCTTACAACGGCTATTATCTCCTCGTTAAATAGCATGCCAACCTTCACGGCGTCTATATCAAGCTCGGCTAGCACCATCTCAAACTGAGCTTTCACCATCTTTGCTGGCATCGCAAGCACGCTGCTAACGCCATTTGTATTTTGCGCGGTCACGGCTGTGATGACACTTGCGCTAAAGCAGCCAAATGCCTCGCAGCTTTTTATATCCGCCTGAACGCCTGCACCACCGACGCTGTCGCTTCCAGCAACTATCAAAACATTTTTCTTACTCACCGACACACCCACTTATCTCTTTTACGTCAAAAGGGTCTTTGACCTGCCACGAAAGTGCGTATTTCTCGATACTTTTCTTGATCGCACTCACCAAATAATCAATATCCTCAAAGGTGTGCGTATAGTGCAGGCTAACTCTCACCCAACCTGGCTTGTGGGTGAAGCTTGGATCCTCTTTTAGCCCCAAAAGATCATGTCCGTATGAGCCAGCACACGAGCAGCCAGCACGTGTTTGTATGCCATACTCTTTACTTAAAATTTTTGAAAGCTCGTATGGAGCTACGTTTTTTACATTAAATGAAAAAATGGCAAGGCGCTTTAAATTTGGTGGGCAGTAGCTTATAAGCTCTGGGATTTCTCTTAGCCTTTGGCAAAGATAGTCGCTAAGCTCGCTCTCGTTTTCATAGATAGTAGCAAGCCCTATCTCTTCTCTTAGTCTGTAGGCTAAATTTGCACGTATAAGCCCCAAAATAGGCGGTGTGCCAGCCTCTTCAAGTGCCTCTTGATCCTTTAAAAATATATGGTAGTTTTTGCTCACATAGCTTACCGTGCCACCGCCTGCAAAGCTTGGCACATCGTCATTTGCTAGCACTTTTTTGATGACCAGTAGCCCACAACTGCCAACTCCGCCAAGAAGCTTATGCGGCGAGATAAAAAGCGCGTCAAAGTAGTCGCAGTCTAAATTTGCATAGGCGCTAAGGCTCGCCACGTCAAATGCCACGATACCGCCAAATTTCTTAACCATCGTGTAAATTTGCTTGTAGTCGCTTATGACGCCTGTGACGTTTGAGGCTGCGCTAAAGCTAGCGATGATCTCACGCCCTTGGTTTATCTTTAAAATTTGCTCCAAATGCCCAAAATTTATACCGCCATCTTTTGCGAGCCTTATACGCTCAACCTCGCAAAGCGCCTCTTTAAAGCTGATCTCATTTGAGTGGTGCTCATAAGGGCCAAGTATAACTAGCGGCGAGTCGTTGTTTGGCTTTAGATCAAACCTTCTTTTAGCAGCTGGAGGCACGTAAAGCCCCAAAAGCTCTTGAAATTTCTTGATCGCACCAGTGGCGCCATATCCTGTAGCTATGAGATAAAATCTATCATCAAGCCCAAGCGCGCGTTTTAGCTCTCTTCTAGCGTTGTCATATAAAAGCTGCGTTTTATAGGCATTTGAGGATGTTAGCGAGTGGGTGTTGGCGTATGTTTTTAAGATATCAGCGACCTCGTCCTCGATAGGCTTATACGCAAGTCCTGAGGCGGTGTAGTCGAAATAGTGTATCCCTTTTTTTAAAATAATATCTCTTCTAATGTGCTCTAAATTTACCAACTTTAGCCTTTTAGTTTTTGCGTGATTATAATTAAAATTTTCTAAAAATATGCTACAATCCGCCACACAAAGGATACGAAATTTTAGCCATAAAATCGACATTTGAGCGGATGAAGCACCTTGGTATTGCTGAAGTTATAAAATTTCATCTGGTTTTTGATGACTTTTTATTAAAGGGCTCATACTACGATGTTTTTGAGGCGATTAGGGCTGAAATTTTAGATGATTATAAAAATTTGATGGCTAGGTTTTACTTTGACGAGGATAGTGACGAGGCCATCAAAATGGCTCTCATTAAGCTAGCTAGAAGCGACAGAAAGAAATTTAGCGTAAATAAAATTTTGCCCCAAAGCATGACAAATAGGGTCTATGCAAAGCTTTTTAGCAAGGATTTTTTAGTGCTTGAAAAGAGCCAAGAAAAGCCACGAGTAAAAAATAAACGCCAAATTTTAAAAAAGAGCGAGCGAGCTTATAAGATAGAGGATAAAATTCACTTTAATAGCCATTTTTCAAGGTTTTGGTTTAGATTTATCGAGCCAAATTTAAGCCTTTTAAAAGAGGGCAGGAGTGAAGAAATTTTAGAGCTTATAAAAAGAGAATTTGACGAGTACGCGAGCCTTGGCTTTGAGCTTTTAAGCGGCGAGCTAATGGCTAAAAAGCTTGGATTTAACGGCATTTTATTAAGCTCATTTTGGAGCAAAAATATAGAGCTAGACATGCTTTTTAGCATAAATGGCAAGATAATCGTTGGCGAAGCAAAGTACAAAGAGCGAAAAATTTGCAAAAATGTCTTAAATTTAGTCCTTCACAAGTGCGAAAGGCTTGGCATAAAGCCTGATATCATCGCGCTTTTTTCAAAAAGTGGCTTTAGCAACGAGCTTTTGGGCTTAAAAGATGAGCGGCTTAGGCTTTATGAGATAAAGGATTATGAGGAGTTGCTGTGAGTGATATCGATATACAAAATGGCCTAAAAAGCCTGATAGAGCAGACCTATCTGATAGAGCGTGAGTATAAAAATTTGACCGCTTCTTATATGAGCTTGCAAGGTTTTATAAAAGATATCGTGGAAATTTTGCCAAATGCCATTTGGGTGCTTGATGAAAATGATGAAATTTTCTTGCAAAACTCCGAGGCACAAAAGCTTGGCAAGGCGCTAAATTTCATCCCAAAAGACGAAGGCGAGCTAAACTTTGGCTCGCAAATTTATCTTGTAAAAAAGGTGGTCAAAGATGATAAAAAGATCATCTCAGCTACCGACATAACGCAAGAAAAACGCACCGAGCGCCTAGCCTCGATGGGTCAAGTAGCAGCGCACCTAGCTCACGAGATAAGAAACCCCATAGGCTCTATCTCGCTTCTAAACTCCACCCTTTTAAAAAGGGCTGAGCCAAAAATTTTGCCTATCGTCGAGCAGATACAAAAGGGGATCTGGCGGGTTGAGCGCATCATTAAAGCCACACTTCTTTTTACAAAAGGGCTTAGTATCACGCCAAAGGAATTTAACTTTTTAGATATCAAAAGCGAGTGCGAGGAGGCGCTTAAATTTTATGAGTATTCAAAAGATATAACTTTTGAGCTAAATTTCCCTGACGCCTTTTATTGTGGCGACTTTGACCTCATCGCGATGGTCTTTCAAAACATTTTATTTAACGCCATAGACGCCATTGAAGAGGACGAAAACGACGAAGGTGTGGTGAGACTAAGCTACGAAAAGACGCCAAATGAACATAAATTTATAGTCTATGACAGCGGTGTCTCTATAAAAAATGAAAATATCGTCTTTGAGCCATTTAAGACGAGCAAACTAAAGGGTAATGGCCTAGGACTGCACCTTTGTCTGCAGATCATCGAGGCGCACAAGGGTAGCATAGAGATAACCCTTGAGCCAAAGACATTTTGTATAAATTTACCTATAAAGGAGAAGTAATGAGTGAAATTTTAGATGAGCTAAATGCGTGGCAAAATGGCCTAAAAGCGCTTAAATTTAGTGAAATTTTTAAAAATGGTAGTGAAAAAGTTGCCTTTATAAGCGTTGATATGATAAATGGCTTTTGCTCTGAAGGCGCACTAGCTAGCAAGCGTGTGGGTGAGCTCTCAAAGGGCATAGCAGAGACTTTTAGGCTGGCAAGGGATAAATTTGACCTTAAAAACTACATCCTCATCCAGGATGCTCATGAGCCAAATTCAGCTGAGTTTGCGAGCTTCCCAGCTCATGCTTTAAAAGGGCAAAATGAAGCACAGGCAGTTGATGAGCTACGAAATTTAGACTTTTTTAATGAGATGAAGACTTTTTATAAAAACTCACTTAGCATCGCTTATTCGCAGGAGTTTAATAAATTTATAAGTAAATTTGATAGCTTTGTCATTATGGGCGACTGCACCGATATGTGCATCTATCAGCTTGTCTCTCACCTAAGACTTAGCGCAAATGAGCAAAATTTAAAAAGGGAGATCATCGTGCCTGCAAATTTAGTCCAAACCTACGACGCTCCAGGGCATAGTGGGGATTTTTATCAAAATGTATTTTTACACCACATGCAAATGGCACTAAATGCACGTGTGGTAAAAGAGCTAGAAATTTAGCCATATATTTATATTAAAAACAATTATCAAGTTATAAAATTTAGCGCTTATCTATCGTATTAATATAATTAATAATGTAGATTTGCGCTAATCTTCAGATCTATTCTCTTTAAATT